>NZ_SADP02001235.1:0-287 GCF_004010375.2 Mesorhizobium sp. M2E.F.Ca.ET.209.01.1.1 | reverse complement strand
ATGCATATCGACCCTTATACGATGAGATAAGAATGAGACGACGCGTAGCGATTGGGATACTGGGCACGACGCTCGACGCCAGCGGGCGCGAGGACCGCTGGAAAAGATGGCGACCGACGGTCGCGCTCTGCCAGCAGCCCGGCCTGTTCATCGACCGGCTGGAGCTGATCCATGGTGACAATTCGGAGCGTTTGGCCAGACAGGTCATCGCCGACATCGAGGAAGTCTCGCCGGCGACGGAGGTCAGGCGGCATGTCATCCCGATGAAGGATCCCTGGGACTTTTCC
>NZ_SADP02001234.1:0-287 GCF_004010375.2 Mesorhizobium sp. M2E.F.Ca.ET.209.01.1.1 | reverse complement strand
GCGGGGTGGAACTCGACCTGATCGATGCGCCGGCCCTGGCGGTCATGCGTCCGGAGCTTCGGCGTCTCGACATTGGCGAGGCGGGCCAGTTCCTGCGCTTCCTGCGTCAGCACGAAACGGCCGAGCCCGTCGAGATCCTTGCGCACCGGTTCGGAAAAGCGCTCGGCAAGCTGGATCAGCAACGGATCGCCCCGCCAGGCGTTGCCGCCCGTCAGCGGCGGCGGCTGGTTCGTCACGTCGTCGGTCACGCCCTGTCCCAATCATGCGAAGGCCACGAATCCGAAGCC
>NZ_SADP02001233.1:0-287 GCF_004010375.2 Mesorhizobium sp. M2E.F.Ca.ET.209.01.1.1 | reverse complement strand
GGCCTGGCGGGTCTCGCCCAGGGGCTAACGCTGATTGCGCGGACCTTTGAGCAATACTGGGACACGATGCACCCGTCACTGCGCTCTGGTGCGCCACGTGAAGCCGCCTTGCGCCGCATCAACGCGCTGCTCGACCTGCAGAACGGGCAGGAAGGCCTGCTGGCGAACCTCAGGCAGGCGGTTTTTTTCTCGCCGCGCGCCATCGGGCCGATCAGCGGGCGGGACCTGGAGCAGGCGGCGATCGACGAGCGCGTCATGCTGCAGGAAGCAGCCTCCGGGCTTGGCGC
>NZ_SADP02001232.1:0-287 GCF_004010375.2 Mesorhizobium sp. M2E.F.Ca.ET.209.01.1.1 | reverse complement strand
GGACCAATTGCGCGCAAACCGAAGGGTTCGCTGCCTTGGAGGAGGGGCTGAGGTGAACGAAACACCGAAGAAGGCTGACGAAGACAAGGAAATGCGCGAGACGGCGCGTCGCCCGCGCCGGCGCCATCATGCATTTCGACGCCCCGACCAACGGCATCTCGCAGCTCTGGATCGAGCAGGGCCTGGAAATGGGTCGGCCCTCGCGCATCCGCCACCTTGACAGCATGGCCGCCGATGCGCGCGGAGGCCAGTTTTCCGCCATCGACGTTGAGCTCGAGGCGGATGCG
>NZ_SADP02000121.1:0-530 GCF_004010375.2 Mesorhizobium sp. M2E.F.Ca.ET.209.01.1.1 | reverse complement strand
CAATGAGGGCTGGAAAAATCCTGAGCACCCGGCTTATCGCATAGTCGGTTACCTTGCCCGACTTGACCAGGCCTGGGGCCACCAGAAAGCCGCTGATTGCAAAGAAAACAAGAACCGCGAGAAGGCCGAAATGCAGAAATCCCCCGCTGAAGGCGAAGAGGGGATCTGCCTTCGCATCGTAGATTGAACCGTGGGCATGATGCAGAAGCACCGTGGTCGCCGCAGCCAACCGAACTTCATCGAAGCCCGGTCCCACAGACCCCGTTTCAGCCAGCCGACTTTCCAGGGTTCGGCCGCGCATGTTCCAACCGAGAACATTTGGGATCATTGGGCTGCCTGATGACATGCTTCGTGGCAGAAGTTTGCGCGGGGGATATAGCGCGCGCAACTACCTAATCGGGCCAACAGAGCGGCCAGTGATGGCAGCCAGAAACGAAAGGAGTACGAACGTAGCAGGAACGGGCGAATGTCTGTTTGCCGTCGCACAACTCGTGGGGGAAATGCGACGTCAAACCGACAGTCGCCCGTTC
>NZ_SADP02001231.1:0-287 GCF_004010375.2 Mesorhizobium sp. M2E.F.Ca.ET.209.01.1.1 | reverse complement strand
CGACCGCAACCGGTAATGCAGGTCGACGCGGTGCATTTCAGGCACAATCCGATCCTGTTTGCCTCGCCTCCGTTGAAGCCTCCGCTCCACCATTTTGGGCTGCCATTGAAGGCTGCAACCCTTTGGACACTGTTCGAAAACGCCGGTGTCACCGATGTCACCGGTGTTTGGCAGCATGTCTCGTCACTCGTTACGGTTGTCGCTGTCAAGCAACGCTATGATGGGCATGCGAAGCGAGCTGGCCTGATAGCGGCCGCCAATAGCTACATGGGACGCCTGATCATTCT
>NZ_SADP02001230.1:0-287 GCF_004010375.2 Mesorhizobium sp. M2E.F.Ca.ET.209.01.1.1 | reverse complement strand
GCGATATGCTGGGCGAGCGTGGCCTGTGGTTCAAGATGAGCTTCTTCGAAAGCTCGGCGCGCGTGCCGCTGATGATCGCCGGCAAGGGCGTGCCCGCCGGCGTCGTCGAGGCGCCGGTCTCCAACCTCGACGTCACGCCGACGCTCTGCGATCTCGCCGGCATCGACATCGCACAAATAGCGCCGTGGACGGACGGCCAGTCGCTGCTGCCGCTGCTCGACGGCAAGGCGCGCACGGCGCCGGTGTTGATCGAGTATGCGGCCGAAGGGTCATACGCACCGCTGGTC
>NZ_SADP02001229.1:0-287 GCF_004010375.2 Mesorhizobium sp. M2E.F.Ca.ET.209.01.1.1 | reverse complement strand
CGAAGGGCCCCGAAGCCGCAAGCGAAAAGGGGCCATGACATTGCGTCTGCGATGTCAGTTCTTTGAAAACTGAATATTGAAGAAAGAGAAACGTGGGCGGCAGAGTCCTGCTGAACCGCTTATCCCGCCAGGGGTGAGATGGTTCGAACGAGACTTTGGCGGATCACGTTTCGTGAGAATAAGTCTACCAAGACGCGAGAGCGTCTAGGTGTGAATGTTCTCGTCGATTCATGCGTGACCAATAAAGCCAAATCAAAGTCTTATTAAACTCGACAGCTTGATCCTGA
>NZ_SADP02001228.1:0-287 GCF_004010375.2 Mesorhizobium sp. M2E.F.Ca.ET.209.01.1.1 | reverse complement strand
GGAGGAATTCTCGTTTTGAACAGGCTCGCCAACAACACCTTGCCGGGTAAGTTGTTGGCCCTTGCGGGTGGGATGGTCCTACCCGATTGGCGACCTCGGCGGCCTACCCGATAGGCGATTTCGAGTTGCGGCGCTTCTCGCTGGAATAGAGCGCGACGGCCATGGCGCGGTTGCGCACGTCGAGCTTGTCGTAGAGATTCTTGAGGTGGTATTTCACCGTGTTCTCGGAAATCCCTGTCCGCGTGGCGATCTGCAGGTTGGTCCAGCCGTCGGAAAGCACCGCCAGC
>NZ_SADP02001227.1:0-287 GCF_004010375.2 Mesorhizobium sp. M2E.F.Ca.ET.209.01.1.1 | reverse complement strand
GCGGGCGCTCGCCTCGGCCGACTGGGTGCGCAACCGGCTGACCTTCGATATTGCCGGGCTCGATGTCGGCGGCGGTTTTCCCGCCGAATACGGCCACGATCCCAACCGCAAGCTGGTCGAGATGCCGTCGCTGGGCCAGCTGATGTCGCGGCTCGCCGGCGACCTGAAGGAATACCAGTTCGACCAGATGCCGCTGGTGGCCGAGCCCGGCCGCGTGATCGTTGCGCGCTGCCTTTCGCTGATCGTGCGCGTGCTCTTGCGCAAGGGCAAGCGGCTCTACATCAATG
>NZ_SADP02001226.1:0-287 GCF_004010375.2 Mesorhizobium sp. M2E.F.Ca.ET.209.01.1.1 | reverse complement strand
CGGGTGGGCGGCGTGGAGGACCCGCAAGGCCGCCGGACAGACGTGGAGCAGCCACGTTCAGCTGTTTTTCTACATGCTCGGTCTCGGCATCGGCATCAGGTTCATCCATCACGCGCTGTTCGACGGCACGATGTTCTCGCTGCATTACTATGTCGTCGACACCATCGTGCTGATGATCTTGGGCTTTCTCGGCTATCAATACACGCGCACCAACCAAATGGTTACACAGTACAACTGGCTCTATGAAAGAGCTTCCTTGTTAAGCTGGAAGCCAAAAGGTTGAAGTT
>NZ_SADP02001225.1:0-287 GCF_004010375.2 Mesorhizobium sp. M2E.F.Ca.ET.209.01.1.1 | reverse complement strand
CCGCAAGCACCGCCCGATAGCTTATCCACGAGGCGGCGGCAGCCTCCACGTCCGACTCTGTAATGGACGCGTGCACGACCGCCTCTACAAAGGGCCGCCACCGAATATTCTGCCAAACCATCGGGTAACCCGCCTTAAGCGAGCTCAGTTCGTCCTGCGCGACCGTCGAAGACGACCCTGCTCCCGCGAACTGCGGCAACATTTCCTGCATGCGTCATTCCTCGTTTTTGGCGAGACAGCGGGTTGTTTTCCTAAAGCCAAACATAGCCGACACTGACTGACTTATC
>NZ_SADP02001224.1:0-287 GCF_004010375.2 Mesorhizobium sp. M2E.F.Ca.ET.209.01.1.1 | reverse complement strand
GGCGGCAGCGGCGCCACGTTGGCGCCCTGGCTGCCGCCGCAGGCCGAGCTCCAATGGTGGTATCAGTTCTATTTTGCCACCGAGCGCGGCCGTGCGGGCTATGCGAAAAACACGGACGACTTCGCCAAGCTGATCTGGCGGCTCGCGTCGCCGCAATGGAAGCGCCTGCCAGAAAGCGCAATCGACTTTGCCTGCAAGGGCCAGAACTGGGGCGCCGAGAGCATCGATTGCCTGCGCGCCATCGCCGAGCAGTCCGGCCAGCACCGCGAGCGCGCTGTGCGCATGAT
>NZ_SADP02001223.1:0-288 GCF_004010375.2 Mesorhizobium sp. M2E.F.Ca.ET.209.01.1.1 | reverse complement strand
CGGGCGAGATATAGCTGACGCGCGCCTTCACCTCCGGGCCGCAGCCGTCGCAATGGACGCTGAGCAGGCTGCCGACCTTGACCGAGGAGAAGGCCGCTTCCGGAATATAGACGCTGAGCTTCACCGCGCCGTCGGGGAGCACCGAGATGACAGGCGCGGTCGGGCCCGCCGTGTCGCCGGGATTGCGGATGACGTCGTTGACGCGGCCGGGCGAAGGGGCCGGGAGCGGGCGGTTGGAGAGGCGCCACACCGCCTGCTCCAGTTCGGCCTGCGCCTGCTTCACCTGGT
>NZ_SADP02001222.1:0-288 GCF_004010375.2 Mesorhizobium sp. M2E.F.Ca.ET.209.01.1.1 | reverse complement strand
GATGGCAGACATGAATTCATTCCCGTGACGACCGGCAGGCGGCCTTGACGCACAGGATTTAGCGCCATAGCTTCATCCATAAAATCAGGAAGTTTTTGATCGATACTCCTGAGAATCAGGACAATCCCATGCGCCGTGTCACGTTCGATCTCGATGTCCTCAGAACCTTCGTCACCGGCATGGAGCTGGGCAGTTTCGCCAAGGCGGCCGAGCGGCTGGGGCGCTCGACGTCAGCCGTCAGCGCGCAATTGAAGAAGCTCGAAGAGCAGGCGGATACGCCGATTTTCC
>NZ_SADP02000120.1:0-531 GCF_004010375.2 Mesorhizobium sp. M2E.F.Ca.ET.209.01.1.1 | reverse complement strand
CTGACCGCTGTCTCGCGGATCTCGCCGAGCACGAGATTCTCAGCGTCGGGAATCGAACTGGCGTGCGCGCCAACGTCACGGTCGAAAACCAGGATCCGGCGCCCGGGCAGGAGCTCACGCAGATGGTGGAACGTGCGGCCATTGCCGAGGCCCAGCTCGAGCACCGGCCCCTCCATCTTCGCCACCTCGGGGCAGATCTGATTGAGAATGTCGCGCTGTGCGCTCATCCTGCTGATGAAATTATCGAGGCGACTCATATGCGTCTATGTGTCCTGAACCAGCTCAGCAATTGAAAATGCCCGCGACCAGAGCGGTTCACGGGTGAAACCCGAGGGCGACGTCTTCAGCCCCGATCGCTTCTCGGCAGACATAGAGGCGAACGATGAACCCTGCAACAATCAAACAGGCTGCCGACAAGCGTCGTACCGGTCGAGCGGGCGAACCGGTGCGCGGCGTGGCGGCGATGTCACTTGTAGGGGTCCGCCGCGTCCGGCAAGCCGTCGCCGAGGAAGTTGAATGGCGCGATGACGA
>NZ_SADP02001221.1:0-288 GCF_004010375.2 Mesorhizobium sp. M2E.F.Ca.ET.209.01.1.1 | reverse complement strand
CATAATCGTCGCGCGTCGCGTAGCTCACCACTTGCGGCAGGCGGAATGGGTCGAGACGCATGTTGCGTCCCGCCCAGACTGGCTTGCGTCCGGTGTTCACGTTCATAGAGCGCCTTCCTGTCTGTCTCCTGAGAGCCGGTGTCCGGTTCTCTCCGGGCCAGTTTTCCCGGCCTCGTTATGGGGAAACAGTAGCGCCGGCTCCTTACCGCCGCGCTTAAGAAAGTCGGTTAAATTTTGCTGATCTCAGGGATGGTTATCGGAATGCCACCACCCACAAGATGTTGAAAG
>NZ_SADP02001220.1:0-288 GCF_004010375.2 Mesorhizobium sp. M2E.F.Ca.ET.209.01.1.1 | reverse complement strand
AGCGCCTGCAGGAAACGGTTCATGTCGCCCACGCTGGTCTGCAGGTCGGCATGCCCCCAGCCGTAGTTGGGCCAGGGATCTTCATTGGCCGGTTGCAGCGCGCCATCCTTGCCGATGTACGGCACCGCCGCGCGCTGGGCTGGCACGCTCGCGACACCCCATGAGGTGCTGGTCATCTTCAGCGGCTGCAGGATGCGTTCGCGTGCGATGGCCGGGTAGGGCCTGCGGTAATGCGCCTCCAGCAAGGCGGTCAGCACCAGGTAGTTGGCCTGGGTGTACTGCACGCGG
>NZ_SADP02001219.1:0-288 GCF_004010375.2 Mesorhizobium sp. M2E.F.Ca.ET.209.01.1.1 | reverse complement strand
GCCAAGGGCCCGGAACGGGTCCCGCAAATCGGACGCGTCGTCATCCAGGATGATGTCGAGATCGGCTCCAATTCCACAGTCGATCGCGGCGCGATGTCCGATACGATCATTGGGCAAGGCACAAAGATCGACAATCTCGTGCAGATCGCCCATAACGTCCGCATCGGTCGCAATTGCATAGTGGCCGGGCTTTCGGGTATTTCCGGTTCCGTGGTGGTGGGTGACAATGTCACTATGGGCGGCGGCGTCGGGCTTGCGGATCATCTGACGATTGGTACAGGTGCCAAG
>NZ_SADP02001218.1:0-288 GCF_004010375.2 Mesorhizobium sp. M2E.F.Ca.ET.209.01.1.1 | reverse complement strand
CCAGAATTCCTTCGCGCTCAACGTGACGGCGGCGTTCTTCCTCACCCAGCGGCTTTTGCCGCATCTCAGCGCCGGCGCCTCGGTCATCAACATCTCGTCCTACTTCGCCCACAAGATGATCCCCAAGCGGCCGTCGAGCCTTTATTCGCTGTCCAAGGGCGCGCTGAACTCGCTGACCAAATCGCTCGCCTTCGAGCCCGGCCCGCGCGGCATCCGCGTCAACGCCATCGCGCCGGGCACCATCGACACCGCCATGCGGCGCAAAACGATCCTCAACCTGCCGGCCGA
>NZ_SADP02001217.1:0-288 GCF_004010375.2 Mesorhizobium sp. M2E.F.Ca.ET.209.01.1.1 | reverse complement strand
GATTCGTCAGCGACCTCCAAGGGCACCTATACGGCCGAGGGGGGCGGACCGGAGGCGGTCTATTGGCTCGACAAGGGCTATGCTTGCGCCGTCGTCGGATCATTGCCGCCGGAGCGGCTGTCGGATGTCGCAAAGACCGCCTATGGCCAGCTCCTGGCCGGCATATCGAGCTGAACCGGCTGCGTTTTTTGCAGCCGGCAGGCCTCTGAACGGCAATTCTGTTCAAACATTTTGCCCTTTTCTGCCGTGGCGCAAACTGTCACAATTCGGCCCTAATCAAGGAGCGAT
>NZ_SADP02001216.1:0-288 GCF_004010375.2 Mesorhizobium sp. M2E.F.Ca.ET.209.01.1.1 | reverse complement strand
CTTCTGTGCGGTCTGGGTCCACCGCATGGATGGCCGGGCAGCACCACCGATCGTCATCACGCCGGACGCCACGATCGACCTGCAATGGATCGACGGCCGCTTCCGCATTGCCGGGCCGGACAAGGAGCTGCAGATCGAGACGCCGCCGGCCGGCGCGGTGATCATCGGTTTCCGCTTCCGGCCGGGCGCCGCCGCCGGCTGGCTCGGCGTGCCGGCCGGCGAAATTGTCGGCGAGCGGCTGGGCCTTAGCGAGGTGTGGGGCACGCGCGCCCGCGTGCTCACCGACAG
>NZ_SADP02001215.1:0-288 GCF_004010375.2 Mesorhizobium sp. M2E.F.Ca.ET.209.01.1.1 | reverse complement strand
GCCGCACGCCGCGCAAGCCGCCAGTGACGGCAAGGTCGACGCCATTTTGGTGCCGATTCCGCATTTCGGCGCTGTCCTCTTGATGGATGACTGGCAGCGCCTGGCGACGCGGCTGGAAGCGCGCGACGACATAGACTGGCTGGAGCGGCCAATGGTCCGCTTCCAGGGCGAGCCCGGCGAACAGGCGACGCTGTTTATTCGCGACCCATCAGGCAACGCCCTGGAATTCAAGGGTTTTCGCTCACTGGAGCAGGTTTTCGCGCATTGAAAAGAGAGCCTGGTAGCGGC
>NZ_SADP02001214.1:0-288 GCF_004010375.2 Mesorhizobium sp. M2E.F.Ca.ET.209.01.1.1 | reverse complement strand
CCGACGATTTCGGCGTCACCGAAAAGAGCCTGTTTGGCGCCGAGATGAAAATACACCGCGTCGCCGGCGACCAGCACGCGGCGACCATCGGCCAGGCCTGTTTCGAGCCGGGTATGATGAAATCGACCTATGGTACAGGCTGCTTCGCATTGCTCAACACCGGCGCCGACCTGGTGAGGTCTAAGAACCGGCTGCTCACCACCATCGCCTATCGGCTTAATGGCAAGACCACCTACGCGCTGGAAGGCTCGATCTTCATTGCGGGCGCCGCCGTGCAGTGGCTGCGCG
>NZ_SADP02001213.1:0-288 GCF_004010375.2 Mesorhizobium sp. M2E.F.Ca.ET.209.01.1.1 | reverse complement strand
ATTGAACCTGTGCTTTCTCGCCTTCATCGCGCTGCTGCCCTTCTCCACCGACCTTCTTGCCGATTTCCTGGAATTCAGGATCGCGGTGCTGGTCTACTGGCTGAATCTGCTGATGCTGGGCGCCACCCTGTTTTCAAGCTGGTGGTATGCCGACAGGAACGGCATGATCGCCGAGGACGTGGACGCCGAAACGCGGCGCTCCGTCTACACTCGCATCGTCAAGGCGCAGGCGCTGGGGGCGCTCGGCGCGGCACTTTGCCTGATCACGCCGCTGCTCGGCATGGGCTT
>NZ_SADP02001212.1:0-288 GCF_004010375.2 Mesorhizobium sp. M2E.F.Ca.ET.209.01.1.1 | reverse complement strand
CATAGCCATCGCCATGGACGACCCAGGCGTGCTCGGCGCCCAGCGCCTTCAGCGTATCGGCCACCGGCATGATCCATTCCGGCAGGAAGACGCCGACCATCTGGCGGCTGACGCCGGCGGGGTTCGACAGCGGTCCAAGCAGATTGAAGATGGTGCGCGTGCCGAGCTCGACGCGGGTCGGCCCGACATGCTTCATCGCCGGATGATGCGCCCTCCTCGTCGGTGTTCTCCATGCCGAGCAGCCAGCGGATGACGCCCGCCTTGCGGTAAAGATGGAGGATATCGGCG
>NZ_SADP02000119.1:0-531 GCF_004010375.2 Mesorhizobium sp. M2E.F.Ca.ET.209.01.1.1 | reverse complement strand
GCGACTTTCTGAATTGAGCCCTCCTCGGCGAAAAGGACAAGGGTGCGCAGTTCCTCAAGCATCGATTATGTCCAGTATGCATAATCATGCTGATTATTATGAATTTGAAATCCAGTATGACGCAAGCGATTTTCCTGCCCTGCTCAGGCAGTCAAGGAGAACCCAAATGCGCACGATTGAATTGCAGGCCCCCGGCGGCATCGAAAATATCAAGATGGCCGAGCGTCCGACGCCGGCGCCGGGCCGGCAGGAAATCCTGATCAAGGTGAAGGCAAGCGCGCTCAACTACCGCGATGTCGAAATCGCCCGCGGCAGCTATCACACCAAATTCGCTCTGCCCCTGGTGCCGCTTTCCGACGGCGTCGGCGAGGTGGTTGCCGTCGGCGCGGAGGTCAGCCGGTTCAAGATCGGCGACCGTGTCTGCGGCACTTTCTGGCAGCGCTGGGTGGCCGGCGGCTTCGGGCACGCCTATTAAGGTTAACAACCGGTAAATCAGCGACCGCGAATTTTCAGCTTGTGTCTCATTTCAAC
>NZ_SADP02001211.1:0-288 GCF_004010375.2 Mesorhizobium sp. M2E.F.Ca.ET.209.01.1.1 | reverse complement strand
GCGCGAAATGCCGTCCAGACGATGCTCGAGAACCAGGACTCGAAGAACCCCCGCGTTCGTGTCGCGATTGTGCCTTATGCATCTGGCGTGAACGCCGGCAAACTGGCGGAGAACGTCTATGCCGAAAAGCAAGGGAGTTCTGAACTGCCACCCGTCGCCGGCAGTTCGCTTCTGGTTGCCAAGACGGGCAAAAATCTGCTGCCGTCCTTCAGCGACTACATCTCCATTGTTGGTGCGGCCATGCCGCGCCCGGATAATTGCGCTACGGAGCGCAAGAACAAAAACGGC
>NZ_SADP02001210.1:0-288 GCF_004010375.2 Mesorhizobium sp. M2E.F.Ca.ET.209.01.1.1 | reverse complement strand
GGCCCCTCAAACGCCAAGACGATCACCGACCATATCGCGGTGCTTCGCCCGCATGCCTGGGTCATGCTCGGCCATTTCGCGGGCCTGCGCAACACGCAGGCGCTTGGTGATTATGTTCTGGCGCATGCCTATGTGCGCGAGGACCATGTGCTGGACGACGATTTGCCGGTCTGGGTGCCGATCCCGCAGCTGGCCGAGATCCAGGTGGCGCTGCAGGAGGCGGTCGCCGAAGTCACCGGCCTTTCCGGCTACGACCTCAAGCGCATCATGCGCACCGGCACCGTCGCT
>NZ_SADP02001209.1:0-288 GCF_004010375.2 Mesorhizobium sp. M2E.F.Ca.ET.209.01.1.1 | reverse complement strand
CGCTGGACAGAGTTGCTTTTCGCTCGGACGATTTCGAGGCCATGCGCTTGGCCACACTCGTAGGCATGGGTATTGGCCTATTGGCGGACTGGGTTGTTGGTCCAGACGTGCGAAGCGGAGCGCTGATCCGCCTTGGCCTTGGCGGCGAGAGTTGGAACAGGCGCCCCACCGGCATTTATCTACTGCGGGCACTCGCCAAGCCATCCGCAAAACTTGGTGCGTTCATGACAGCATTGCGCAAACAGATCGGGACGCCGCCGACTTGGGAGCAGTAACGCGCCTGTAGAC
>NZ_SADP02001208.1:0-288 GCF_004010375.2 Mesorhizobium sp. M2E.F.Ca.ET.209.01.1.1 | reverse complement strand
CGAGCGTAAGCCCACCAGCGCCGTTTCGATCTGCGTCGGCCTGGGAAAGAGTTTCAGCGCCGCGGCGGTGACGATGCCCAGCGTGCCTTCCGAGCCGATGAAGACCTGCTTCAAATCATAGCCGCGATTGTCCTTGCGCAACACCTTCAGCCCGTTCCAGATGCGGCCGTCTGCCAGCACCACTTCGAGGCCGAGCACCAGGTCGCGCGTCATGCCGTAGCGCAGCACGTTGAAGCCGCCGGCATTGGTGGCGACATTGCCGCCGATGCGGCAGCTGCCTTGCGCCCC
>NZ_SADP02001207.1:0-288 GCF_004010375.2 Mesorhizobium sp. M2E.F.Ca.ET.209.01.1.1 | reverse complement strand
GTTTCACCCATTCGCGCATCGCGACAGGATTCTTCTTCAGCGTGTAAACCAGAGCCTCCGTCAGGAAGTTTTCCTTGGGCGAATGCCCGTCGCGTACCCTGAAGGAAAAAAGCGCTTTGAACAGGTTTAGTTCGTCAGGAGAAGGAATCGAAATTGCGCTGCCTGGTTCGGCAGTTTCAAAATTCATGGCTTAAAGCACCGGACCAGTTTCATATCATTGCTATAAGCGTATCCACGATGCCTGCCTATCGTCGACACCCGTCCGCTTTTGGTGGTTTGTCGCCGCAA
>NZ_SADP02001206.1:0-289 GCF_004010375.2 Mesorhizobium sp. M2E.F.Ca.ET.209.01.1.1 | reverse complement strand
CTGCTTGGCCACTACTATCCGTCGATCGGGGAGAGCATGAAGCCGCTCGGCGACGCCTTCATCAAGCTGGTCAAGATGATCATCGCGCCGGTCATCTTCCTGACGGTCGCAACCGGCATCGCCGGCATGAGCGACCTGCAGAAGGTCGGCCGCGTCGCCGGCAAGGCGATGCTTTACTTCCTCACCTTCTCGACGCTGGCGCTGATCATCGGCCTGGTCGTGGCGAATGTCGTGCAGCTGGGCGCCGGCTTCAACATCGACTAGGAGACGCTCGACGCGACGACCGGCA
>NZ_SADP02001205.1:0-289 GCF_004010375.2 Mesorhizobium sp. M2E.F.Ca.ET.209.01.1.1 | reverse complement strand
GGCCGAGCGAATGGGGGAAACCGGAGGCTCCGCTGCTGACAAACTCCCCATCAAATGAGATTTTGAGCCGATTGCTTTCATGAATCCTAGGCAGGGCCTAAGCATTTCACTGATTCTATGGCCCCTATCCTTGGTGACCGACGGCACATCCCCGCCCGTTGCCGTCGGTTGCCGGTTTGCCCACCGGCGCTCTTCAAGCACAGCAAGCGCCATCGAGGGCCGCCCCCGGAATAATTTCCATCCTGCAGGAACAACGGGCTAAGCGGTAAGTTAGCGCAGCCTAACAAAG
>NZ_SADP02001204.1:0-289 GCF_004010375.2 Mesorhizobium sp. M2E.F.Ca.ET.209.01.1.1 | reverse complement strand
GTCGAGTGACCCGAGCTTCAGCTTCAGCGCCTTCTGGTCGGCGGTCAGGATCGTCATCTCGTCGTTGACGATGGTCGCCAGCCGAGGATCGCCCTGGACCTCCTTCGGCGCTTCGAAGCTCGTCTTGCCAGCGAGATCCGCGTCGATGCGGGCGCGCTTGACGATCAGCCGGACACGCAGGTCGTCGGAGATATCGAAATTGCCCTTGGCGGTGACTAGGTCCTTGCCGAGTTGGGGACCGTAGTCGGCGCTGCGCCTCATGCCGCCGGCGACGCTGATCGCCTTCAGC
>NZ_SADP02001203.1:0-289 GCF_004010375.2 Mesorhizobium sp. M2E.F.Ca.ET.209.01.1.1 | reverse complement strand
GTCGCCGGCAAAGGCCTGGCCGATCAGCTCGGAGCCGATGACCCTGCCGTCCCTGGTGATCAGGCTGCCATTGGCCTGTTTCGGAAACAGTGCCTGGGCGATGCCGGTCATGCCGATCGGATAGATAAGGCCGGTCAGCACCGTGAAGAAAACGATCATGACCAAAGCGGGTCTAAGTTGCTTGAGCATCGGGGAAATCCTTATGCGAGGCCAAGGGCGGTGACGATCAGATCGATCGCCTTGATGCCGACGAAGGGCACGATGATGCCGCCGAGGCCGTAGATGAGAA
>NZ_SADP02001202.1:0-289 GCF_004010375.2 Mesorhizobium sp. M2E.F.Ca.ET.209.01.1.1 | reverse complement strand
CTTTGCCGAGCTGGTTCTGGGATCGGAGGCTTCCGACAACGCGCATCCGGCCTTCTCGAAAATGTTCGTGGAAACGGAAATCGCCGCCAACAATGGCGCGATCTTCGCCACGCGACGCAAGCGCGAAACCAGCGAGCCCGATGTCGCCCTGGTGCATTTCGTCACCGATCCGTCGGGGCCGGCTCGTGATGCCGAGGCCGAGACCGACAGGCGCGCCTTCATCGGCCGTGGCCGCACCATCGTCGATGCCGCCGCCTTCGATCCAGGCGCCAGGCTGGGCGGCCATTCC
>NZ_SADP02000118.1:0-489 GCF_004010375.2 Mesorhizobium sp. M2E.F.Ca.ET.209.01.1.1 | reverse complement strand
GCCCCTCCACCGGCAACGAACCGCAACGGTCGCTGCGCTGGCTGAGGGCGCTCGGTCAACCGCTGTGGCAGCCGCCGGGGCCGAACGGCTTTTCCGACCAGACGGATGCATGGGCTTCCGCCGAGGGCCTCAAGACGCGGCTGGACATCGCCTGGCAGGCCGCGAAGCAGGCGAACGATATCGGCGATCCGGACGAGACGCTGGCGTCACTGATCGGCAATTCCGTTTCGGCCGAGACACGGCAGGCGATTTCGCGCGCCGAGTCCAAACAGCAGAGCCTGGCGCTGCTGCTGATGGCGCCCGAGTTCCAACGGCGGTGACCTGGAGCAATTCCACGAAAAGTGTGCAGCGGCTTTCCGTCCGGAATTGCGTAAAAACAAAGAGTTAGTGGAGATGCGGCCATGAGCCTTCTTTGCGAAACCCCTAATCCATCCCGCCGGGCGGTACTGATGACCGGCGGCGCGCTGTTCGCCTGGGCTTATCTGCCGC
>NZ_SADP02001201.1:0-289 GCF_004010375.2 Mesorhizobium sp. M2E.F.Ca.ET.209.01.1.1 | reverse complement strand
AGCGAGGCCACCTCGCCAGCCAGCCGCTTCTCCTCGCGCTTGAGGCAGGCCAGCACCGTGGAGAGACTGGCCAGCGTCTCGGCGTCGGTGGTGGCGCTCTTGCGCTGCTTGTTGACGGTGATGTCGCCGCTGACCTGGGAAAGCCTGGAAACCAAGGCTTTCAGTCGCTGCTGCGCGGCACTGGGCGGCACCGTCGGCACGATCTGCTTGATCGACGCGTAATCGGCGATCACGGCCGCGTCGATGCGATCGGTCTTCTCGAAGGTGCCCATTGCCTCGGCGAAGCGAC
>NZ_SADP02001200.1:0-289 GCF_004010375.2 Mesorhizobium sp. M2E.F.Ca.ET.209.01.1.1 | reverse complement strand
CCTCCGGCTCTTCAAACGATCCGCCTCACCAAGCTACCGGAAGGATATCTATCACGCCAACGGGAGGCCGAAAATCGCCAAATCGATGCTGCGGCAACGCGGCGCGATCAGGTGCGGGACGGTTGCCGGCTTTCTGGGATTGAGGTCAGGAGCGTCTGGCGCGCCGACTTCAAATGCTTGCGGCAGGCGGCATCGACCTTGCCGAGGTCACGCGATTTCAGCGCCGCTATATAGGCCAGATGTTCGCCGATCGCGACCGCGTTGCGCTCTCGCTCCTGCGCCTTGTTCC
>NZ_SADP02001199.1:0-289 GCF_004010375.2 Mesorhizobium sp. M2E.F.Ca.ET.209.01.1.1 | reverse complement strand
GCGGTCGTCGAGACACTGAAGGCGAGGGGGCAGCCGGTCTTCTGGCTGCTGTCCGACTTCGCCGCCGGCATCCGCGAGGGCAATGTCGGTCTAGACAACCGCAAGGGCGGGCGGAGCGCCGCCTGGATGATCGCCAAGGCCGCCAGGAAGCCGGGCAAGGTGGCGCTCTTCGTCGGCAGCCACCGCTTCCACGGCCATGAGCTTCGCGAGATCGGCTTCCGCTCTTTCTTCCGCGAGCGCGCGCCCGACTTCACCGTGATGGAGACCCTGGTCAACCTCGAGGCCAATG
>NZ_SADP02001198.1:0-289 GCF_004010375.2 Mesorhizobium sp. M2E.F.Ca.ET.209.01.1.1 | reverse complement strand
AGAGCAGACGCAATCCGACAAAGCCGGCACCGAACCGCGCAAGGGCATGCCGAGCCCGCGCCTCGGCGAGGCGGTATTCACGATGCCGGGCTGGGTCGAAGAAGGCTGGATGATGCTGAAGGAAAGCGTCACCGGCTTTATCGACGACAATGCGCTGAGCCGCGGCGCGGCGATGGCGTTTTACGCCACCACCTCGCTGGCGCCGATCCTGCTGATTGTCGTGGCGATCGCCGGTTTCGTCGTCGGCAACGACGCCGCCCAGCTCGCGCTGTCGGCCGAGATTTCCGGC
>NZ_SADP02001197.1:0-289 GCF_004010375.2 Mesorhizobium sp. M2E.F.Ca.ET.209.01.1.1 | reverse complement strand
GTTCGGAAAGCCTCGTCATCCCCGAAGCTTCCTTGCCGCGCGCTCAAGCGTCTCCCGGTCGTTGCCGTGCTTGGCGATCAGTTCGCGAACCTGCTGGGCCGTCAACCCGACCTTCTGAGCGAAGTATTCAACCTCGTAATCCTCGTCTGCGGACACTCGGTCGCGGTCCCGAAAATCGCGCTTGGTTTCGTCGTCTGCCATGCGGTTCCTCCTGTCAGAAGAAACAGCGATTGCCTTCGAATGTTCCTTGTTGCTTATTCAGCGATTGCTGAATAAGGCGCCGATGGTG
>NZ_SADP02001196.1:0-289 GCF_004010375.2 Mesorhizobium sp. M2E.F.Ca.ET.209.01.1.1 | reverse complement strand
CCAGACGATCTGGAATTCCGGCTATACCGCAGCCGGCGTCCGCGACATCGTTGCGGCGGCCGGAGCACGGCCGGGCTCGTTCACCAACCATTTTGCCTCCAAGGAAGACTTCGCCGGCGAGGTGCTGGAACGCTACTTCGCCTATGTCAGCGGCCTGGTGGAAAGCGCACTGGCGCGTGACGGCACGCCGCCCATCGGCAGGCTTCGCCGCTATCTCGACGTCATCACCTCGAAGCTCGAGGCGCATGATTGGGCGCGCGGCTGCATGATCGGCAATCTCAGCCTGGAA
>NZ_SADP02001195.1:0-289 GCF_004010375.2 Mesorhizobium sp. M2E.F.Ca.ET.209.01.1.1 | reverse complement strand
GCTCTTCCGATCTATCCGGTGACCGGGCCGATCGACATCGTCGGCGACGGTTTTGGTGGCGCGGTGTCGAACGATTTGCGCGAGGCCGCGCTTACCGCACTCAACGTCAGCCGCGACCAGGCCCGCGAGCGCGCCATGCGCTACAGCTGGAAGGCCTGCGCGGAAATGTTCCTCGACGCGGTTGAGGAAGCATTGGGAACGACACGCAAGCTGGTGGCCTGATAGAGCCGGCGCATAGGATGCGGTGAAGTTCAGGTCTGGTCAAACACGTTCCTTGCGAGAGCTTGTG
>NZ_SADP02001194.1:0-289 GCF_004010375.2 Mesorhizobium sp. M2E.F.Ca.ET.209.01.1.1 | reverse complement strand
GGCTTTCCAACCGGCGCCGGGCGCGGTCCTTGCGTATTTCAGGCGATCGTGAGCATAGATTTCACCGCATCGTGAGCACCGATTTCACGGGATCATGAGCAACGATTTAGGCGATCGTGAGCACCTTTTCGGAGGTGCTGGACGCTTCGGCCGACACTCAACCGGTCTCCAGGATGATGCGTCGTTCAAAACGATGAAGCCTCATGCCAACCCAGAATATCGATGGGCCGGATCAGAGAAGTTTTACGTCTAAGGCAAGTCCAGGGCCTGACCGAACGCGCATCGCGCA
>NZ_SADP02001193.1:0-289 GCF_004010375.2 Mesorhizobium sp. M2E.F.Ca.ET.209.01.1.1 | reverse complement strand
AACGCGAAGAACCACTCCACTTGTCGCGCGTCCGGGCGCATCCGATGTCCTCGCTATTGCAAAGATGCCCCGAAGCTGGTGTCATCCCGGTTTGCATCACTTGGGAGGTACGGTGATGACGCGCTCTTTCGGGCTCGCCCTGTTTTCCTCAACGCTCGCTCTGTGTGCCGCCATTTCGGCTTCGGCAGCCCAGCCCGGCGATCCGCCCCCCGGTATAGCCAAGATAGAAACGGTCGTCGTCATCTTCGCGGAGAACCGCGCCTTCGACAATCTCTATGGCCATTTTCCC
>NZ_SADP02001192.1:0-289 GCF_004010375.2 Mesorhizobium sp. M2E.F.Ca.ET.209.01.1.1 | reverse complement strand
GGCGTAGCCTGCATTAGGTACAACTAAACTATATGCCCTGGCGTGCCGAGCAGTCGCGATGTCGGGCCATTTGCCGCTTCCACGATTTAAGCGGCACCACCTCGCCAAAGCGTTCCAAGCCGACCCGCCTGACAGAGCCGGGAGGTGAAAATGGCAACCAGTTGGCAATTGTCTGGCAGTTACTTCGAAAACTGCAATTGCGATGTCGTATGTCCTTGCCTGGTGTCCACCAACGCGCAGCTGACGTCGAAGCCGACGCAAGGTGTTTGCGATGTGGCCTTGGTCTTTC
>NZ_SADP02000011.1:0-258429 GCF_004010375.2 Mesorhizobium sp. M2E.F.Ca.ET.209.01.1.1 | reverse complement strand
CGGGCCCCAGCTCATCCACGGTTTAGGCTACCTGAGGGGTGACGGGCTCTCGATCGCCGCCACGGATCAGGCAAACACCTGGTCCGTGGCACCCTCAACATGCACGATTCCAAACACACAAGGGGTGTTCCAGCGGAGTGATACGTCGGCTTTCCCTGGAACACCCCTCATCCGGCCGCTTCGCGGCCACCTTCCCCCACAAGGGGGGAAGGAGAGGCCCAGCCTGTCACGCAACCATCACGTTCAAGTCCTAGACCGCTTGACGGCAAGGGCTGGCCGCATCGTCGGTGCCGCGCCCTTTTGAGCCAATGGCCGCTCTGCTCGTCACGAAGGGGATTTCCATGAAACATCTCAACCGAACCGCCACGCTCGGCGCGCTGCTCGCCCTGTTCATCGCTATGACGCCGGCGCTTGCCGACAGCGTCGCTTACGTCAACAAGGGGCTCGTCGGCGTCGGCCGCATTCCGGCCAGCCAGAAGGACAAGTTCGGCGAGACCTTCGGTTCGGGTTCCGGCATGGCGATCGACACCAAGGGCTGGGCGCGCGATGGCGCGCGCTACAAGGGCTCGCTCTGGCTGCTGCCGGACCGCGGCTACAATGTGGTCGGCACCACCGACTACCGCCCGCGCCTCAACACCATCGCGATCGAGCTGAGCCCGACCGCTCCTGGCGCGGCGCCCGCCGCCGGACGGGAACAGTCCGGCGTCAAGGCGACGCTCGCCAACACCATGCTCTTGACCGACGACAAGGGCGCCGACGCCACCGGCCTCGATCCGCTGAACGGCGTGCGCGAAGCCGCCGGCGACATGCCGATCCTGCCGCAGGCCGAAAACGGCAAGCTTTCGCTGGACGACGAAGCGATCGTGCGCCTGCCCGACGGCACCATGTTCATCTCCGACGAATACGGCCCCAACATCTACCGCTTCTCGGCTGAGGGCCGCCTGATGTCGGCGACGCAGCCGCCCGCGGCCCTGGTGCCGATCCGCCACAGCAAGCCGAATTTCGCTTCCGACAATCCCGGCCCGGGTGCCGCCGAGCCCGATCCGAAGGATCCCGAGACCGGGCGCCAGAACAACCAGGGCCTTGAAGGCATGTCGATGACGCCCGACGGCAAGTTCCTGATCGCGGTGCTGCAGTCGGCGACCCGCCAGGACGGCGGCGATTCCGGCTCAACGCGCCAGAACACCCGCGCGCTGGTCTATGATGCTTCCGACCTCGCCCGCCTCAAGCTGGCGCATGAATATGTCGTGCCGCTGCCGGTGTTCAAGGACGCCAAGGGCAAGACCAAGGTGGCCGCGCAAAGCGAGATCGTGGCGCTCTCCGACACCAGCTTCCTGATGCTGGCGCGCGACTCGGGCAACGGCCAGGGCGTGAAGGGCGACGAGTCGGTCTATCGCAAGATCAACATTGTCGACCTCTCCGGCGCCACCGATATCGCCAACGGTCCGTTCGACGCGGCCGACAAGCCCGTCGCGCCGAAGGGCGTGGTCGATGCGTCGGTGACGCCGGCGAAGCTGACGCCGTTCATCGACATCAACGACCAGGCCGAGCTCGACCGCTTCGGCCTGCACAATGGCGCGCCGAACGACAGGAACAACCTCTCCGAGAAGTGGGAGGCGATGTCGCTGGCCCCGGTGCTCGATCCAAAACTGCCGGACGATTATTTCCTGTTCGTCGCCAACGACAACGACTTCCTTACCCAGGACGGCTTCCAGGTCGGCGCGCCCTACAAGGCTGAGGATGGCGCCGATGTCGACACCACCTTCCTGGTCTATCAGGTCACGCTGCCCGGCCTTTCCAGCAACACGCAGTAAGTCAGCTGGTCACCTGGCTCGCCCGGAAAAGGGTGCATGTGTCTCGGGCCTGCGATAGCATCGCGGGCCTGACTCATTTCCGGTGCCTGCCATGAACAAAAAGCCTGCCCGCCAGCGCGTCGGCGACCTGACCAGCGGGCCGATCCCGCGCACGCTGCTTTTGTTCGCGCTGCCGGTGCTGGGCTCCAACGTGCTGCAGTCACTCAACGGCTCGATCAACGCGGTCTGGGTCGGCCGCTTCCTTGGCGAGGCGGCGCTGACCGCCACCTCCAACGCCAATCTGGTGCTGTTCCTGATCCTCGGCACGGTGTTCGGCATCGGCATGGCGGCGACCATCCTGGTGGCGCAATCGGTCGGCGCCCGCGACCTGCCCGAAGCAAAGCGCATCGTCGGCACCAGCGCGACCTTCTTCTTCCTCGTCTCGGTCATATTCGCCGTCTGCGGCTGGATCTGGGTCGGCGCCATCCTCGCCGGGCTCGGCACGCCGGCCGATGCGTTGCCGCTGGCGCGCAGCTATCTGCGCATCATCTTCGTCGCCGTGCCGATGATGAACCTCCTGTCATTCGTCATGACCGTGCTGCGCGGCGCCGGCGACTCGCGAACCCCTTTTGTCTTCATGGCGCTGGCGGTCGTGCTCGACGTTGTGCTCAATCCGCTGCTGATCCGCGGCATCGGCCCCTTCCCCGAGCTCGGCATCGCCGGTTCGGCCGCCTCGACGCTGATCGGCCAGACGGTGAGCGTGGCCGCCATCCTGATCGTGCTCTATGTCCGCAAGCACCCGCTGCGGTTGGCCGGCGCCGATCTCGCTCTGCTCAAGCCCGATCCGGCGCTGCTGCGCATCGTCGTCTTCAAGGGCATTCCGATGGGTCTGCAGATGATCGTCATCTCGGCAGCGGCGTTGACCGTGATGGGCATCGTCAACTCCTACGGCTCTCAGGTCGCCGCCGCCTACGGCATTGCCGCCCAGCTCTGGACCTATATTCAGATGCCCGCTCTCGCGATCGGGGCAGCGGTCTCCTCGATGGCGGCGCAGAATGTCGGCGCCGGCCGCTGGGACCGCATCGGCAGGGTCGCGGCCTCCGGTGTCGGCTTCAACCTGGTGCTGACCGGCGCGCTGGTGGCGCTGCTCTTCGTTTTCGATCGCCCTGTGCTCAGTCTTTTCCTCAGCAACGACAGCGCCGCGATCGACATTGCCGCTCATATCAACAAGGTGGCGTCCTGGTCGTTCATCCTCTTCGGCATCACGATTGTGCTCTTCGCCACGGTGCGCGCCACCGGCGCCGTCATGCCGCCGCTGATCATCCTGATCATCTCGGTGTTGTTCATTCGCACCGGCTTCGCCTATTCCATGCGCAGCGTCATCGGCCAGGAAGCGCTGTGGTGGAGCTTTCCGGCCGGCTCGATCGCCTCGCTCGCGCTCGCCGCGGCGTATTATCGCTTCGGCCGCTGGCGCACGATGCATATGATCGAGGCCCGGCCGGCGGCCGGCGAGCCGCCCGACACCGGCCTCGGCGTGCCGCGCGAGCGTGCCAATCTTGCGCCTGAGACACCGGCCGGTTGAGATCCGCTACCGCGCGTATTTGGCGCCGAAGCCAAGCGCCACCGGCGAGAAGACGATGATCATGCCGGCAAAGGCCAGGCTTGCCACGGTGGCGTTGGCCAGGCTCGACAACACACCGATGCCGATCACCGGCAGCGCGTTGCCGCAGAAACAGCAGATGAAGAAGGCCGATACCACTTCGGCACGACGGTCTGCCGGCGCGATCTGGTTCACCACTTGCAGGCCGCCGCGATAGCCGAGCGCCCCCGCCACGCCGCAGACCGCCGTGGCCACGATCATCAGCGCCATCGAGGCGTAGATTTGCGCCGCGACGACCAGCGCCACGGCCGGGATCATCAGCGCCAGCGCGGCGAGCATGGTAAAGCGGGCGGATAGCCGGGCGGTGCCAACAATCGTCGCCGCCGCAACTATCGACAGCTCGAAGAAAAGCCCGCCGGCTTCGGCATGATTGGTCACGTGCAGCTGCTGCGCGAGAATGCTCGGCGCCAGCGCGGCATAGAAGCCGACCAGAGCCATGGCGCCGAAACCAGTCACCGCCGGCGCGACGAATTGCGCGCGGATATTGTCGGGCACCGAAAGCCGTGGCCGCAGCGAAACGTCCACGAGCCGCCCTGGACTGGAGACCGTTTCGCGCGTCCGCCAGATCAGCAAGGCCACCAGCGCAAGCAGGGCGAGATAGACGACAAATGTCAGCCTGAGTGGCCAGGGAGCGTATTGGGCGAGCAGCCCCGCCATGAGCGCGCCGGCGCCGAGACCAATGAAATTGGTGCTGGTGGTAATGATAGCAGCGCGCGACTTGTCCTTTCCTTCGATCAACTCGGCAAGCCAGGCAGTGCCCGCCCCTGCGCCGACGCCAATGCCGAGGCCGCTGAGAATGCGTGCGATATCCAGCCAGGCGAGGTTTTCGGCGAAGAGGAAAAACAACGCGCTGACCACGGCAACCACCATCGCGGCGAGCGCGGCGGGACGGCGGCCGATCACATCCGACACCCGGCCTAAAAACAGCAGCGCTCCCAGATTGCCGACGACGTAGACTGCATAGACCAGCGTCAGCGTGACCTGCGAGAAGCCGAAGACCTGCTTGTAGATCACGTAGAGCGGCGTCAGCGCGGTGCTGCCGGCGAACAGCGCGGCGATCATGGCGGCGACGGCGGCCTTCGCGGCCCTTCCGTCAAGCTCATCTCGCGTCAGGGTCTGAGTGTAGCTCGTCATGGCGACCTCCAAGGGTTGCAAGCCCAACGCCCATGCAATGGTGCTGTTCCAACCTGCCAATGCCCTCCTGACAGTTCTGGCCGGATGGTCAGCCGCGGCATCCTCCCTTAACGTCTACGCAGAGCGAGGGAAGAATCATGGGCAAGGGACGGGTCGAGGCATTCACCGATGGCGTCGTCGCCATCATCATCACGATCATGGTGCTGGAGCTGAAAGTGCCGCACGGCGAGGATTTCTCGGCCCTGGTACCGCTGTGGCCTGTCTTCTTCAGCTATGTGCTGTCCTTCATCAATGTCGGCATTTACTGGAACAATTTGCACAACATGTTCCACACCGTGCAGCGCGTCGACGGGTGGGTGCTGTGGGCCAACCTCAACATGCTGTTCTGGCTGTCACTGATGCCGGTGACGACGGCCTTCATGGGCGAAAACCATTTCGCGCCGGTGCCCGTCGCGGTCTACGGCGTCGACCTGGCGCTCTGCGCCGTCGGCTTCAACATCCTCTCGGCCGCCCTACACCGCCTGCATGACCCGGAAAGTATCTTCGCCAGAGCGTTGGGCAATGACCGCAAGGGAAAGATCTCGTTGGCGCTATACCTCGCGGCCATAGCTTTGACCTTCGTCAACCAGTGGATCGGTGTCGCGATCTATGTGCTGGTAGCCATGATCTGGTTCGTGCCGGACAAGCGCTTCGAGCGGCTGGTCGCGAAATAGCGCTTAACTGCGCATCGCTTTCAGTTTTTCCGCGGCCGAAGCGGCAAGGTCGGCATAGCGCTCTTCCAGCCGTTCCGCCGCCTTGATGATCGGGAAGTCGTGGCCGAACTTCTCCAGCGCCAGCCGCAGCTTCTCGGCGAATTCCGCCTGCTGCTCCAGCGCCGCGAACAGCGTTTTCACCTGCGTCTCGCTGATATCGGGATTGGCGAGCATCTTTGGCACTTCGCGGCCCATCTGGTCACCGTTGACGGTCTGCTCCTTCAGGATTCCGATCCAGTCGGTCAAATGCCGAACTCCTTTTTTCAGGACAACATGCGCGGCAGGCGCCGCGATGGTCAACCCATTACAGAGGAACCGACCTTGCCTCGGCGGCGGCCGGCGTTAAGTTCGGCCGAACCCGAGCAAGGATGAAAATCATGACCAGCGACGCCGAAATCCAGACCGCCCTGCCCGCTTTCGCTTCCGGCAATGTCGCCGTCATCACCGGCGGCGCCAGCGGCATCGGCCTTGCCGCCGCGAAACGGTTCGCGGCGATGGGCATGAAGACGGTGCTGGCCGATATCGGCGGCGTGCGCCTCGACCAGGCGACAGAGGCCGTTGCTGCGATCGCCGGCCAGGATGCCGTCCTCCCGATCCCGACCGACGTTTCCAGGGCCGAAGACGTCGACCGGCTGGCCGACCTCGCCCACGGCGCTTTCGGCCCGGTGTCGGTGCTGATGAACAATGCCGGCGTCGGCAACAATCCGGGCAAGCCATGGGAGAACCGTGACGCCTGGAAGCGGTTGCTGGACATCAATTTCTGGGGCGTCGTGCACGGCACCGAGGCCTTCGCGCCGCGCATGCTGGCTGCCGGGAAGCCGGGCCTGATCATCAACACGGGCTCCAAGCAGGGCATCACCACGCCGCCCGGCAACCTCGCCTACAACGTCTCCAAGGCCGGCGTGAAGACTTTTACCGAGGGGCTGGCGCACGCGCTGCGCAACGAGCCTGGAGCAAAGGTTTCGGCGCATCTGCTGATCCCCGGCTTCACCTATACCGGCCTGACCGAGGGCGCGACGCAAAAACCCGCCGGCGCCTGGACCGGCGAGCAGGTGATCGACTTCATGCTGGCATCGCTGATCGACGACGATTTCTACATCCTTTGCCCCGACAACGAGGTGGCGCGGCCGACGGATGAAAAACGCATGGCCTGGGCGATTGGCGATATCATCGAAAACCGCCCTGCCCTGTCGCGCTGGCATCCCGATCACAAGGACGCCTTCGCCGCCTTCATGAACCGCTGAACCCGTCAGGCGGCGGTTTTCTTCTTGGAGCCATTCTTCGCTGCGACAGTCTTCTTTGCGGCCGTGTGAGCGATCTTGCGATCGTTGCTGGAACCCTGCTTTCCCGCCACGGCCTTGCTAGCAGCTGTCTCGGCGATCTTGCGGTCATGCCGCTTCGCCGCTGCCTCGCATTTGGCGCGGATCTCCTCGACCTCGGATTCCGTCAGGTGCTCGATGCCTATGAAGTGGTTGTGGGCGCGGCTGACCCTGATCAGCTCGTCCAACTTGGCCTGGATCGCCGCGCCGTCCCGGTTCTGCGTGTTCTGGATCAGGAACACCATCAGGAAGGTGACGATGGTGGTCCCGGTATTGATGACCAGCTGCCAGGTGTCGGAAAACCCGAAGATCGGGCCGCTTGCCGCCCATATGACCACGATCAGCAGGCAGAGGGCGAAGGTCCACGGCAGGCCGGCCAGATGCGCCACCCGGTTGGCCATCCAGGTAAAAGCCTTCTCGATCATGCAAAATTCCTCGAAAACCGTTGACGCGCAGGCATTTGCAAAGAAACAACAAGCAGCCGCCTGGGGTTCCAGGGATTTGAATTTTCGTGCCTGCGCGTGGCTGCAATCAGGCACACGCCAGAAGCGCAGCCGCGTGAAAAAACACCTTATCGGTTTGCTTGCGATAGTGGCGGTGCAGGCAAGAGAGCCTGTTCCTTCCGCTTCACTGCGGTTTACCTCCAGCCCCTTCCGCTGCGCCACCCCCGCATGGCGGAAGGGGCAACCACTTCCGAGAGCGAGTAGCATCTAGGCAGCGCCGTCATGCTTCCTGACGGCTTGTCAGTGCGTATTGTCTTCCCAGCAATCGAGAAAGGCCTCGATCGGCATGGCCTGCATGTCGGGAATGGCCCGGGCCAGTTTCTCGGGCGCCCAGTCCCACCAGGCGAGGGTTTCGATTCGCGCGGCGATGTCGGGTTCGAATCGCAGGCGTAACGGCTTTGCCGGAACGCCGGCGACGATCATGTAGGGCGCAACGTCATGCGTCACCACGGCATTGGCGCCGATGACGGCGCCGTTGCCGATCGCGACGCCGGGCATGACGACCGCGCCATGGCCGATCCAGACATCATGGCCGATCCTGACCCACTTTGCCTGCCGGCGCGCACGGAATTCGGTGTCGACGCCCAGCCAGCGGAAATACTCGTTTGGCCGGTAGCTGACCTTGTGCTGCGTCAGCCGCTCGATCGGATGCTCAAGCGCGTTGATGCGGCTGTTGGCGGCGATCGAGCAGAACTTGCCGATCGTCGTGTAGATCGCTTCCGAATGGCGCTCGAAATAGGAAAAGTCGCCGACACTCACCTCGCGCAGGATCACCCGCTCGCCGATCGAGGCATAGCGGCCGAGCTTGCATCCCTTCAACTCCGCGGTCGGATGGATGCGCGGCTCGGAGTCCTTGAGAAGGAGGTTTTCAGGGCGGTCCATGCCCGGGCTTTACGCCCGAGCGATTTCTCCCGCAAGCCGGGCACTTGGCCCTATTGCGGCTTGCCCTTCGTCCACACCACGTTCTGGCCGTAGAGCGGCACGGTGGTGACCGACATCTTGGCCGAGCCGTTCTGCACCTGGCGCGAATGCGACAGGTAGATCAGCGTCTCGTTCTTCTTGTCGTAGATGCGGTTCACCACCTGTTTCTTCCAGATCAGGCTGAGGCCTTGCTTGAACACTTCCTCGCCGCCCTCGCCCATGTCGATGTCGCCGATGGTGATCGGCCCGGTCTGGCGGCAGGAGATCGAGGAATCGGAAGGATCCTCGAACCAGTTGCCCTTATGCAGCCGGTCGATAATGCTGCGGTCGAAATAGGCGACGTGGCAGGTCACGCCGTCGACTTTCGGATCCTTGATCGCATCGATCATGATGTCGTTGCCGACCCAGTCGACACGCACTTTGCCCACCTCATCGGCCATCGCCGCGCCGGCGCTGAGAGCAAGACATGCGGCGAACAAGCCGATCAGTTTTCGCAAAGGTTGCCTCCTGGGTTGGCGTTTGCCGATGTCAGGTGGGACAGGATCGTGGCGTTTGCAAGCCGCCCCGATGACTTACAAGCCATCGGGTAGATCCATCATGAAAACCTGATGGAAGATAGTTGGGAAGCCAAACCGTTCAAATTAAGGATCGGTCAGGCTCCACAGAGATCGCCGTGGCCATCCGATTGCGGCAACGCGACATCTTTGAGGTGGCCTTCGCGGCATCTATGGTGAATGACAAGATCTCCAACGCCCAATCACGGCAGACTGAAATGGCTAACCAACCCTCGCCTATCATGCGGTTCATCCTTGTTGGCATTTTGGTGCTCATGGTCGTGATCACCGGCGTGATGACGTTCCAATGGTACAGCAAGCTATATAGCGGCGAGCCCTACGGCGCGCCCTTCACGCTGGTCGACCAGAAAGGCGCGCCGATCACCGAAGCCGCCTTCAGGGGCCACCCGAGCGTCGTCTTCTTCGGCTTCACCCATTGCCCGGAAGTCTGCCCGACGACCCTGTTCGAGCTGGCCGGCTGGCTGAAGACGATGGGCGACAGCGGCAAGAACCTCAACGCCTATTTCGTCACCGTCGACCCGGAGCGCGATACGCCGGAAACGATGAACACCTATGTCAGCAACTTCTCCGACCGCATCACCGGCATCACCGGCGATCCGGACAAGGTGCACGCCATGGCCAAGGCCTTCGGTATTTATTGGAAGAAGGTCGACACCGGGGACGGCGACTACACGATGGACCATACGGCCTCGGTGCTGCTGCTCAACGCCCAGGGCGATTTCGCCGGCACCATCGCCTATGGCGAAAGCGCCGACACCGCCGTCGCCAAGCTGAAGCGGCTGGCGGCTGGTGGGCAAAGCTGATGGGTCAGACCAGGCTCCACCTCACCGCCAACAAGATCGAGGCCGACCGCATCTTCGCGGCGCTGGACGCCGCCTTCGAGGACGACGGCCTGCCGATCGCCGTGCTGGAGCTCGACGAAGATAAAGACATCCACGAAGTGTCGCTCTATGCCGACGGCGACATCGATCCCGTCGAGGCGCGGGTCAGGGATATCCTCGCCGGCCTCGGCCTGCCGAAGCCCGTCGAACGCGAGACCCTCCCCGACATCGACTGGGTGTCGCGCTCGCTGGAAGGCTTGAAGCCGGTCCGGGCGGGCCGCTTCCTCGTCCACGGCTCACACGACCGCGCCAAGCGCCACGCCGGTGATCTCGCCATCGAGATCGAGGCAGGCCTCGCCTTCGGCACCGGCCATCACGGCACCACCGCCGGCTGTCTCGAAATGCTGGAGCAGGTGGTGCTGCGCGAACGGCCGCGCAACGCGCTCGACCTCGGCACCGGCAGCGCGGTGCTTGCCATCGCGCTCGCCAAGCTCGCGCATATCCCGGTGCTGGCGACCGACATCGATCCGGTCGCCGTCCGCGTCGCCGCCGCCAACGCCCGCCTCAACCATGTCAAGGCGCTGGTCGAAACGGTGACGGCGCCGGGCTTCCACAACCCGATCTTTGCCAAGCGCGCGCCCTTCGACCTCATCGTCGCCAACATCCTGGCCCGGCCACTGATGCGGCTGGCGCCCGAAATGGCCCGGCATATCAGGCTCGGCGGCTCGCTGGTCCTTTCCGGCATCCTCGACCGGCAGCGCGACGCGGTGGTCTCCGCCTATGTCGGCCAAGCCTTCCGCCATGTGCGTACCTTGCATCGCGAGGGCTGGGTGACCATCCACCTCAAGCGCTGAGGCGCTTACTCACACATAAAGCGAGTTTGCCGCCTTCTGCAGTTCTTCGCGATCGTAGCCATTGGCGTTCAGCGTTTCATCGTCGAGACAAAGCAGCGCCCCGTTGACGTAGCGGCTCGCCTCGCGGCGGCGAGCTTCGATCAGCGCGCTCATGGCGTTTCTGAAAAATCCGCGTCTGGCTGGAAGCGTGGACATGACAGTCTCCTTTGCAGGACAACCGGATTCATTCCTCCACATCCGGGAAACTAAGCCCTGCCGACCTGTTTGGAAATCAATGATTCTGCATGGCGTCCATGCGCAAAGACACGGGGCGCGCGCCTGGCTTGCACGTCACCCCTTCAGCATATCTGGATCATATGGCGCCTGGTGACAGATCCGTTTCAATTGGCGCACGAAATGCTCTAGGTTCGCGACAAGCATCCCAGGAGAGGCCACGATGTTCCAGACCTTTGATTCCGCTGGCGATCCGGCCGTCGGCAAGCCGCGCGTAGCCCTGCTGCGGCAATGGCTGGCCGACAATGGCTTGGATGGCTTCATCGTTCCCCGTGCCGACGAGCACCAGGGCGAATATGTCGCCGACCGCTCGGCGCGGCTGAAATGGCTGACCGGCTTTTCCGGTTCGGCCGGCGTCGCCATCGTGCTGCGCGACCGCGCCTTCATCTTCGTCGACGGCCGCTACACGTTGCAGGTGCGAAACGAGGTCGACCTTTCGATTTTCACCGTCGAAAGCCTCATCGACAATCCGCCGGCCAGCTGGATCAAGGACAATCTCGGCAAGGGCGCCAGGCTCGGCTTCGACCCCTGGCTGCATACGATCGGCGAGGTCAAGGCGCTGAAGGCGTCGGCCGAGCAATCCGGCGCGACCTTGGTGCCGCTCGACAGGAACCCCATCGACATCATCTGGAAAGACCAGCCCGAGCCGCCGCGGGCGCCGGTGGAGTTGCAAGAACTCAATTTTGCCGGCGAGCTCGCCAAGGACAAGCTTGTGCGGCTGGCAAGCGCAATCCAGAAGGACGGCGCCACCCATGCGGTGCTGACCGACCCCTCTTCCATCGCCTGGAGCTTCAACATCCGTGGCGGCGACGTGCCGCACACGCCCCTTGCGCTCGGCTTCGCCATCCTCGCAGCCGACGGCAAGCATCAGCTTTTCATGGACCAGCGCAAATTCCCGCGCCAAGTCGCGGCCTATCTCACCCAGCTTGCCGATCTGCATGATCCGGGCGAGTTCGAAGCGGCGATCGTCGATCTGGCAAAGGGCGGAGCCAATATTGCGCTCGATCCGGTGCTGGCGGCGGACAAGCTGAGAATGCTGACCGAGGACAATGGCGGTACGGTCGTGCTGGCCGCCGATCCGGCCCGCATCCCGCGTGCGACGAAAAACCAGGCCGAGATCGCCGGCAGCCGCGCCGCGCATCGCCGCGACGGCGCGGCTGTCGCCAAGCTGCTGTGCTGGCTCGACCGCCAGAAACCTGGCTCGCTGGACGAAATCGCCGTCGTCACCAAGCTGGAGGAAGTGCGCCGCCAGACCGGCGAGGAAACGCAGATGCCGCTGCGCGACGTCTCCTTCGACACGATTTCCGGCGCCGGCCCGAACGGCGCCATCATGCACTACCGCGTCTCGCGCGCCACCAGCCGCAAATTGGAAAGCGGCGAGCTGTTCCTGCTCGATTCCGGCGGCCAGTATCAGGACGGCACCACCGACATCACCCGCACCGTTCCGATCGGTGAGCCGACGCAGGAGATGCGCGAGCGCTTCACCCTTGTGCTGAAGGGCATGATCGGCATCTCGACGCTGCGTTTCCCCGCCGGCACGCGCGGCTCCGAGATCGACGCCGTCGCGCGCGTAGCGCTGTGGAAGCATGGCTGCGACTTCGCCCATGGCACCGGCCACGGCGTCGGCTCCTACCTTGCCGTGCATGAAGGCCCGCAGCGCATCGCCCGCACCGGCACCGAAAAGCTGCTGGCCGGCATGATGCTGTCCAACGAGCCGGGCTACTACAAGGAAGGCGCCTACGGCATCCGCATCGAGAACCTGATCCTGGTCACGCCGGCGGAGCCGATCGAAGGCGGCGACATCGCCATGCATGGCTTCGAGACGCTGACGCTGGCGCCGATCGACAAGCGCCTCGTCCGCACCGATCTTCTGACGCGCGATGAGTTGCACTGGCTCGACCAGTATCATGCATGGGTGCTGGCCGAGATTGGCCCGATGGTGGACGGCGAAACGCTGGCCTGGCTGGAGAAAGCCACCGCTCCGCTGCCGCACGACGCGAAGATCTGAGATTAGCTTCTTTCTCCCGTTCTACGGGGAGAAATGCCCGGCAGGGCAATGAGGGGCAGCGCCGGCCATTGAAGATGAAGCGCTAACCCAGAAACTGCCGCGCCAGGATCAGCACCGCCGCGCCTGCCAAAAACATCGGCATCAACCCGCCGCGCAGCGAGACCAAAGCGGTGACCACCAGCGCCGCCCATTCGGCGGGCCCGGCGCCAAGGACCGCCGGCGCGACCAGCGTCGTCAGCACCGCGGCCGGCACGGCGTTAAGCCCCGCCTCGACGCGCGGATGGATATTCTCGAAGCGCGAGATGACGAGGTGGCCGCCGACCCGGGTCAGATAGGTGGCGATCGCTCCGGCAAGGATGATCCAGAAGGTCGTGCTCACGGCCGCTCCCCTATTCCGCTGTGATGCGGCGGCAGGATCACCGCCAGCAGCACGCCGGCGACTGCGCCGATCGAGACATGCCAGGGCGAGCCGACCGTCTTGTAGGCGATGATCGACGCGGCCGCGCTTGCTGCGACGACGGGTAGCCAGAGCGGCCGCTTGCGGAAACCGAGGACGAGGCCGAGGAAATAGATCGGCAGCAGGAAATCGACGCCCAGCGCGTGGGTATCCGGAATGAGCTTGCCGAACACCGCACCCAACCCGCTTTCGATGACCCAGAACACATAGACCGGCAGGCCAAGTCCAAGATACCAGACGAACCCGACCGGCTTGCCCGACACGGCCCTCGCCTCCGCCACGGCAAACTGCGGGTCGGTCAGGATGAAGTAGCCCAGCGCCTGCTGCAGCAGGGGCCAATGCGCGATGCGCCGGCCGATGCCGGCCGAATAGAGCACGTGGCGAAAATTCACCGCGAAGATGGAAAGCACGATCAGCCATGGCGCGACATGCTGGCCGAACAATTCGATGCCGACCATCTGGCTGGCGCCGCCATAAATCATCGCACTCATCAGGAAGGCCTCAAGCACCGAGAAACCGCTGTCGACGGCGATCGCGCCGAACAGGATCGCGAACGGCGCAGAAGCGACGACGACCGGCATCGACAATCGCACGCCGTCCCAGAAATCGCCGCCGGTTCTGCTCTGAGAGATTGCTTCCGCCGTCATCAACCGCTCCCAATGCATGTCGTTCAGAAGTGCGCAGCGGTTCTGGGACAACGACATAGGTCAAAACAAGAACTTGAAGCGCGTCGCCCGAATCCGTTCCAGCGCGGCGCGCTTCAAGTGGGGCCTGATGTAGGGAGCGTCGCCGTCAATGTCACACCAATTCGCTTGACCCGACGATCAGCGGAACTGATCGCCCCCGCGCCGTGGCCAATGACAAACAGGCAAGCGTTCGAAAGCCTGCCCAAGGGTGTGACCGAATGATGGATTTTCCACCCGCCCCTATTGTCGAGCGATCAAACCAAGTGCCAAGATCGGGACAAAAGAGGGGTAATGAATGGTCGTCTTTGATTTCACCGGCAGGCATGCGGTCGTCACCGGAGCGGGCGGTGGCATGGGCGAAGCGATCGCGCTGGGGCTGCTCGATGCAGGCGCCTCCGTCACCGCCATAGACATCAAGCCGCGCCCGGCATCGCTTGCCTCCTATGACGACGGGCTGACCTTCGCCCAAGGCGATTTGACCGATGCCGCCTTTGTAGAGCGGACCATCGGCGCCGCCGGCCGCGAACGCGGCGGCATCGACTATCTCGCCAATGTCGCCGGCGTTCTGTGGTTCGGTCGCGACAAGTCTGCGCTCGAGATGGATCTCGACGTCTGGGACCAGGTCTTCAATATCAATTTGAAATCCTTCGTGCACACCGCAAGGGCGGTCGTTCCCCATATGCGCGCCGGCGGGCGCGGCGGCGCCATGGTGCATTTCTCGACCATCCAATGGTACCGCGGCGATCCGAAACCGCAGGACGCGTATCAGGCATCGAAGGCAGGCGTCTGCGCGCTGTCCAAATCGCTGGCCATGCAGCTTGCCGGCGACGGCATCCGCTCCAACGCCATCTGCCCCGGCATGGCGCTCACGCCGCTGCAGGCGCGTTGGGACACCGAGGAGAAGCGCGCCGCCGTGGCGAACTACACACCGCTCGGCCGCATCGGCACGCCGCAGGACATGGCCAATGCGGCGCTCTTCCTGCTGTCGGACGCCGCGAGCTACATCACCGGCATCGAGCTTCCGGTCGACGGCGGCCTTTTGATGCGGATGTGAGCTTCTGGCCTCGCCTGGCTCGGGCCAATGCTACCCGAGGTTAGGCCGCCACAGCCGTCCTCTGGATCGCCCTGCCCCAGTCGAGCAGCGGCTTGGCGCCAAGCGTGAAGTCGACGAGATCGTCGACCAGCGCCGGCGAATGGATCGTCGCCGGATCGATGTCGTGCCGGACCACGAAATGCCGGCTCCGCACCGCTTGGGCGAGATCCTCGTCGCCGACGTCCTCGAAACCGCGCGGCGCCCGCTTCAGGCGATCTTCAGCATCCAGTTCCAGGCCAGCTTTCCTGAGCGACGAGACCATGGCGCGGAACGCGGCCGGCTTGGTGACGATCGCCTTGCGCATCGCCTGCAGCAGTTCGGGCGCCGGCTGCCACCAGGCGACGCCGGCGAAGCAGCGCTCAAGCCCGATATGCACGTAGAAGACGCCCTGCTCCATCTTGGTGCCGTCCGGCGACAGGATGGCCGACAGATGCCGGTTGTAGGGCCGCTTGTCCTTGGAGAAGCGCACGTCGCGATTGATGCGGAACAGCGACCTCTTGCGGTCGCCGCGCAAGCCGAGCTTGGCCGCTTCGAAGCGCGTGGTGAGCGCCTCGACCAGATCGCAGAACGGCCCGTGCAATTCGCTTTCGTAAAGGTCGCGGTTCTCCTGGAACCACTCCCGGCTCTGGTGGAAATCGAGAGCCTTCAGGAATGGGATGGCCTTCTGCCCAAACCCCTTGAACGCGCCCGTCATCAGCCAGCCCTGCCGATGCGCTGCAGCCAGGTATCCTCGTCGATCACCTCGATCCCGAGATCGCTCGCGACTTTCAGCTTCGAGCCCGCGCCTGGACCCGCCACCACCAGGTCGGTCTTGGCCGAAACCGAGCCCGCCACCTTGGCGCCGAGCCGCTCGGCCATCGCCTTGGCTTCCGAGCGCGTCATCTTTTCAAGCGAGCCGGTGAACACCACCGTCTTCCCGGAGACTTCGCTGCCGGCCGAGATTTCCATGACATAGGGTTTCGGGTGGACCTGCGCGAGCAACGCATCCAGCACGTCGTCATTGCGCTCATTGCCGAAGAAATCGCGCAGCGCATTGATCACCGTGTCGCCGATGCCGTTGATCGACGGGAAGACGGTATGCGGATCCTCCGCCTTTGCCGTCTCCTTGCCCACGCGGATCAGTTCCTCGATGGTCGAGAACTGACGGGCAAGCACGGCCGCCGTCGTTTCGCCGATATGACGGATGCCGAGCGCGAAGATGAAGCGGTCGAGTTCCGGCTCGCGCCGCGCGTCGATTGCCGCGAACAGCTTGTCGAGGCCCTCATAGTTGCGCTCCTCGATGCTGCGCACATTCTTGCGCGTCTTGCCTGACGCTTCCTCGCGCAGCCGCGCCTGCTCCTCGCGCCGCTCGGCCAGCGCCTTGGTGACGGCCGGGCGGCGATCCTTCAGCGTGAAGATATCGGCGGCGGTCTTCACCAGCCCCGCATTGAAGAAGAGGTCGATATTTTCCGCGCCCAGCCCCTCGATATCCATCGCGCCACGCGACACGAAATGGCGCAGCCTTTCCACGGCCTGGGCAGCGCAGATCAGCTCCCCGGTGCAGCGTCGGCGCGAATCCACCTTGCCCGTCTTCTCGTTGATCTCGCGCGTTGCCGGCGAGCCGCAGACCGGGCAGGTATGCGGGAATTCGTAAGGCACGGCATTGGCCGGACGCTTGCCGATAACGACGCTGACGATCTGCGGAATGACATCCCCTGCCCGCTGTATGACCACCGTGTCGCCGATGCGCACGTCGATGCCGTCGCGGATTGGCTGGCCGTTGCTGTCGAAGCCTTTGATATAGTCCTCGTTGTGCAGCGTGACGTTCTCCACCACCACGCCGCCGACCGTCACCGGCGCCAGCCGCGCCACCGGCGCCAGCGTGCCGGTGCGGCCGACCTGGATGTCGATCTTCTCGACCGTGGTCATCGCCTGCTCGGCTGGGAATTTGTGAGCGACGGCCCAGCGCGGCTCGCCGGTGACAAAACCCCAGCGGCGCTGCAGCTCGAGCTGGTCGACCTTGTAGACCACGCCGTCAATGTCGTAGCCCAGCGACGAGCGCAATTCCTCGATATGATGGTACTGCGCGATGAGCTCGTCGATCGACTTCGCCCGGACCATCAGCGGGCTGACCTTGAATCCCCACTCCTTGAACTTCTGCACGGAATCGTACTGCGTCGGAGCCGGATCGGCGGTGGCGTAGCCCCAGGCATAGGCGAAGAATTTGAGGTTGCGGCTGGCGGTGACCGACGGATCCTTCTGGCGCAGAGACCCGGCCGCCGTGTTGCGCGGATTGACGTAATCCTGACCGCCTGTAGCCGCCGAGCGCTGCTTCAGCGCCTCGAATTCGGCATAGGTCATATAGACCTCGCCGCGGATTTCGATGACCTCCGGCCAGCCCGAGCCCTGCAGCTTCTTCGGGATGTCGGCAATGGTCTTCAGATTGGCGGTGATGTCCTCGCCGACCGCGCCGTCGCCGCGCGTCGCGCCCTGCACGAACACGCCGTTCTCATAGTGCAGCGAGGCCGACAGCCCGTCGATCTTCGGTTCGGCGGTGAAGGCGATGTCGAGGTCCTTGTCGCGGTCGAAGAAGCGCCTTCCGCGTTCGATGAAATCGGCAACATCCTGGTCGGTATAGGCCTTGGCGAGGCTGAGCATCGGCACCGCGTGGCGGACCTTGGCAAAGCCCTCCGCCGGCGGCGCGCCGACCCGGCGCGATGGCGAATCATCACGCACGAGATCGGGGAAACGCTCCTCGATGGCGAGGTTGCGTCTTGCCAGCGCGTCATATTCGGCATCCGAGATCGTCGGCGCGTCCTCGGTGTGATAGCGCCGGTCGTGCTCGGCGATCTCCGCCGCGAGCCGCTTGAGCTCCTCCGCGGCCTCGCTTTCGCTCAGCGATTCGACTGGTTTTTCCGACATGAAGCGCGGTCCTCGAACAATGCATGTCGCCCAAAAGTGTCGTGCGGTTTTGGGATAACGACATGCATAAAACAACAACCGCCGAGCGCGGCGCGCTTGGCGGCGGGCCACTATAAATCAGGATTCGCCGGCATGAAGTCGGCTTGCGCAAAAATCATTCCTGAACAGCGAGATGCAGCCATCTGCTGACTCAACCTGCCAGCGTCCGGAAATCTCAGGCCGCCGCGGTATTCTCACGCAGCAACCTGTCGGCCGCCGCACGGGCTTCGTCGGTGATGGTGGCGCCGGCCAGCATGCGGGCGATCTCTTCCTGGCGCGCGGCGCGATCCATTTCGGCAATACCGGTGGCGACGCGGTCCTTGCCGCCGGATTTCGAGATCAGGAAATGCGTGGCGGCGCGCGCCGCGACCTGCGGCGCATGGGTGACGGACAGAACCTGCACGCGCTTCGACAGCCGCGCCAGCCGCTGGCCGATGGCGTCGGCCACGGCGCCGCCGACGCCGGTGTCGATCTCGTCGAAGACCAGGGTCGGCGCCGAGCCGCGATCGGCCAGCGCCACCTTCAGCGCCAAAAGAAACCGCGAGAGCTCGCCGCCGGAGGCGACCTTCATCATCGGTCCCGGCCTAGTGCCGGGATTGGTCCGCACCCAGAATTCCACCTGGTCAATGCCTTCTTCCATACGGCTTTCGGCATCGCTTCCCATCTCGACGATGAATTCGGCCCGTTCGAGCTTCAGCGCCGGCAGTTCCGCCATGACCGCCTTGGTCAGGCCCGACGCCGCTGCCTGGCGCAGCGAGGAAAGCTGCGCCGCGGAAATATCGTAGGCCTCGCGCCCCGCGGCGGCCTGCTTTTCCAGCGCATGCAGCCGCTCCTCGCCGGCATCGAGGTCGGCAAGGTCGGCCACCATCGTGTCGCGCAGTTGCGCCAGATCGTCCACCGCGACATTGTGCTTGCGTGAAGCGGCACGCAGCGCAAACAGGCGCTCCTCCGCCTTCTCCAGGCGTTGCGGATCATATTCGGTGGCGCGAAGAGCGGCTTCCACTCCGGACTGCGCCGCATCGAGCGAGATCATCGCCTCGTCCAGCGACTTCACCACATCGTCGAGCAGGCCCGGCGCCTCGCCCGACTTGCGCTGCAGCCGCCGCAACAGGCTGGCAAGCTGCGGCAGCGGCGAGGACGGCCCCGACAGCACATCCTGCGCGTCATGGATCTCGGCGGCGATCTTCTCGACGCGCATCATCTGCGCGCGCAGTTCCGCAAGCTCCGTCTCCTCGCCCGGCTGCGGGTCGAGCTTCGCAAGCTCGGCGACGGAAGCGCGCAAATAATCCGCCTCGCGCGCCGCCGCCTCGACCTTGGCGCGATGCCGGGAAAGCTCCTGCTCGCAGTTTCGCCAGTAGCGCCAGGCCTCGCCTGTGCCGCGCACGGCGCCCAGATGGCCGCCGAAACTGTCCAGCAATTCGCGATGCGCGCCGGGATCGACCAGGGCGCGCTCGTCATGCTGACCATGGATCTCGACCAGCGCGCGGCCGACATCGCGCATCAGCGTGACGCTGGAAGGCTGGTCGTTGACGAAGACGCGAGTGCGGCCGTCGCCGGTCTGCACACGGCGCAGGATGATGTCGCCATCGTCCTCGATGTCGTTTTCGGCAAGCAGCGCGCGGGCCGGATGGTTGCGCGGCACGTCGAACACAGCGATGACCTGGCCCTGCGCCGCGCCATGGCGCACGAGCGAGGCGTCGCCGCGCGCGCCGAGCGCCAGCGACAAGGCATCGAGCAGGATGGATTTGCCGGCGCCGGTTTCGCCGGTCAGCACAGAAAGCCCGGGCAGGAAGTCGATGTCCAGCTTCTCGATCAGGACGATATCGCGGATCGACAGTCTGGACAGCATCGCAAGCTTCAGGCGCCGGTGATCAGCTTCCCGGCCTTGGAGATCCACGATCCGGCATTCTCGCGCGGCTCAAGCCCGTTGCTCTGCAGGAGCTTGTAGGAATCCTTGTACCACTGGCTGTCCGGATAGTTGGTGCCGAGCACCGCCGCGGCCGTCTGCGCTTCCGAGGTCAGGCCCATGGCATAATAGGACTCGGTCAGGCGCGCGAGCGCCTCCTCGACATGGCGGGTGTTGGAATAGGTTTCGACCACGGTGCGGAAACGCTTCACGGCGGCGATGTATTCGCGGCGCTCGAGATAATAGCGGCCGACCTGCATCTCCTTGCCGGCAAGCTGATCGTTGGCGAAGCGGATCTTGTCCTTGGCGTCGGCGACATATTCGGAATTCGGCCAGCGCGTCACCAGATCCTGCATGGTCTGGATGGTCTGGCGCGCTTCCTTCTGGTCCTGGGTGACGTCCTTGATCTGCCGGTAGTAGCTCAAGCCGATGATGTACTGCGCGTAAGCCGCGTCGTCGGTCGACGGATAAAGCGTCAGATAGCGCTTCGCGGTGCCGATCGCCTCGTCATAATTGCCGGCGCGATAGTCGGCGAAAGCCCCCATCACCATCGATTTGCGGGCGAACTCCGAATAGGGATGCTGGCGGTCGACGGCGTCGAACTTCTTGCTCGCCTCGTCGAGACGGCCGGCATTCATATTGGCCAGGCCCTGGTTGTAGAGGACGTCTGCCGGCTCGGTCTGATCGACATAGGTCGCCAGGTTGACGTCCTTCTCGGAGGACATGCAGGCCGACAGAACGAGCGCGGGAGCAACCACCGACAACGCCAGCAAAACATCCCGACGCGGCGTTACCGATTGACCAACTCGCGAAAAAAACATGTTTGGATTCCGCCCCTTCGGCGTCGTTTCGGTCCGGGCCGAAGCCATAGACCATTATCCCCTTGCCCGGCAACGCTATGTCCGGCCAATCGCACATTTTTGTGGCGGCCCGGCGCTGCGCCCGAGCTTGTGCAATTTCAGCGACTCGTGATGCAATCGTGCAACACAAGCCTGACTGCAAAGCCAGAAAACGGTTAAAAATCAGATCACCCAGGGTGCGTAGACCGGCCGGCTGACGGCAATCATCTCCGCGACGCGGCCACGCTCGCGGCGCCGGGTCTCGACAATCTCGAAGGCCGTGTGGTCGGAAAGCAGCCGGCGCAACGCGGACGCGTTCATCCGGTGACCGCCGCGATAGGAGCGGAAACAGCCGATGAAGCGCGCGCCGGCCAGCGCCAGATCGCCCATGGCATCAAGGGTCTTGTGGCGGGCGAACTCGTTGGGATAGCGCAGCCCGCCGACATTGATGACGCGGTTGTCGTCGCCGATGACCAGTGAGTTTTCCAGCGACGAGCCGAGCGCGTAGCCGGCGGCCCAAAGCCTCTCGACATCCTTCATGAAGCCGAAGGTCCGCGCCCGTGCGATATCGCGGCGGAAGATATCGGGGTTGATGTCGGAGGCGAATTGCTGGCGGCCGATCGCCGGGCTCTCGAAATCGATCTCGACCTCGAACCGCGTGCCGTCATAGGGGCGGAATTCCGCCCAGGACGCGCCGGCTTCCACGCGCACCGGCTTGACCACACGGATATAGCGGCGCTTGACCGCCAGCGTCTCGATACCCGCCTGGTCGAAGGCTTCGACGAACGCCATGGCGCTACCGTCGAGAATGGGCACTTCCGAGCCGTCGATCTCGATGATGAGATTGTCGATGCCGAGGCCGAACACCGTGGCCATCAGATGCTCGACGGTGCCGATATGCGCGCCGGCCGGATCGCCGAGCATGGTGCAAAGATCGGTGGCGCCGACTTCCGCGACCAGGGCGCGGAGCTCACGGGTTTCGCTGCCGTTCGAAAGATGGAAGACAATACCCGTATCGGCGTCGGCCGGCAGGAAATGAACGGTGACGGTCTTGCCGCTATGGACGCCGATGCCAGCCAGCGTCGCGCGCGATTTCACTGTCGTCTGATAGTCGTGCAAGAGTAACCCCATAGCCCCAAATGCCTGCGTCCGCTCATCGGCCTTGGGTATCTTGCAGCCAGATGAACGGTCTGGCGCTTCGCATGGAATGCGGCAAAATAAGCAAGAGCATGCGGCTCTGTGTGATCGGCAGGCAGGGCTACTCCCCGAATCCCGGCAAACCGACTTTAGTCCGTGGCGAAGATAATGGCCCGCCCTGGAGACTCCAAATCACGGTTTCTTACCCCGTGTAACCACCGGATTGCGTCAAAAATAAATCGTAAGCCATTGTTTTTAAAAGACTTAACAAAACCAACAGGCAGACGATTTCTCGTCTGCCTGTTAACAAACGTTATATATCGTTAACGATTGGCGGTCCGCCGTATCACGATCGGCGGTCCGCCTTATCGGTCAGTTGGCCTGGCGGCGCAGGAAGGCCGGAATCTCCAACTGGTCGTCTTCCTGGACCGTGCGGGCCTGCGGAGTCAGCCGGCCCTGGTCGTCGAGTTGGCCGCGGCGCGGCGCGTAGAGCTGCGGATCCTGGCTGGCGAGACGGCGCATTTCGGGCGCGGCCTGGCGCAGCTTCGGTTCGCGCGGCTGTGCCGGCTGGAGCCGGGCCGGCTCTTCCTCGCGGCGGGTCAGGCCGTTGGTCAGCCGCTTGATCAGCCCCATCGGACCGCTGTTCTCATGGTCCGCCGGGCGGGTCTTGGCTTCGACCTCAGCCCTTACCACCGGCGGAAAATCCTCCACCCGCGGCATGCGCTGCGGAGCGGCGGCCACTGGCTGCGGCATCTCGCGCTGCGGCGCGGGCTGCTGCATGACCTGCGGCTGCATCACCGGCTGCGGCTGCGGCTGGGCTGGCGGAGCCTGGAAGATCTTGCTCTGCGGCCGGAAGTCGTCGACCGGCGCAGGGCGCGGCTGCGCCATGGCAGCTGCGTTTGCCTCGGCAAGCTGGATCGCCTCCGCGACCGGGTCGATCGCGCGCGGCTCGTAGGCCTGCGGCTGAACCGGTGCCGGGCGGATTTCAGCGACCGGAGCCGCCGCCGGGCGGGCGGCCGGCTTCTGCGGCGCGCGGATCGAGATCGGCGCCGCGGCGATTTCGGCGGCCGACTTGTCGATGCCGGTGGCGACAACCGACACGCGGATCACGCCCTCCAGTTCCTCGTCGAAGGTGGCGCCCAGGATGATGTTGGCGTCCTGGTCGACCTCCTCGCGGATGCGGGTCGCGGCCTCGTCCACCTCGAACAGCGTGAGGTCGCGGCCGCCGGTGATCGAGATCAGCAGGCCCTTGGCGCCCTTCATCGAGGTCTCGTCGAGCAGCGGGTTGGCGATCGCGGCTTCGGCAGCGGCCATCGCGCGCCCCTCACCCGAAGCTTCGCCGGTGCCCATCATCGCCTTGCCCATCTCGCGCATAACCGAGCGCACGTCGGCGAAGTCGAGATTGATCAGGCCTTCCTTGACCATCAGGTCGGTGATGCAGGCAACGCCCGAATAGAGCACCTGGTCGGCCATGGCGAAGGCATCGGCGAAGGTGGTCTTGTCATTGGCCAGCCGGAACAGGTTCTGGTTGGGGATGACGATCAGGGTGTCGACGCATTTCTGCAGTTCCTCGATGCCCATGTCGGCCGTCTTCATGCGGCGCTGGCCCTCGAAGTGGAACGGCTTGGTGACGACGCCGACGGTGAGGATGCCCTTCTCGCGCGCCGCGCGGGCAACGACCGGAGCGGCACCCGTGCCGGTGCCGCCGCCCATGCCGGCGGTGACGAAGCACATATGGGTGTTGGACAGATGATCGATGATCTCGTCGATGCACTCTTCCGCCGCCGCGCGGCCGACTTCCGGCTGAGAGCCGGCACCGAGGCCTTCGGTGACATGCGCGCCGAGCTGGATCAGCCGCTCGGCCTTCGACATGGTCAGCGCCTGGGCGTCCGTATTGGCCACCACGAACTCGACGCCGCGCAGCCCGGCTGTGATCATGTTGTTGACCGCATTGCCGCCGCCGCCGCCGACACCGAAGACGGTGATGCGTGGCTTAAGCTCGGTGATGTCCGGCTTTTGCAGATTGATGGTCATTGTCTCCGTCCTTTGCCTTTCCCGCCGCTTCGCCGCTGCGGCCGCCTATGGGGCTGTCCCCGTCAAATTAAAAACTGTCTCTCAACCACTGACTCATGCGATGCAGTCTTCCGCCCGTTCCGGTCATCCTGAAACCGGAAAGTCCTTTCGCCGAATGGCTCTCGAAGCTCGCCATCTGCGGATAGATCATCAATCCGACCGGGGTCGAGAACGCCGGTCCCTTGGCCGCCTCCGGCAGGCCCGCCACGCCGAGCGGACGGCCGATGCGCACATTGCGCCCGAGAATGCGGCGCGCCGCTTCCGGCAGGCCGGCGAGCTGGCTGGCGCCCCCGGTGAGCACGACGCGCTTGCCGACGGCATTGCCGTAGCCGGACTTGTTCAGCCGGTCGCGCAAAAGCTCGAGCGTCTCGTCGATGCGCGCACGGATGATGCGCGTCATCACCGAGCGCGGTATCTGCGACGGCACGTCGCCTTCCTCGCCGATCGGCTGGATCGAGACGAGGTCGCGGTCGTCGGCGCTCCCAGGCAGCGCCGAGCCATGCATCACCTTCAGCCGCTCCGCGGCATCGAGCGAAGTCGACAGGCCCTTGGCCATGTCGAGCGTCACATGGTTGCCGCCGATGGCAATGGCGTCGCCATGGATGAACTTGCCTTCCGAGAAGACCGAGATGGTCGTCGTGCCGCCGCCCATGTCGATGCAGGCGGCGCCCATTTCGAGTTCGTCGTCGACCAGCGAGGCAAGCCCGCTGGCATAAGGCGTCGCCACCATGCGCTCGACCGACAGATGCGAGCGGTTGATGCAAAGCTCGAGATTGCGCATCGGCGCCGCGTCGCCCGTCAGCACATGCATGTCGACGCCGAGCGCATCGCCCACCATGCCGCGCGGGTCGCGCATGCCGCGCTCGCCGTCGAGCGAGAAGCCGACGGGCAGCGAATGGATCACCTCGCGCTCGGCCCTGAGCGCCTGCTTGGCGCCGGCGGCGAGCACGCGCTTGATATCGACTTCCTCGACCTGATGACCACCGAGATTGATGGTCGCCGAAAAGGCTTCGCTCTTCAGGCGGCCCGCCGTCATGTTGACGATGAGGGAATCGACCGTGAGCCCGGCCATACGCTCGGCCGCGTCGACGGCAAGCCGGATGGCATGCTCGGCGCGATCAAGATCCACCACGACGCCGGACTTCACGCCCTGCGATTTCTGGTGGCCGATGCCGATCACCTGGATGCGGTGGGAACGTCCGCGCAGCAGCTTACCGTCTTCGTTCGGCTTAAGCTTCGCCACCACGCAGCAAACCTTGCTGGAGCCGACATCGAGCACCGTGAGCGTGCCCGACCGGCGTGAAGATTGATCACCACCGCCGCCAAGCCAACTCATATCTTCGTCCCCGCCTTGCGCTTGGCCAGGTTCTTCGGCTTGTCGCTGAGCGCGGCCTCGCGCTGCGTCGCGGCTTCCGGCGAAAGCTCCACGACCAGCCGGTCGGGGAGCCGCATGTCGACAGCAGCGATGTCGCGCGTCAAAAGTCCGTTGTCATGATCGATCTTGACGAGCTCGGCGATTGCCTGGTCCTCGTCGTCTTCCGGCAGCTTGATCGTGATGCCGTTCTCGAGCCTCAGATCCCAGCGCCGTTCGCCGACCCGGATGTAGCCTTTGACCCGCGCCGAGAGCTCGGGATAGCGCTCGATCTTGGCGAGGAAGGCCGGCGCCATCGCCGGCGCGCCGGTGCCGATGATCAGCGGCAGCTGTGCCTGCTTGCCGCCCGAGAACGGCGCGATCACTTCGCCCGACTTTTCGATGACCGAGACCGAAGCGCCCTGCTGCCAGAGCGCGAAGGGCTCGCGCTCCTCGATGCGCACTTCCAGCGTATGAGGGTAGATCTTGCGCACCGCCGCGCCCTCGACCCAGGGCAGGGTCGCGATGCGCTCGCGCGCGGCCTCGGCATCGAAGCCGATCAGTGACGTCCAGCCGTCGAGGCCGAGCCGGTCGAGCACGTCGATTTCGGACGTCTGACGGTTGCCGACCACCTTGATCTGGTCGACGGCAAAGCCGGTGCGAGCCGTGATGCCCTGCACCACGCTGTCGGAGTAGCCGCCAAGAAAAGCGCCATAGGCACTGCTCGACGCGATGAGCGCGGCGGAAAGGATCGCCGCCGAAAAGCGCGGCGCCTCGTACTCGCCGCCACACAGGCGCGCCAGCACACGCACCGGCCGGCGAAGCTGACGCGGCAAGACGAAACGGTCGAACGACAGCGGCACGCCGAACAGCGCGGGACCAGCCGCGTTGCCGCCATTACCCTGTCCCCACCTCAACGCAGACACGAAGCGTCCTCCACCATCCAACTCAACAAATCGCCGAACGAGTGTCCCGCTTGCGCGGCGATTTCGGGCACCAGAGACGTCGGCGTCATGCCCGGCTGAGTGTTGACCTCAAGCCAGACAACCTCGCCGTTTTCGGAGTGACGGTCGTCGTAACGGAAGTCCGATCGGGAGACGCCCCGGCAACCAATGGCAAGATGAGCCTTGAGGGCCAGTGTCTGTATTTTTTGGTAAATATTCGGTGAAATTTTAGCAGGGATTTCGTGTTTTGATCCGCCGGGCACGTATTTTGAATCGTAGTCGTAGAAGGAATGCCCGGTCGGAATGATCTCGCAGACGCCGAGCGCCACATCGCCCATCACCGCACAGGTCAATTCGCGCCCATGGATGTAGCGCTCGACCATGACGGTCTCGCCATATTGCCACTCGGTTGAGCCGATCACCTGCGGCGGATGCGACTGCCCTTCATGCACGATCACGACGCCGAAGCTCGACCCCTCATTGACCGGCTTGACCACATAAGGCGGCTTCATCGGATGCTTATTCTGAACAGCGAAGCGGTTGACCACCTTTGACTCCGCGACCGGAATGCCGGAAGCCTTGGCAATCTTCTTGGCCTGCTCCTTGTTCATGGCCAGCGCCGAAGCGAGCACGCCCGAATGGGTGTAGGGAATTGCGAGATATTCGAGAATTCCCTGGATGGTGCCATCCTCGCCGAACGGACCGTGCAGCGCATTGAAGGCAACGTCAGGTTTGAGCTCGGCAAGCACAGACCCGACATCGCGCGAAACGTCGACGCGGGTGACCTGATAGCCTTCAGTCTCGAGTGCATCCGCACACGCCTTCCCCGAGGACAGAGACACGGGCCGCTCCGAGGAAAATCCCCCCAAGAGAACAGCCACATGCTTCTTCTTCATTCCCGTCACCCCTCTCACGCCGGGCCTGCAACCGATATTCCCGCACCGCATCCCTACGCATTGAGTCCGAGTCTTCCGGCAGGTTGCCCCCCAGACGGAAAACGCGACTGAACGCGTCGAACGACTCAAATCAGGAAACGCTTCAGGGCAGAGAATCAGAGAGTTGATTCGCTGGCAAGTGCCTATGATTCCGAGAGATTCACTTTCCGCGAAAACAGTCGAGAAAAGTGTGTTGTTGAGTCTTCGCAGCAACGGTTGACGCCGCCGCGAGGCGCGGATGTTCAAGCATCACATGAACTTCAATAGGCGCTAGAGGAGCTGCCCGAGGAACTCTTGCACCTCATGTCCGGGCCGGAAATTGCCGAGACGCTTGATCTCCCAGTGCAGCCGGATGCCGGAATTCTCGAGCACACGCGCGCGCACCGTCTCGCCAAGATATTCGAGGTCATATCCGGTCGCCGTGCCGGTATTGATCATGAAGTTGCAATGCATCGGCGACATCTGCGCGCCGCCGATCATCAGCCCCCGGCAGCCGGCCTTGTCGATCTCCTTCCAGGCCGAGGTGCCTTCCGGATTCTTGAAGGTCGAGCCGCCGGTTTTCTCGCGGATCGGCTGCACCGTCTCGCGATGGTTCTGCACGGCATCCATCGCCGCCTTGATCGCTGCCTTGTCCTCCGGAAAGCCTTCGAAGACGGCTGAGGTGAAGATCAACCCTCCAGGCGCGGACGAGTGGCGGTAGGCATAACCCATATCGGCATTGCTGAGCGTGTGGAGATTGCCCTTGCGATCCAGCGCCGTCACCTCGACGACCCGCTCCCGGGTCTCGACGCCGTTGGCGCCGGCATTCATCCGCAGCGCGCCGCCGATGGCGCCGGGGATGCCGTGGTAGAAATGGAAGCCGCCGATCCCGGCCTCATAGGCCACCGCCGCGAGGCGCTTGTCGGGTGTAGCCGCGCCGGCTTTGATCGTGGTCGGTCCGGTGGCCTCGGCCTCACCAAAACCCTTGGCCGAGAGCCTGACGACGAAACCCGGAATGCCGCCGTCGCGCACCAGGAGGTTCGAGCCGACGCCGACCACCATGACCGGCACCTCTTCCGGTACCGCGCGCAGGAAGGCGGCGAGGTCTTCCTCGTCGGCCGGCTGGAACAGCGCCTCCGCCAGGCCGCCGGCCCGGAACCAGGTGATCTTGTCCATTTCGGCGTTCGGCGTGATGCGGCCGCGCAAGCCCGAAAGCTTGTCGCCGAGCTTGTTGATGAGATCCTGGCCGCGCATCATGAGGGCGTCCCGCCAAGTTCCTTGGGCAGCGCATAGGCCCATTGCGTTATGTTGCCGGCGCCGAGGAAGACGACGAAATCGCCGGGCTTGGCAAGTTCGCGAATGGCGGGTGCGATCGCCGCCGGGCCATCGATATAGCGCGCGTCGCGATGGCCGCCAGAACGGATGCGCGCAACCAGCGCATCCGAGGTCACGCCTTCGATAGGCTCCTCGCCTGCCGCATAGACAGGCGCTACCATCACCGTATCCGCGTCGTTGAAGCAGACGGAGAATTCGTTGAACAGATCGTGCAGCCGGGTGAAGCGATGCGGTTGCGCGATGGCAATCACGCGCCCGTTGGTGGCGCTGCGCGCGGCCTTCAGCACCGCCGCGATCTCCACGGGGTGATGGCCGTAATCGTCAAACACCTCGACACCGTTCCACGAGCCGGTGTGCGTGAAGCGCCGCTTGACGCCGGCGAAGGACGACAGACCCTTCTTGATCGCGTCATCCGACAGGCCGAGTTCGTGCGCGACCGCGATCGCCGCCGTCGCGTTGGAGACGTTATGCTTGCCCGGCATGGGCAGGCGCAGGCCGGTTATCGTCGCGGTGCCGCGCCCCTTGCGGTCGCGGATCACCACGTCGAATTCCGAGGTCGCGCCCAGCATGCGATGGTTGGTGAAGCGAACATCGGCCTGCGCGTTCTCGCCATAGGTGATGACACGCCGGTCCTCGATACGACCGACCAGCGCCTGCACTTCCGGATGGTCGGTGCACATCACGCCGAAGCCGTAAAACGGCACGTTCTCGACGAATTGGCGGAACGCCTCGCGCACCTTGTCGAAGCTGCCATAATGGTCGAGATGCTCGGGATCGATATTGGTGACGACGGCAATGTCGGCCGGCAGCTTCAGGAAGGTGCCGTCGCTTTCGTCCGCTTCGACCACCATCCACTCCCCATCGCCCATGCGCGCGTTGGTGCCATAGGCGTTGATGATGCCGCCATTGATGACGGTCGGATCGAGCCCGCCGGCCTCGAGCAGCGTTGCCACCATCGAGGTGGTCGTCGTCTTGCCGTGCGTGCCGCCGATGGCGACCGCCTGGCGAAAGCGCATCAGCTCGGCCAGCATCTCGGCCCGGCGCACGATCGGCAAAAGCTTCTCCCGCGCGGCCTTCAGCTCGGGGTTGGATTTCTTGATCGCGGTCGAAACGACGACGACTTCGGCATCGCCGAGATTCTCCGCCTTGTGGCCGACGAAGCATTCGATGCCCTTGTCGCGCAGCCGCTGCACGTTGGCCCCGTCAGCCTGGTCGGAACCCTGCACCTTGTAGCCGAGATTGTGCAGCACCTCGGCGATGCCGCTCATGCCGATGCCGCCGATGCCGATGAAATGCACAAGGCCGATCGTCTGCGGCATCTTCATGCGCGCGTCCTCCTGTAGTCCGAAACCGTTTTGCCGGACGCAATAGCCTCTGTCAGATCGGCGAGCAACCGCGCCGCGTTCGGTTTTCCGGCCGAACGGGCCGCGGCGGCCATGGCCACCAGCCGATCCGGGTCCTGCATCAGCCCGCCGACCAGCTGCGCAATCCGTTCGGCCGACAGCGTCGACTGCGGATGAAGCTCGGCGCCGCCGGCGGCGGCAAGGGCCGCTGCATTCGCCGCCTGATCGTGGTCGAGCGCGTGCGGATAAGGCACCAGCAGCGCCGGCCGGCCGATGACAGCGATCTCCGAAACCGTGGAGGCGCCGGAGCGCGACATCACCAGATGCGCCGCCGCCATGCGCGCCGCCATGTCGGTGAAGAAGGGCGAGACCTGGACGTCGACGCCGAGTTCGGCATAGGCCTCCTTCACCCGCGCCACATCCTCCGCGCGCGCCTGCTGGGTGATCGCCAGCCGCTTGCGCAGGTCTTGCGGCAACAGCGCGACCGCCGCCGGAACCGCATCGGAAAAGAACTGCGCGCCCTGGCTGCCGCCGAACACCAGCAGGCGGAACGGCTCGCCCTCGTTCGACGCTGCATAGGGCGTTTTCGCTGCCTCCAGAACCTGCGGCCTGACCGGATTGCCGGTCGTCACCGTCTTTGCGCCGTCGGCGCTCGCGCCTTCCGGCAGGAAGCCGCCGGCAATCGCGTCGACGCGGCCGGCAAGCGCCTTGTTGGCGCGGCCCATGACGGCGTTCTGCTCGTGGATCAGCGTCGGCACCTTGCGCCGTGTCGCGGCATAGAGCGGCGGCAGCGTCGGATAGCCGCCGAAGCCGACGACCGCCTCCGGCTTGATCCGGGCGATGATCCTGCCCGCTTCGCGCACGCCCTGCCAGATCTTCCAGAACGCCGAGATCACGGCGACCGGATTTTTCGAGCCCAGCGTCGCCGACGGGATCGCGTGGATGTCGGCGGCGGGAAACTGTCCGGAATAGCGCTCGGCGCGCCGGTCGGTGGCAAGATGCACCTTCCAGCCGCGCTCGATCAGCTCATGCGCGAGCGCCTCGGCCGGAAACAGGTGTCCGCCCGTTCCGCCGGCTGCAAGCAGGATGACACCCTTCGCCATCCCGCCTCATTCCGCCGGGATTGCGCGCTGCGCGAGGACGAAGCCCATCTGCTTGCGCTTTTCCGGACGCTTGCGCGTCAATGCCAGCACCATACCCATCGAGATGGCGATGGCGATCTGCGAGGAGCCGCCATAGGAGATGAAGGGCAGCGTCATGCCCTTGGCGGGCATCAACTGCAGGTTCACGCACATGTTGATGGCCGACTGCAAGCCGAAGATGGTGACCAGACCGCCCACCGCGTAGCGAGTGAAATCGTCGTGCTCCTTGAGCGCTATGCTCAAGCCGCGCAACACGATGAAGGCGAAGATCGACATTATGAAGAAGCACATGATCAGGCCGAACTCCTCGCCCGCGACCGAGAACACGAAGTCGGTATGAGCATCCGGAACAATGCGCTTGACGGTTCCCTCACCCGGCCCAACGCCGAACCAGCTGCCGTTGATCAGCGCCTCGCGGCCCATATCGACCTGAAACGTATCGCCTTCGCCGGTCAGGAACTTGTTGATGCGCAAGGCGACGTGCGGGAACACCGTGTAAGCGGCGAACAGGCCAGTCGCGCCGGTGATGCCGAGGGCCATGATCCACAGCCACGGCAGCCCAGCCATGAAGAACATAACGCCCCAGGTACCGGTGACCAGCATGGTCTGGCCAAGATCGGGCTGGGCCACCAGAAGAGAAACCACAAGGACCAGAAGCAGGAGGGCGAACAGATTGCCGGGGATGTCGAGCTGGCGCTTATGCTCGGCAAACAGCCACGCGCAGATGATGACGAAGGCCGGCTTCAGGAACTCGGACGGTTGGATGGACAGGCCGGCAAGTGACACCCAGCGGCGCGCGCCCTTCACCTCGACGCCGATGTAGAGCACCGCCACCATCAGCACCAGCATGACACAGATCAGCACCAGCGACATTCGCCTTATCTGCCGCGCTTGCAGGAAGGAGACCGCCAGCATCACGACAAGCGCCGGGATGGTGAAGATGATCTGCCTGGTGGCGAAGTGAAAGCTGCTGAGGCCGATGCGTTCGGCCACCGCCGGGCTGGCGGCGAAGGACAACACGATGCCCAGTCCCATCAGCGACAGGAACGCCGCCAGGAACCAGCGATCGATGGTCCACCACCAGGTGGCGACAGGACTTTTGTCGAGACGGCTTTGCATCAACGTGGCCCTCCGATGGGTTTCACACCATCAATAGCAGTCGCAGCTTGCCTGAAGGCTTCGCCGCGAACTTCGAAATTCTTGAACTGGTCGAAACTGGCGCAGGCCGGCGAAAGCAGCACCACCGCCTCGCCGCCGGCGTCGTTTGCCGCGTCGCGAGCGGCGTGCTCGACCGCCGCCGCCAGCGTTCCTGATATCTCGTAGGGCACGGCCTCGCCGAGCGTCGCCGCAAAGGCGGGCGCCGCCTCGCCGATCAGATAGGCCTTGGCTATGCGCGGGAAGAAGCCGCGCAGCGGCTCGATGCCGCCTTCCTTGGGCAGGCCGCCGGCGATCCAGTAGATGCGATTGGGGAAGCTCGACAGCGCGGGAGCAGCCGCATCGGCATTGGTCGCCTTGGAATCGTTGACGAACAGCACATGGTCCTTGCGGCCGACCTGCTCCATGCGGTGCGCCAGTCCAGGGAAGCTCTCGAGCCCGGCCTGGATCTCGCCGAGCTCGAGCCCGACCTTGAGGCAGGCGGCGACGGCGGCCAGCGCGTTCTGGGCATTGTGCTGGCCACGCAGCGAGCCGATGCCCTCGAGGAAGGCGACGCGGCTGTAGCGGCCATGCACGGCTTCCATCAGATTGGTGCCGTCGGCGAAATAGCCGTCGGTAAGCGGCAGGCGCTTGGAAATGCGGATGACCTGCCGCCCTGCCCGCTCGAGCCGGTCGGCGATCTGGGCGCACCAGGAATCGTCGACGCCGACGATCGCGGTGTCTGAGCCGGCGACCAGCCTTTCCTTGATCGAGGCGTAATGCGCCATCGTGCCGTGCCGGTCGAGATGGTCGGGCGTCAGGTTGAGCAGGATGCCGGCGGTCGGGTTGATCGAGGGCGCGAGATCGATCTGGTAGGACGAGCACTCCACCACATAGTGCCGCTTCGGTTCGGGCGGATCGAGCGTCATGATGGCGCGGCCGATATTGCCACCCATCTGCGTGTCGCGCCCCGCCGACTGCAGGATATGCGCCGTCAGCGCCGTGGTCGTCGACTTGCCGTTGGTGCCGGTGATCGCGATGAAGGGTGCTGCCGGCGCGTCGCTGATGCGCTCGCGGCAGAACAGCTCGATATCGCCGATCACCTCGACGCCGGCGCCGCGCGCGAGCTCCACCGTCCAATGCGGCTTCGGATGCGTCAGCGGCACCCCTGGCGACAGCACGAAGGCGGCGAAGCGCGGCCAGTCGGCTGCGCGCAGATCACCCGTCGCGATGCCCGCGGCCGCTGCCCTGGCGACACTTTCAGGATTGTCGTCCCAGGCCAGCACTTCGGCGCCGCCCGCGATCAGCGCATGCGCGGTGGCGATTCCAGAGCCGCCAAGCCCGAAGAGCGAAACGCGTTTGCCTGAAAAGGAAGCGGCGGGAATCAAGCGGGCATCCTATCTGAGCTTGAGGGTGGAGAGGCCGACCAGCGCCAGGATGACGGCAATGATCCAGAAGCGGATCACCACCTGGCTTTCGGTCCAGCCGAGCTTTTCGAAATGGTGGTGGATCGGCGCCATCAGGAAGACGCGCTTGCCGGTCATCTTGAAATAGCCGACCTGGATGATGACCGAGAAAATCTCGACCACGAACAGGCCGCCGACGATGACCAGCACGATCTCGTGCTTGGTGGCGACGGCGATGGTGCCGATCAGGCCGCCCATCGCCAGCGAGCCGGTGTCGCCCATGAAGATCGCGGCCGGCGGCGCGTTGAACCAGAGGAAGCCGAGGCCGGCGCCGATCACCGCGCCGAGCACGACGGCAAGCTCACCGGTGCCGGGAACGAAATGAATCTGCAGATATTCGGCGAAGACCGCGTTGCCCGAGAGATAGGCGATGACGCCGAAGGACGCCGCCGCGATCATGATCGGCACGATCGCCAGGCCGTCGAGGCCGTCAGTCAGGTTCACCGCATTGCCGGCGCCGACGATGACGAAGCAGGAGAACGGTACGAAGAACCAGCCGAGGTTGATCAGGAATTCCTTGGCGAAGGGGAAGGTCAGAGACGACGAGAACGGCGCCTGGCCGTTATGCATGATCACCCACGCGGCGATTGCCGCTATGACGAATTCAATCGCCAGCCTCGCCTTGCCGGAGAAGCCCAGATGCGACTGCTTGGTGACCTTGAGATAGTCATCGTAAAAGCCGATCGAACCGAAGCCGACGGTGACCAGCAGCACAACCCAGACATAGATCGAGGAAAGGTTCGCCCATAGGAGCGACGAACCGATGATGCCGGACAGGATCATCAGCCCGCCCATGGTCGGCGTTCCAGCCTTCTTGAAATGCGTCTGCGGGCCGTCGGCGCGGATCGGCTGGCCCTTTCCTTGCCGCAGGCGCAGCGAATTGATGATCGTCGGTCCGAAGATGAAGACAATCAGCGCCGAGGTGATCAGCGCGCCGCCGGTGCGAAAAGTGATGTAGCGGAAGACGTTGAAGAACGAGATCTTGTCCGCGAAATCGACGAGCAGTGTGAACATGGTCCTTCCGTCCCCCGGAGCCGACCTCAAGTCGGTTCAATGTTTGTGGCTTCCGCCGGAAATTTGCCGAGCAATGCCTCGACCAGCTTTGAAAACCCGATGCCTTTCGACGATTTGACCATCACCACGTCGCCGGGCCTGAGTGCTGCGATCACTATCGGCTTCAGTTCCTCGACACCTGCCCGATACTCGGTCTGGACATCGGCCGGCAAAACCCCTGCCAGCGCCTGCATTTCCGGACCGCCGAGAAAGACGTTGCGCGTGCCCGTACCGACGATCAGTTCGGCCAGTGCCGCATGGAGCTTGGCCGAATGGCTGCCAAGCTCCAGCATGTCGCCCAGCACCGCGATGCGCCGGCCCTCGCCCGAGACCGGTGTGGCGTTGAGCAGCGCCATCGCCGCCGCCATCGACGCCGGATTGGCGTTGTAGCTCTCGTCGATCAGTGTGATCGGCCCGTTTGGATGGTGCAGGACATGGCGCCGGCCGCGCCCCCGTTCGGCCGACAGGTCGGCAAGTGCCGCCGCGACCTTGTCGAGATCGGCGCCGACCAGTTGCGCGGCGCCGAGCACCGCCAGAACGTTCTGCACGATATGGCGGCCGGGCGCCCCGACACGGACCGACAGGTCCCTCTTGCCGATCTTGACGGCGATGTCGGAATGGTCGGCATGAAGCTCGCAGTCGACAAGGCGGAAGGCCGAGCGGACATTTTCACCAAAGCCGAAGACATGCTCGACGCCTGCGTCTTTCGCCATTTTCCCGAGCAGCTTCCAGCGTGGGTCGTCGCGGTTGAGCAGCGCGGCGCCGCCGGGCTCGATCCCCTCGAAGATCTCGGCCTTGGCCATGGCGATCTCGTCGAGACTGTTGAAGAAGCCGAGATGCGCGGCGGCAATGATCGTCACGATGGCGACATGCGGCCTGACCATCTTGACCAGCGGCCTGATCTCGCCCGGATGGTTCATGCCGATCTCGAAGACCGCGTAGTCGCAGTCCTGCGGCATGCGTGCCAGCGTCAGCGGCACGCCCCAATGATTGTTGAACGACTGCGCCGAGGCGTACACCTTGCCGACCGCCGACAGCACATGGCGCAGCGCTTCCTTGGTGGTCGTCTTGCCGGCCGAGCCGGTGACGGCAATGATCTTGGCTTTCGAGCGGGCGCGGGCCGCCACACCGAGCTTCTCGAGGGCCGCAAGCACGTCCTGCACGACGATCATCGGCGCCGTCAGCCGGCCGAGCGAGGGCAGCTTGCCTTCGGCGACGACCAGCACGGCCGCACCCGCTTTCACGGCGGCGGTCGCGAAATCATGGCCGTCCATCGTCTCGCCCTTGATGGCGAAAAAAGCGTTTCCCGGCTCCAGGCTGCGGCTGTCGATCGAAATACCGGTGATGCCTTCCGGCAGCGAGCCGATCGGCCTGCCGCCCATGGCTTCGACCAGCGCTTCCGACGTCCACAGCAGGCTCATGCGGCGCGCTCCTTCAGCGCATCGCGCACTTCCTCATGGTCGGAGAAGTGGAAGGTTTCGCTGCCGATGGTCTGGCCTTCCTCATGCCCCTTGCCGGCGACGATCAGCGTGTCGCCGGCGCGCAGCATCGCCACCGCCTCATGGATCGCCTTGCGGCGGTCTCCGATCTCAATGGCGCCGGGCGCGGCGGCAAGGATCGCCGCGCGGATGGTTTCCGGTACTTCCGTGCGCGGATTGTCATCGGTGACGATGACGATATCGGCGAGCCGCGTCGCGATCTCGCCCATGATCGGCCTTTTTCCCCGATCGCGGTCGCCGCCGCAGCCGAACACCACGACGACGCGGCCGGTGGTGAAGGGCCGGACCGAGGTCAGCACATTTTCCAGCGCGTCCGGCTTGTGCGCATAGTCGACATAGACCGGAGCGCCGGTAGCGGTCGTGCCGACGAGATCGAGCCGGCCCGGCGCGCCTTTCAGTTTTTCCAATGCCGCCAGGGCCTTGCCCGCGGATGTTCCAGTCGCGATGGCAAGGCCGGCCGAAACCAGCGCATTGGCGATCTGGAAATCGCCGGCCAAAGGCAGGTCGACCTCGTAGAGCACGCCGTCGGCCTCGATCTCGGCGCGCTGGCGACGGCGTTCATGCTCGACACGTTTCAGCGTCAGGAAATCGCCATGGCGGCCGACGGTAAGCACCTTCAGTCCGGCCGCCTTTGCGGCCTTGATCGTCGGCTCCGACCACGGATCGTCGGCAAAGACGATCGCGGGCGCGCCCTTGGGCAGCAGCGTGTCGAACAGGCGCAGCTTGGCGCGATGATAATCCTCGACCGTCGGATGGTAATCCATATGGTCGCGGCCGAGATTGGTGAAGGCGCCGGCTGCGAGCTTCACGCCGTCGAGACGGCGCTGGTCGAGGCCGTGGCTCGAGGCTTCCATCGAGGCGTGGGTCACGCCGGCATCCGCCAGTTCCTTGAGCAACCGGTGCAGCGCCACGGGGTCGGGCGTGGTCAGCGAGCCATATTCGTTGCGGCCGGGCGCCACGACACCGGTCGTGCCGATCGAGGCGGCGGCAAAACCCGCCTGCTCCCAGATCTGGCGGGTGAAAGCGGCGACGGATGTCTTGCCGGCGGTGCCGGTGACGGCGACCATGGTCTCAGGCTGGCGGCCGAAGAAGCGTGCGGCGGCGAGCGCCAGCGCATGGCGCGGATCATCGACGGCAAGAACCGGGATCGACAGGCCGGAAACCGCCGCGCCCTTGCCGGTGACGATCGCGGCGGCACCCCGGCTGGCGGCATCGGCGGCATAGGCCGAGCCATCGGCTTTGCTGCCGGCGAGCGCGAAGAAGACCACGCCGGGTCCTACCTGACGGGAATCGGAGGAAAGTCCGGTAACCTCCAGATCGCGGGAAGCTGTTCCCTCGACAGGCAGAATACCGGCTAGATCTTTTAGATGCATTGAGTTCCGTTCATCGCAACAAAATAGCGCGCAGTTGCCGGCGCGCCCCAAGAATCACTGATAGGAAACCAGCGTTGCACCATTTTCATGGCTGAAATCTGGCTTCACGCCAAGCATGGCCGCCGAGCGCCTGATGATATTGCCGGCGATAACCCCCGCATTGTTGGCGGCGACGTCCGTCATGCCGGGCTTTTCCGGATGCGGGGCGTCGGCGATGGTGAACACCAGAAATTGCGGATCGTCCATTGGGAAGGCGGCGACGAAGGTGTTGAAGTTCAATTCCTTGGAGTAACGGCCGTTGATGACCTTCTCGGCCGTTCCAGTCTTGCCGCCGACGCGATAGCCGGGGGCCCTGGCGTTTCTGGCAGAGCCCTTCTCGGCGTTGAGCGTATAGAGATAGCGCATGCCTTCGACCGTCTTGTCGCCGACCACTCTCTTGGCCACCGCCATGGCCTCATGTTCGCTGCGGACCAGGAATGTCGGCTCGATCAGATAGCCCTGCATCAGCGCCGCGCAGCCGACAGCGGCCTGCAGCGGCGTCGTCGACACGCCATGACCGAAGGCGATGGTGAACGAATTGACCTGTTTCCAGACCTTGGGCTCGGTCGGGCGCGCGACCTCCGGCAGTTCGGTCCGCATCCTGTCGAGAATGCCAAGGCGGTGCAGGAATTCGCGGTGCCCCTCGATGCCGACGAGCTCTGCCTCCCTGGCCGAGCCGATGTTGGACGAATAGAGGAACACCTCCGGCAGCGACAGCACGCGGTTCTTGCCGTGGAAATCGTGGATGGCCTGATGGCCGACCCGGATCGGATGCGAAGCGTCGAAGCGGCTGTTCATCGTCGCCTTGCCGGAATCGAGCGCCATCGCCGAGGTGAAGCTCTTGAAGGTCGAGCCCATCTCGTAGAGGCCCGCCGACATGCGGTTCAGCCGGTCCTTGTCCTGTGCGTTATACGGATTGTTCGGGTCGAAGTCCGGCACCGAGGCCATCGCCATCACTTCGCCCGTCTTGATGTTCAGCACGACAGCGCCGGCGCCCATGGCGCGATAGCGCTCCAGGCCGGCGGCGATCTCGTCGCGCACCACATGCTGGACGCGCAGATCGATCGAAAGCCTGATAGGCTTGAGGTCCTTGGGGATGGCAAGACCCGACGCCTGCAGGTCGCTCAGCCCCTGCTCGTCGATATACTTCTCCATGCCGGAGATGCCCTGGTTGTCGATATTGGTCAGGCCGACGATATAGGACGAGGTCTCGCCGCTCGGATAGAAGCGGCGCTTTTCGGTGCGGAAGCCGAGGCCGGGGACGCCCAGCGCCATGATGTCGGCCTGCTGCTTCGGCGTCAGCTGGCGCTGCAGCCAGACGAAGCCGGCGCCGCTCTTGAGCTTGCGATAGGTTTGCTCGTAGTCGATCTCCGGCAGCACGGTCGACAATTTCTCGATCGCTTCGTCGGCATCGACAATGCGCCGCGGCTCGGCAAACAGCGACGCCGTCTTGATGTCGGTTGCCAGCACTTCGCCGTTGCGGTCGACGATGTCGGGACGCGATGCGGTGACCCGGCTCTGCGGGCCGTCCGACAGGTCCGGATTCTGCAGGCCGAGATAGACAAGCCGGCCGGCAATCGTCGAATAGAGGGTGAAGAACACCGCCATCGTCATGACGATGCGGGTCCTGGCCTTTCCGCCCGTCGCCTTGCGCGCGGCGTCGACGACGATCGAGCCGTCCTCGGCGGTCTTCTTCCGATGCTTTAGCAGGTCACCGATCCTTGGAAACCTGCTGATCATTGCACCGTGCTCCCCGTGACGACCGGGTCCTTGTCGCCCGCAGGTCCATTGCCGGAATTGTCGGCCATGCCGCCAAGCCGTTGCGAGGAGAGGTCCTCGATGGTCAGCGGTTTCACCGGAATGTCGTCAAGACCGCCGATCTGGCGGGCGCCGACCGGTTCGAGCCCGAGTTGGCTCTTGTAGACGTCGGCAAGCTTTTGCAGCCGCGATGGCTGGGTGAGCAGGCTCCAATCCGCCTTGAGGAGATCGATCGTGTCTTCCTCGTAGCGGATCTGCGCCTGGATCTTCTGCACGGCCGCCAGTTGCTCCTCTGCCTCGCGCTTGGTCTTGTAGGTCAGGGCCGCGGCCGAGACCATGACGGCGATCAGGACTATGTCGCTGGTACGAAACACGTGCTCACCTCTCTCCCGGCCGTTCGACGGCGGGAAGCTTTGGAAGGCCGAAAATCGAAAAATCGCCTGCGCGCGCCGGCGCCTCGGTGCGGATCGCCGCGCGCAGCCTGGCAGAGCGTGCTCGCGGGTTGGCCGCTATCTCGGCCTCCCCCGGCGTCACGCCGCCGCCAGCCTTACGGAAAGTCGCGGCGCGCTGGGGCGCGTCTGGCATGTGTCGCGAGCCGCTGGCGGCTTCGGAACGGTCGGCAATGAAGCGCTTGACGATGCGGTCTTCCAGGGAGTGGAAGGTCACCACGGCAAGCCGGCCACCGGGCTTCAGCACCCGCTCGGCCGCCAGCAGCGCCCTTGCAAGCTCGCCGAGCTCGTCATTGACGAAGATGCGCAACGCCTGGAAGACGCGCGTGGCTGGATGGATCTTGTCCTTCGGCCCTCTCCCGATATGCGTTTCGATGGCGTCGGCGAGATCGAGCGTGCGCTCGAACGGCTTCTTCTCGCGCCGGCTCTCGATCATGCGCGCGATGCGGCCGGCATGGCGCTCCTCGCCGAGAAAGCCGAAGATGCGGGCAAGGTCGCCGGCCTTGAAGCTGTTGACGACGTCGGCGGCGGAAAGCCCCGACTGCGCCATGCGCATGTCGAGCGGCCCATCGGCGCGAAAGGAAAAGCCGCGCTCCGCCTGGTCGAGCTGCATGGACGAAACGCCGATGTCGAGCACCACGCCGTCGGCGCCTTCGACATGTTGGTCCAATGTCGAGAACGGCGCCTGGACAAGCCTCAGCCGGCCGCCGGCCTGCCGCTCCAGCGCCCTGCCCGCCGCGATCGCGTCCGGGTCGCGGTCGATGGCAACGACGGAGGCGCCGCGATCGAAGATCGCGCTGGTGTAGCCGCCGGCGCCGAATGTCCCGTCGACGATCGTCTCGCCGGCCTTCGGCGCGAGCGCGTCGAGCACCTCGGCAAGGAGGACCGGAATGTGGCGGGCCGGTCCGCCAACGGCGTGATGATCATCGCCGTGGCCAGCCATCATTCCGATCGCTCCCCGGGCTTCGTCCCCTGCCGAAGCTGCAAAAGCCTGGCGCGCGCCTGTGCCCCATAGGCGGAAAGCCGTCCCGGCTCCCAGATCTGAAAGAAATTGCCGCGGCCGACAAAGGCCACCTCGTTCGAGATGCCCGTATGCTCGCGGATGAAGTCGGTCATGGTGATGCGTCCATCCTGGTCGAGCTTCAGGAATGTCCCGTCGCCGTGGCAGAAGAAGGACATATCGTCCGCCGTCTGCAGAAAGGGATCCTCCAGCGCGATCCGCTGCTCGTAGCGGTCGAGCAGGTCGAGCCCACCGACATCCATGGCGGGCAGATCCAGGCAACGCAGCGCGTAAAGCTCCGAATAGCCGCGCTTCTGAACCACCGCACGGAAATGCGCCGGAACGGAGACCCGCCCCTTCGCATCGATCCTGTTCACCGCGTTTGACAGAAATCGGTCCAATGAACGCTACAGCCGCTTCCGCCGCCGCACCCCTTCCCATGTTGTTCTCCGCGCCCTCGCCGCACTCGCAGCAAATCGCTTCATTCACCGGGGCGAAAACCGGCAAACGCGCAGCCGCCGCGGCTGCCCGATTGGCGTACGCTTCACCCTGACGCGGAACGAAAGCCTGATGATGTGAACGGGATATCATGGGGTACTATGGGCGTCAACGGGAACAGGCATCACAAACATGCTTGCCACAACCTGAAAGCGCAGGCTGAAGGCACGTCTCGTCTTTATCGTCTATTAAGCCTAACGAAGCGTTTAGAGCCCTCTGGCCCAAAAGGACGCGGCTTGCCGCGAACAGCCGGCACGCCTAGCGTCGCGGCAACTGCTATACAGCCGGAGGGATGAAGCCTGATGTCCGAAACAGCGAAGTCCCGCGCCGCGGCGCTTGCCCATTTGCGCAGCCGCGATTTCGCCAAGGGCGACCCGATCCCCTTGACGCTGACCATGGCATCGATCTTCCACACGCCGGGCGCTGAAGCCGGCTTCGATCAGTATGGCCGCTACGACAATCCGACCTGGCGCGCCGTCGAGCACGCGCTCGGCCACCTCGAAGGCGCGCAATGCGTCGCCTTCCCGTCCGGAATGGGCGCGATCTCGTCGGTGTTTTTCGCGCTGCTGAAATCAGGCGACCGCGTGCTTCTGCCGTCAGACGGCTATCACGCCACGCGCGCCATGGCCGAGCGCTTTCTCAATCCCCTCGGCATTGCCTGCGACACCAGGCCGACGCCAACCTTCCTCGACGGCGGCTTCGACGGTTACCGGGTGGTTTTTGCCGAGACGCCGTCCAATCCCCGGCTGGACATCTGCGATATCGCGGCGGTGGCCGAAGCCGTCCACAGGCAGGATGGGTTGCTGGTCGTCGACAACACGACGATGACGCCCGTCGGCCAGCGTCCGCTCGACCTCGGCGCCGACATCGTCGTCTCCGCCGACACCAAGGCGGTGAACGGTCATTCCGATGTGCTCTTCGGCCATGTCGCGAGCCGCGATGCCGACCTCATCGCCATGGTGGCCGACTGGCGCAGCCTGGTCGGCGGCATCCCCGGCCCCTTCGAGGCTTGGCTTGTCCATCGCGGGCTGGAAACGCTGGAGGTGCGTTTCGACCGGATGTGTTCCACGGCCGAAACGATCGCGCGGCGACTGAAGGATCACCGCGCGGTCAGCGGCCTGCGCTATCCCGGGCTCGCGGGCGATGCCTCGCACAATCTGGCCCGCGCCCAGATGGATCGCTTCGGCTTCCTGATCTCGTTCGAACTGGCCTCGGAACAGAAGGCCGAGGCGTTCATCGACAATTGCACGCTGATTGAATCGGCGACCTCTTTCGGTGGCGTGCACACGTCGGCCGAGCGGCGCTCGAAGCGCGGCGACGCCGTGCCGCCCGGCTTCGTGCGCTTGTCGGTGGGTTGCGAGCCGGTCGAGGAGTTGTGGCAGGCGATCGAGGCGTCGTTGGACAAAGTCGCCAGCTGAGCGGCTAGGGTCCCGGATCCTCTGTCTCGATCCTGCGCCGGCCGTGCAGCACGCGCAGGATCTCGATCGCATCGTCGCCAATTCGATAAAACGTAAGGTATTCCCCGACAACAACGTGGCGAATGCCCGGCAGGATGTCATCGCGCGGTGCGCCTGATCGGGGATGGAGAGTTAGCAAGTCCCATCGCCGCTGAAGAGTTTCCACAAAACGGATTGCAGCATTAGGATTGTGGACGGCGATATAGTCGCCGATAACTTCGAGGTCGATCAGTGCCTGTGGAAGCAGGCGGTACTTCACTCGTCAGCGCCTTTGGCTTCCGCCATCTTCGCATATCTGGCGCGCAATCGCTCCATTAAGGGGGGGCCGTCCAGCGCCGGTCCGCTATCGATCCCCTCCTGCACCAGTTCCCGCAATTCCTCGACAGTGTAGCCGAGGAGGTCGCGGCGCTCCTTCCACTGCCTGAGCGCATCGCGGATCACCTCGCTCGCGGAAGCATATTCTCCGGCGGCGACCACATCGTCGACTGCCCGCGCCAGTTCCGGCGAAAGCGTGATGCTGCGTTTGTCGACCTGGCCCATGACGTGCTCCTGTCCATTCTTGGAATGGTACGATTTAATCGCACCGCCTTCAAGGCAAGGATTAGTCGGGTTTAAGCAACCATCGCGCCATCACTTGAATCAAAAAGCACACCCATGGATGCAACCTTTTGATTTATATCGCTATCGCCGTAGGGAGAAAAATGCCAGCTGGCCTGTAAGCCGGGTTCTGTATGGCCCTCGCCTTGCGGCGAGAACGTGGCGGCCATTCATCTTGGGCGCATGTTGCCACGCGCCTCACGCAACCTACCCGGACGGTGGGCCGGAAACAGCCCTCGAAGGTTTCCCTTCGCACCGCCCCTATTCGGTTTTGCTCCCGGTGGGGTTTGCCCTGCCGCTCCTGTTGCCAGTCGCGCGGTGGGCTCTTACCCCACCCTTTCACCCTTGCCGCGGCCGAAGCCGCGGCGGTTTGCTTTCTGTGGCACTTTCCCTGGGGTCGCCCCCGCCGGCCGTTAGCCGGCACCGTGTCTCCATGGAGCCCGGACTTTCCTCACCCGCAACCTTTCGGTTCCCGCGGGTGCGGCCGCCCGGCCAGCTGGCAAGCGCGTATAAAGGGATTCCCGCCTGAAAACGCAAACGAAAAAGCGCCTCGTCCCACATGCGCTGCGGTTTGGGGCAACGACCTGCATAAAAGCGCGCGTTGCCCAAATCCGCCGCGTTAGCGTCAGGCCGGCGAGCCCAGCGCCACCATCTGCACCTTCACCTTGCTGCAATAGGCGGCGGAGACCGGGTTCATCCGCGTCGCTCCGTGGCCGGCATTGTATTTCAGGATCGTGCCGCAGGTGGTGCCGCCGCCGAGGTCCCGCGCCATGGCGAGGTACTTCATGCCGTATTTGATGTTGGTGTCGGGATCGAACAATCCCTTGGCCGAACCGGTATAACCCATCATCCGGGCCGTCGCTGGCTTGATCTGCATCAGGCCGATCTCGCCGGCGCCGCCGACCATGTTCGGCCGATAATTGCTTTCGATCTTGATGACGGCCTTGGCCAAGGACATCGGCACGCCGTAGCTCGCGGCATAGCGGGCAATGATCGCCGAATATTGGCCGTCGCCGGCTGCAGCGGGCGACGCTACGGCGATCTTGCCGGGTTGGATCGAGGCCGTTGTGGTGAGATCGATAGCCTTTCTACCGAGCCTGGCGCGTTTGGCCGTCGATTTTGTCACCCGGGTTGCGGCGGCCTTCTGAACCTTTGCCGGAGCAGCCCGCGCGGTATTTGGTGTTTTGGCGCTCGCCTTTGGCGCTACGGCTGCAAAGCCGTTGTCCGCCCTGGTGCTGAGCGGGGCACTGTCGGCCTGATTGAAGGCAAAACTTATCACTCCGGCAGCAACGGCTGCCGCTACAACGGTCAATCTTTGCATGTAGTCCTGTTCTGTTAGAGCTGCGCGAAGAACTTCGCGCAGTTGGGTCAACTCAACATCGGGTGTCTTGGGGGGGGATAGACGCCCGACAACTTGCGGGAGGGGCATTTGCAGTGGGAATTGGCGGCAATGAAGGCGGCGCAATTCACTTTGAGTGACAGATTGTAATTTAAGGATCCCGGCGCGACTATTTGATGGTGGTTGCCTTTACGGAAGCCAGGAGCCGTTCCAGCGTGCGGATCGTCGAATTGTCCGCCACGCCATCCACCAGTCGCCGCCGGAAATGCCGCTGGAACGCCGCCACCACGATTTCCGTCTGCCGATCATAGACACCCGATATCTCGGCGCCATAGCCGTAGAGCGCCAGCATCGACTGCAGTGCTTCAACGTCGGTTCCGGCATCCCCGGCCTCCAGCGCGGCGCCCGCCTTTATCGGCGCCGCCGGCACGAGGTGGCCGACACCGGCCGCGAACAGCGCCTTCCAGGGGAATTTCTCGCCCGGATCGACCTTGCGGCCCGGCGCCACGTCCGAATGTGCGAGCACCCTTACAGCGGGAATGGAATGGCGCCCCGCGATACCCGCGCACAACTCGATCACGGCGCCGATCTGCCGCCGCGGGAAGGCCTTGTAGCCCAGCGTGTGCCCGGGATTGACGATCTCGATGCCGACCGAGCAGGAGTTGATGTCGGTTCGCCCGAGCCAGGAACTCTTGCCGGCATGCCAGGCGCGATCGCTCTCGCGCACCATTTGCACGATACGGCCATCCTCGTGAACGAGGTAATGCGAGGACACCTCGCTTGCCGGATCGCATAGCCACGCCTCGGCGCCGGCGCCGCTAGCCATGCCGGTATAGTGCAGCACGATCATGTCGGGCCGGAGCGTCTCGCGGCGCGGGCCGAAATTCGGCGAGACCCGGACCTCCGCACCTGGCTGGTCGGGCAGAAAACCGCTCATGCGTGCCTGAGGCCCCGCTCGATCATCTCATAGGCGGCATTGATCGCGGCGACCCTGGTCGTGGCGATCTTGATGAATTCCTGCGGCAGGCCGCGCGCGATCAACCTGTCCGGGTGATTGTCGGAGATCAGCTTGCGATAGCGTTTCCTGATCTCCTCGAACGGCTTGCCGCGTTCGATGCCCAGAACGACGTAAGGATCGGCGGCGCCGAGATTGACGTGCCGCGACAGGATCGCCTCGTAATGCGCCTCGTCGATGCGAAAAATCTCGGCGATCCGATGCAGGAACTGGCCTTCCCGCTCATGGATGAGCCCATCCGCCTTGGCGATGTGGAACAATCCGTCGAGGATGTCTTCCAGCATCATGCAGTTGGCATGGCCGGAGCCGCAGAGCTGCGCCATGCGCTGGGCATAGATCTCGAACCCAGCGACATCCTTCTTGGCGATGTCGTAAAGCCGCGCCACGTTGCGCGTCTCGCTCGGCGGCACTTCGAAGATTTCCTGGAAGGCGCGCACCTCGTCCTGGGTGACGATGCCGTCGGCCTTGGCCATCTTGGCCGACAGCGCGATCATCGCCACCGAGAAGGCCACGCGCCGGCGCAGGTCCGGATCGCCGGAAAACACGGTGCGCACGGCTTCGACGACATCCGCGACGCCCGAGGACGCCGACGACGAAACACGAGCGATGAAGTCGCCAAGGCGGTCCCAAATCGACATGCCGGCTTCATAGAGCGAACCGGGCGGTTCTATCAAGCCTGGACATTGCCGCAGGTGATCGGCGAGCTTCGGGATCGACGGGGCAAAGGGAAGGCCGGCATTGCCGGCCTTCCCTGAATCTATCGGTCGGCTCTTACTGCGCAGGCGCGGCAGGAGCCGGATTTGTTGCCGGAGCCGGTTCAGCGGGCTTCGAAGCGTCGGGCGAGGCCGGCTTCATCGGCTGCTCGTTGGCCGGCGGATTGGTGCTCTGGGTGGTGGTCTTATCGGTGCCACTGTCGCTGCACGCCGCGACCCCCAGCAGGGCGAGCGCCGATAAAGACGCCAGAATGAGCTTCTTCATGGTATCTCTCCTTCAACAGAACACTCACGTTTCGGTGAGCGATCGCAGGGGAAATGCATCAGCAGGCTCGCCGGTTTCGTAACGTTGCATTTCGATGTGTAACATCAACTTGCAATTGCTGGCGCCGAAATCCCGAACTAACAGAACATGCGCTCGAAGACACAGTGGATAAGCAGAATGCCGGTAGCCGCGGAAACACAGAAATGGGATTTTTGGATCGACCGCGGCGGCACCTTCACCGACATCATCGGCCGTGATCCGCAAGGCCGGCTGCACCCTCGAAAACTCTTGTCCGAGAATCCCGAGGCTTATGCGGACGCTGCCATCCAGGGCATCCGCGACCTGTTGGGTTTGAAAGCCGGCGATGCCATTTCCGCCGACGCGATCGGCGACGTCAAGATGGGCACGACCGTTGCCACCAATGCGCTGCTCGAGCGCAAGGGCGACCGCGTGCTGCTGCTGATCAGCAAGGGTTTTCGCGACGCATTGCGCATCGCCTATCAGGCGAGGCCAGACATCTTCGCCAAGGAGATCATCCTGCCCGAGCAACTCTATGAGCGTGTGATCGAAGTCGATGAACGCGTGCGCGCCGACGGCGGCGTCGAACGTCTGCTCGACATCGCCGCCTGCCGCCCGGCGATCGAACAGGCAAAGGCCGACGGTATCGAAGCGGTCGCCATCGTCTTCATGCATGCCTGGAAATACCCCGATCACGAAAAAGCCGTGGCAAAAGTCTGCCGCAAGATCGGCTTCAGCCAGATTTCGGTCTCCCACGAGGTCTCGCCGCTCATCAAACTGGTCGGCCGCGGCGATACCACAGTGGTGGACGCTTATCTGTCGCCGATCCTGTCGCGCTATGTGCAACGTGTGGCGGGAGAGCTGGGCGCCGGGCCGCGCCTGATGTTCATGATGTCCTCGGGCGGCCTGACCGCCGCCGACATGTTCCAGGGCAAGGACGCGCTGCTTTCCGGTCCGGCCGGCGGCGTCGTCGGCATGGTCGAGACGGCGAAGCTCGCCGGCTTCGACAAGGTCATCGGCTTCGATATGGGCGGCACCTCGACCGACGTTGCCCATTACGACGGCGACTATGAGCGCGCCTTCGAAACCGAGGTCGCCGGCGTGCGCATTCGCGCGCCGATGATGCGCATCCACACCGTCGCCGCCGGCGGTGGCTCGATCCTGCATTATGAAGCCGGCCGCTTCCGCGTCGGCCCGGATTCCGCCGGCGCCAATCCCGGCCCGGCCGCCTACCGGCGCGGCGGGCCGCTCGCCGTCACCGACGCCAATGTCATGCTCGGCAAATTGCAGCCCGATTTCTTCCCGGCGATTTTCGGCGCCGGCCAGGACCAGCTGCTCGACGCCGGCATGGTTCGCGAGAAATTCGCAGCACTTGCCGCTCAGATCGGCGACGGCCGCTCGCCCGAGGCGGTCGCCGAGGGCTTTGTGACCATCGCCGTCGAGAACATGGCCAACGCCATCAAGAAGATCTCGGTGCAGCGCGGCTACGACGTCACGGAATATCTCTTGAATTGCTTCGGCGGCGCCGGCGGCCAGCATGCCTGCCTGGTTGCCGATGCGCTGGGCATGGAAGCCGTGCTCATCCACCCCTTTTCCGGCCTGCTTTCCGCTTACGGCATCGGCCTCTCGTCGGTCTTCGCCTCGCGCCAGCAGGGCCTGCTGCAGCCGCTCGCCGAGGAATCGCGCGCGGCGATCGAGACTCTCATCGTGGCCCTGCGCAGCGACGTCATCGCCGAACTCGGCGAGCAGGGCATTGCCGAGGACGTCGTTTCAACGAGGCCTTTCCTGCACATCCGCTATGACGGCACCGACACGGCGCTGCCGGTGAATTTCGAGCATGGCTCGATCCTCCGCGCCAGAAGCGATTTCGAGGCCGCGCACAAGGCGCAGTTCGGATTCGTCTATGACGACAAGCCGATCGTCGTCGAAACCGTCGCCGTTGAAGGCATGGAAGCCGCTCGACAGGACAGGGCTGAAGCCTCCGCCCCTACCGGGCTGGCAGGAGTAGAGCCCAAGCCTTCGGAAAGCCGGCGCATCTATACCGAAGGCCGCTGGCACGAGGCCGGCGTCTACCGCCGTGAAAACCTGCGCCCATCCAACACGGTCGCCGGCCCCGCGCTGATCATCGAGCCGAACCAGACCATCGTCGTCGAGCCGGGCTGGCGCGCCGAAATCACCAGTCTCGACCACGTCGTGATCCGCCGCACGGAACGGAAAGCGCGTGCCGCTGCACTCGGCACCGAGGCCGATCCGGTGATGCTGGAGGTCTTCAACAACCTCTTCATGTCGATCGCCGAGCAGATGGGCGTGACGCTGCAGAACACCGCCTATTCGGTGAACATCAAGGAACGGCTCGATTTCTCCTGCGCCGTGTTCGACCGCCATGGCGCGCTGGTCGCCAACGCGCCGCATATGCCGGTGCATCTGGGCTCGATGGACCGTTCCGTCGAAACCATCATCCGCCTGAATTCCGGCGATATCCATCCGGGCGACGTCTTCGCGCTCAACGCGCCCTACAATGGCGGTACGCATCTGCCCGACATCACGGTGGTGACGCCTGTCTTTGACGATGCGCTGAATGAGATCCTGTTCTGGGCGGCCTCGCGCGGCCATCACGCCGATGTCGGCGGCACCGCGCCCGGCTCGATGACGCCGCTTGCGACAACGGTCGATGAGGAAGGCGTGCTGTTCGACAATTTCCGCATCGTCGATCGCGGACGCTTCCGCGAGAAGGAGCTGGAGACGCTGCTTACCGACCATCCCTACCCCGCGCGCAACCCAACTCAGAACATCGCCGACCTCAAGGCGCAGATCGCCGCCAACGAAAAGGGCGTGGCGGAACTGCGCAAGATGGTCGCGCATTTCGGCCTCGATGTCGTCGAGGCCTATATGGGCCATGTCCAGGACAACGCCGCCGAGAGCGTGCGCCGCGTGATAGAGCGGCTTCCCGACAGCGCGGCGTACGAATATCCCACCGACACCGGTCAGGTGATCAGGGTGAAGATCACCGTCGACCGGAAAAAGCGCGAGGCGACCGTCGATTTCACCGGCACCTCGCCTGTCATGAAGAACAATTTCAACGCGCCGGAGCCGGTCGCCCGCGCCGCCGTGCTCTACGCTTTCCGCGTCATGGTCGAGGACATGATCCCTATGAATGCCGGCTGCCTCAGGCCGATCAACATCGTCATCCCCGACGGCTCGATGCTGAAGCCCGCCTACCCTGCCGCTGTCGTCGCCGGTAATGTCGAGACCTCGCAGCATGTCACCAATGCGCTGTTCGGCGCGATGCGCGCCATGGCCAATGCGCAAGGCACGATGAACAACCTCACCTTCGGCAACAGGAAATACCAGTATTACGAGACGATCTGCTCCGGCTCGCCGGCCGGCCGGATGAATTCGGGCCGCGGCTTTGCCGGCACCTCCGGCGTGCACACCCACATGACCAATTCGCGCCTCACCGACCCCGAGGTGCTGGAACTGCGCTTCCCCGTCGTGCTGGAAGACTTCCACATCCGCGAGGGCTCCGGCGGCAAGGGCAAGTGGAACGCCGGCGACGGCACTAGGCGCACCATCCGTTTTCTCGAGAAGATGGAATGCGCGATCCTGTCCTCGCATCGAAGCCGGCCGCCCCAGGGTCTCGACGGCGGCGGCGATGGCGAGGCCGGCTCGACCAAGGTCAGGCGCAATGACGGCTCGGTCGATGTGTTGAAGGCCTGCGACCAGACCACGCTTGATGCCGGCGAAGCCGTCATCGTCACCACGCCGACGCCCGGTGGGTTCGGAAAAGTGTGAAATTCACGTCAACCTGCCGTCAACAGGCTGTCACCTGCCTGTCATGACGCTGCGCTACCCGCTTGCGCCAACGCAAACGGGGAATCACCTTTCCATGTCGGACGTATCCGGAGAACTCGTTTACCGTCGAGGCAAGGAAGTCGGAAAGGCCGTCTACCAGAACCGCGCATTGTCGAAGGACGGCATTTCCGAGCGGCTCTTCGCCTTCCTGTTCTCTGGCTTGGTCTATCCGCAGATCTGGGAAGACCCGGATGTCGACATGGAGGCCATGCAGCTGGGCGCCGGTCACCGCGTCGTCACAATCGCCTCGGGCGGCTGCAACATTCTGGCCTACCTGACCCGCTCACCGGCCAGGATCGACGCCGTCGATCTCAACGCCGCGCATATCGCGCTGAACCGCATGAAGCTGGAAGCCGTGCGCCACCTGCCGTCGCAGGGTGACCTTTTCCGCTTCTTCGGCGCCGCCGACACCAGCCACAATTCGGATGCCTATGATCGCTTCATCGCGCCGCATCTCGATCCGGTCAGCCGCCATTATTGGGAGCGCCGCAATTGGCGCGGCCGCCGCCGCATCTCGGTCTTCGACCGCAACTTCTACCAGACCGGCCTGCTCGGCCTCTTCATCGCCATGGGTCATCGCGTCGGCAAGCTGTTTGGCGTCGACCCGGCCGGCATCATGAAGGCCGAGAATATCGGCGAGCAGCGCCGCTTCTTCAACGAAGAACTGGCGCCGGTCTTCGACAAGAAGCTGCTGCGCTGGGCGACGTCGCGCAAGGCTTCGCTGTTCGGCCTCGGCATCCCGCCGGCGCAGTACGATTCGCTGATCACCTCCGGCGACGGCTCGATGGCGAGCGTCTTGAAGGCACGGCTGGAAAAGCTCGCCTGCGACTTCCCGCTCAAGAACAATTATTTCGCCTGGCAGGCCTTCGCCCGTCGCTATCCGCAACCCGGCGAGGCGGCGCTGCCGGCCTATCTCGAACAGCGCAATTACAAGACGATCCGCGACAACATCGACCGCGTCGCCATCCATCACGCCAACCTGATCAAGTTCCTGGCCGCCAAGGACGCGGGCACCGTCGACCGCTTCGTACTGCTCGACGCGCAGGACTGGATGACCGACGACCTGCTCAACGCGCTCTGGACCGAGATCACCCGCACGGCTTCCGTGGGTGCTCGCGTCATCTTCCGCACCGCAGCCGAACCAAGCCTGTTGCCCGGCCGCGTTTCCAGTTCGCTGCTCGACCAGTGGACCTATGAGAGCGACGCCTCACGCGAATTTTCGGCCAGGGACCGCTCCGCGATCTATGGCGGCTTCCACCTTTATGTGAAGCGCGCCGCATGAGCGCGACGGAGCTGCCGGTCAGCCATGCCGAACTGATGGACGGCGTCTACCGCTGGCAGCGCCACATCTACGACCTGACCCGCAAATACTTTTTGCTCGGCCGCGACCGCCTGATCGACGGGTTGGACGTGCCGCAAGGCGGCACCGTGCTGGAGCTCGGCTGCGGCACTGGCCGCAACATCGTTCTGGCCGCCCGCCGCTATCCCAACGCTCGCTTCTTCGGTCTCGACATCTCGGCCGAGATGTTGGAGACGGCGGGCGCGGCTATCGCTCGCGAAGGCCTGTCCGGCAAGGTCAACCTCGCACGCGGCGACGCCACCGATTTCGACGCCAAGGCTCTCTTCGGCATCGAACGCTTCGACCGCGTCTTCGTGTCCTATTCGCTGTCGATGATCCCCGGCTGGGAAAAGACCGTATCGGCCGCGCTTGCCGCGCTCGCCCCTGGCGGCTCGCTGCATGTCGTCGATTTCGGCCAGCAGGAAGGCCTGCCGCGCTGGTTCCGATCCCTCCTGCGCGGCTGGCTGCGCAAATTCCATGTTTCGCCGCGCGCCTCGCTGCGCGATGTGCTGGAATCGGAATCGCAGCGCGCCGGCACGACCTTCCGGTTCAGAACGCTTTATCGCGGCTATGCATATCTCGGCGTGATCGGATCTTCCAAATAGCAAGCGCTACTAATGCAGCGCCTTGACCAGCGCGCCGACCATCGCTTGCGGACGATAGCCGAGCTTGGCCGGCGTCAGTCCAAGCCGCACCACCACCAGCTGCTCCGAGGGAATGATCGCCACCGTCTGGCCGTCATGGCCCTCCATCCAAACTGTGTCCTTGGGCAGGCCGGCGGCGGCGCCCGCGCCGGGCTTTTCCTCATCGCCTGGTCCCTCGATCCATAGCTGACCCCTGCCGTAGACCTTCGAGGCCGGCGCAGGCTCGCGCATCCAGTCGACGAAACCGGTGGGCAGGATCTGGTTGCCGTTCCAGACGCCGCCCTGCACCAGGAACTGGCCGAAGCGTGCCCAGTCATGCGCCGTTGCATAGAGATAGGACGAGCCGACGAAGGTGCCCTGCTCGTCGGTTTCGAGCACCGCGCTATGCATGCCGAGCGGCTCGAACAGCGCGGTGCGCGGCCAGGCCAGCGCCTTGGCCTTGTCGCCGATCGCATCCTGCCACAGCCGCGACAGCATCACCGCCGTGCCGCTCGAATAGGAAAACACTTTTCCCACCTCGCCGGTCAGCGATTGGGCCGCGGCGAAACCAGCCATATCCGGCTCGAGATAGAGCATGCGCGTGACGTCGGCGACATCGCCATAATCCTCGTTGAACGCCAGCCCGCTCGACATCGCCATCATGTCGCCAAGGCTTATGGCGGCCCGGCCATCGGCCTTCCACGCCTTGAATAGACCCTTGTTGTCGATGGCGATCTTGCCGTCCTTGACCAGCGTGCCGACGATCGCGGCATTCACCGTCTTGGTCATCGACCAGCCGAGCAGCGGCGTCTTCGCCGAAAAGCCGTCGCCATAACGCTCCGCGACGACGCGGCCGTTCTTCACCACCACGATGGCGCGCATGCCGGTGCCAGCCATCGCGGCATCGTCGACGATTTTCGCGACCTCGGGATTTTGCGAGGCATCCACGCGCTCGCCATCGGGCCAGAGCGCGTCCGCCTGAGCCGGCCTGGAGGCCGCCCCACGCAGCGAGGTCTGCCGCGCCCTGCCGGTGTCGCCGTCGGGAACCGAGGCGCAGCCGACGCCGTCGCGTTCCACCGCGACGCTCTTGCCCAGCACCCACAGCAGGCCGGCGGAGACCAGTCCCCTTTCCTTGTCGACGGAGACTTTCATCAGCCTGAGCAGCGGATGGCCGGGCGCCTGCACATCGACGGCCAGAACCTGGTTGGCGTCGCGGCCGGCAATGAAGACGTTCGAGCAGACGATCTTGGCCGAATAGCCGGAGCCGACCCGGATCAGTTCCGGCGGCGCGAAATAGAGCCAGGCGAAGAGCGCGACCACCGCCAGGATCACGAGGCCAAGCAGCCACTTGATGAACTTCACCACAGCCCGCATCTTTTCCGCCTTTGGATTCGCCGGCTCGATTTATGTCATCGATTTGCCGCCATTGCTCCCGCAAAATCATCGGTGTTGTCGAGCATCGTCAATGGATTATCAACCATGTTCGGCGATCAACGATGGAGACGGATGATCTCGTGGGGCGATCCATCCGGCAGGGGGGCGCAGATTAGCGACCACCATCGGTAAAGGACCCATCAGCGGCCGGCTGAACCCGGCTCGGGGAATATCATGCGCCGTCTTGCGGCCATCCTGATGCTGACGCTGCTGGGCGCCTGCTCGACCGTCGACGATCTTTCGCCGTTGTCGCCATCGTCGCAGACGGTTGCCGTGCGCGCGCCCAAATTCGAGGATTCCAAGCCGCACGAATGGGACAGCGGCGCGCCGTGGAACTACGCCATCCACGGCACGGATGTCTCCAAATACCAGACCTCGGTCGACTGGCCCGCGGCCAGGGCCAGCGGCATCTCCTTCGCCTTCATCAAGGCGACGGAAGGCGGCGACCGCTTCGACGACTATTTCAACGAGCACTGGACGCGCACGAAGGCTGCCGGAATTCCGCGCGCCGCCTATCATTTCTTCTATTTCTGCACGCCGGCCGAGGCCCAGGCGCGCTGGTTCATCGCCAATGTCCCGAGAGACCCGTCGGCCATGCCGCCGGTGCTCGACATGGAATGGAACCCCAAATCGCCGACCTGCAGGCTGCGCCCCGATCCGGCCACCGTGCGCAGCGAAATGACCGTCTTCCTCCAAATGGTCGAGCGCTATTACGGCAAGAAGCCGATCATCTACACCTCGCTCGACTTCTTCGACGACAACCAACTGGCGACCTTCCGCGGCTATCCGTACTGGCTGCGCTCGGTCGCAGGCCACCCGCGTGAGAAATACGGCAGCCATCCCTTCACCTTCTGGCAGTACACCGGCACCGGCATTGTGCCCGGCATGACCGGCAAGTCCGACATCAACGTCTTCAACGGCTCCGAAGCCGCCTGGAAGAAGTGGCTGCGGCAGAACACCCGTTGACATCGGCCCTCCCGCCTGCTTTTCGACACGGCGGGCGGCGAAACATGCAACCGCTGGTAATCTGGAGCGGCGCACTCGTGCGAGTGCCTGAGTCTCCTGAGCTTTGAAATCCTCGCATGCGCCTGTCCGAGCCCGGTCCGGGGTCACGATGGAGCCATGCGCCGGTCTCGAAAGGGAAGCGATGCGATTGCGCGTTGAAATCCTGGCGGCGCTGTTTGTCGGCGTGTTTGCATTGCCCGCCGCGGCGCAGGAATGCGGCGGCGACTTCGAGGCCTGGAAACAAGGCGTGGCGGCCGAAGCCAAAGCGGCCGGCGTAGGCGCAACCGGGCTCGACGCGCTGGAGGACGCCACGATTGACGAACGGGCGCTGGCGCGCGACCGCGCCCAGGGCGTCTTCACCCAGACGTTCACCGAATTCTCCAACCGGATGATCTCGGCCTACCGCCTGAAGCAGGGCGCGGCCAATCTCAAGAAATATGCCGACGTCTTTGCCCGCGCCGACCAGGAATTCGGTGTCCAGCCGGCCATCATCGCCGCCTTCTGGGGGCTGGAGACAGACTTCGGCGCCGTGCAGGGCGACTTCCATACGCTGAATGCGCTGGTCACGCTTTCGCATGATTGCCGCCGCCCGCAGCTCTTCCGGCAGCAATTGGTGCCGCTGCTGACGCTGATCGATAGCGGCGTGCTGCCGGCCGACGTCAAGGGCGCGTGGGCCGGCGAGATCGGCCAGACGCAGATCCTGCCGACCGATTATCTGGCGCACGGCGTCGACGGCGACGGCGACGGCAAAGTCGACCTCAGGAACAGCGTGCCGGATGTCATCATGACCACGGCCAGTAAGATCCAGTCGCGCGGCTGGAAGCGCGACCAGCCCTGGGTCCAGGAAGTGCGCGTCCCCGACGAAATGCCATGGGACCAGACCGGCCGCGCCAACAAGCTGCCGCTGTCGCAGTGGGCTGAGTGGGGCGTCACCGAACCCAACGGCAACCCGCTCATCGACAATGGCCTGAAAGCCGGCCTGGCGCTGCCGATGGGTCGCAAGGGTCCGGCCTTCCTCACCTACGACAATTTCGACGTCTATCTGGAATGGAACCAGTCCTTCACCTATGCGCTGACCGCGGCGGTCATGGCGACGCGGTTTGCCGGCGCGCCGCAATTCGACCCGCGCACGCCCGAGCAGGGCCTGAGCGGCGAACAGATGAAGGCGCTTCAGACCAAGCTCGAGGCCAAGGGCTACGATGTCGGCACGGTGGACGGCATCCTGGGCACCAACACGCGCGAAGCGATCCGCAAGGAGCAGATGCGGTTAGGCCTGCCCGTGGATGGCTGGCCGACGCCGGAGCTGTTGGCCAAGCTGTAAGAAGAGCGAATAGCCAGTAGTGAGTAGTGAGGGCGTGTCGGAGACAACGCTCCCTACTCCCTACTCTTCCTCAGTACGAAATCTATGAATGCGCGCAACGCTGGCGGCACATGCCGCCGGCTTGGATGATAAAGATAAAAACCCGGAAAGCTCGGCGACCACGTTTCGAGAAATCGGACTAACCGGCCTTGCTCGATCCATGGCTGGACTTGATAGTCGATCATGTAGGCCACGCCCGCTCCCCCGAGCGCCGCGTTGAGCATCAGTTCCGTGTCGTTCACAACAAGGCTGCCCTGGACGGCGATTTCCAGCGAGCGCCTGCCCCGAGAGAACTCCCACCGGTATATATTACCACCGCCCGGCCATTGGAAATTGATGCAGCGATGCTGGTGCAAATCCTGCGGGTGGCGTGGAATTGAACGGCCTTCGAGATAGGCCGGAGCGGCGACCGCTGCCATTTGCAGTTCGTCGCTGAGTTTGACCGCGACCATGTCCTGTTCCAGCCGTTCGCCGAGCCGGATACCGGCATCGAATCGACCTTCGACGATATCGGTCAGCACGTCGTCGACGATGACCGTCAGAGCGATATCGGGATAAGCGACCTGGAAATCGCCAAGGATTGGTGCGACAAACCGCATCGCCGCGACGCGCGGGACATTGATACGGAGCGCGCCCGCAGGCTGATCGCGCCCGGCCTGGACTTCAGCAAGGGCGCCCTCCAGCTCGCCGAACACCAGCGCGAGTCGGGCAAACAGGGTTTCGCCGGCTGCGGTTGGCGAGACGCTGCGCGTGGTGCGATTGAGCAACCTGGCGCCGAGACGCGCCTCCAACCGACGGATCGTCTGGCTGAGTGCGGGCGGCGACACCCGCAGCCGCGCGGCGGCGCTAACGAAGCTGCCCTCTTCGACGATTGCCGAAAATGCCTTCAACTCAGCGAATTCAGAGCCGCGCATTGTGTATCCTGCGATTAATAGACCAGTCAGATAGTAGGTCATCATCCAATCGATTGCAGGTCGCTATTTCTCACCCAACGGCCACGCTACGGACAACCGGCGAAGGTGAAGGAAATCGATCATGTCTCAATCACTGCAAGGCAAAACCGCAATTGTAACCGGCAGCTCGCGCGGCATTGGCCGCGCCATCGCCGAAGGACTCGCAGCCAAGGGCGCGGCCGTCGTCGTCAACTATGTCGGCAACAACAAGGCGGCGGATGAGGTGGTGGCCGGCATCACCGACAAAGGCGGCAAGGCGGTTGCCATACAAGCCGACATTTCCGTTCTCGCCGATGTTCGCCGCCTCTTCGACGAGACCGAGCGCCGGCTGGGCAAGATCGACATCGTGGTCGCCAATGTCGGCGTCGCCGTCATCAAGCCGCTCATTGAAGCGACCGAGGCCGATTTCGACCTGGTCTTCGGCACCAATGCCAAAGGAACTTTCTTCACGCTTCAAGAGGCGGCCAAACGTGTCCGCGACGGTGGCCGCATCATCGCCGTCTCGACCGGCGGCACCAAGATGTTCTTCACCCAGACGGCGCTCTATCTCGGCAGCAAGGGCGCCGTCGAACAGTTCGTGCGCGTGCTCTCGCGCGAGTTGGGACCGCGCGGCGTCACCGTGAACGCGCTGTCGCCAGGCTTCACCGATACCGATCTGTTGCCGGAGCGCGATCGCGCCGTGGCCGCCGGCATGTCGCCGTTCGGCCGGATCGGTGCCCCGCGCGACGTTGCCGATGTCGCCGTCTTCCTGGCCAGCGATGAAGCGCGCTGGCTGACCGGCGAAAACATCCAGGCCGGCGGTGGAGTGGCGTAAGGATAGGCAGTAGGCAGTAGGCAGTAGGCAGTAGGCAGTAGGCAGTAGGCAGTAGGCAGTAGGCAGTAGAAAAATACCGAGGCGATATTCAAAAGGGATAGGGATAATTCACGCTCTCTTCTTTCTACCTCCTACTGCTTACTGCCTAATCCGCCATCGTCTCCAAACTCGCGAACCCCTGCGGCGCGTCGCCTTCGTCGAACGGCGTCGTCACCTCCACGAATGTGTCCGGGAAGAAGCCGTTAAAGCGGGTTCTCAGCGACAGCGAGTAGGCGCCAATATGGCCGATCTCGATCCAGTCGCCGGTGTCGACCGTTTCCGGCAGCCAGAACGGGCGCGACAGGATGTCGACGGAATCGCAGGTCGCGCCGCAGACCTTGAACGGCACGATGTTTCTCTCGTCGCCGTTGCGCGTGCGGATCGCCGGATCGGGGATGAAGCGCGCCGGCAGGGTGATCTTGCCTGTCCATGAATCCGACAGCGACGCCCAGATGCCATCATTGATGTAGAGCCGCTTGCCCTTGCGCAGCAGCACCCGCACGATCAGCGAGAGGCAGCGCGCCACGATCACCCGGCCGGGCTCCGCCACCAGCGGCATCTGGTCGAACTGGTACTCCTTCAGGTCGCCGGCAAGCCGCGACATCAGCTGGCCGAGCGACGGCATCTCGACCAGCTTGCGGTTCGGATCGTGGCCGTATTCAGCGGGGAAGCCGCCGCCGACATCGAGCCCGGCGATGTCGAAGGTCAGGCGGTTGCGCACCCAGTCGGCCGAAGCGAGCGCCCGCTCATAGGTGTCGGGATCCTCGATCTGGCTGCCGACATGGAAGCAGAGCCCCACCTTGTAGCCGGTGCGGTTGAGGCGCTCGGCAAGCTCGACCGCGTTGGCCGGCCCCGCCCCGAATTTCTTCGACAATTCGTAAGCGGCGTGGCCCTTGGTCTGGATGCGCACGAAGACGGTGATTGCGCCCGGGTCGATATCGAGCGCCCGCACCACGCGCGTCAGCTTGGTGATCTCGTCCTCATGGTCGAGCGAGATCACCCGGATGCCGTATTTCTCCAGCGCCAGCTTGATGTCGGACTGTGCCTTGACCGGATGCATGTAGAGCATCTCGGCATCCGCCGAGACTGCCCGAACGGCAGCGAACTCGCCGGGCGAAGCGACATCGAAGGTGCTGACGCCGGCTTCCACCAGCGTCTTCAGCACGATCTGCTCGCCATTGGTCTTCACCGCATAGGCGGTCTTGCCGGGAAACATGCCCACGAACTGCAGCGCATCCGCCTTCAGCACCTGCGGGCGAAAGCAGTAGACCGGATCGTCGGGACGAAGCGCCAGTGCCGCGTCACGGGCATTTTCGAATCGCTGCATGGACGAATCCTCAGGTCTGGAGCGCGCACAATTAATCCTAGCTAGCCGCCAAAGAAAACAGTTCTGTGTCTGGCGACCCGGAGCGGCCGGCTGCACATTTTGCCAACGCTAAACCACCAGTCAGGTTTCGGGTGGCCCTTGCCTGCGAACGCATTATCGGTTGGTGAGGTGTGAAGGCTGAGATTGCGATCAGCCTGGGGAGGAAAGACATGTCGATTACGGCCGCCGCCGCGCCAACGCGCGGACCGATGACGCTCAAGGATTGGGCGCAGCTTCTCCTGCTCGGCGCGATCTGGGGCGGCTCGTTCTTCTTTGCCCGCATTGCCGTGGCCGAGATCCATCCTCTGGCGCTGGTGCTGTTCCGCGTCGCCATCGCAGCGGCAGCACTCCAGCTCTATCTGGCGATCCGCGGCCCATCCTTTCGTCTCGCCTTCCCGCATGCCGGCCTGTTCTTCCTGCTGGCGCTCACCAACAATGTCGTGCCCTTCTCGCTGATCTTCGCCGGCCAGACTGAGCTCGGCGCCGGCGTCGCCTCGGTGCTCAACGCCACGACGCCGTTCTGGACGCTGGTGCTCGCCAATGCGCTCACAACCGACGAGAAGCTGTCCTGGAACAAGCTGGCCGGCATCGCGCTTGGCGTAGCCGGCACCGCGGTGATGATCGGCCCGGGCCTGCTTGCCGGGCTGGGCGGGCCGGTCTGGGCCAAGTTCGCGCTGATCGGCGCCTCGGTGTCCTATGCAATCGCCTTGATGATCGCGCGCCGCTTCAAGGGCGTGCCCTCGCCGGTGATTGCCACCGGGCAACTGACCGCCTCGACCATCATCATGATCCCCATCGTGCTCATTGCCTATGGGCCGACGGGCTTGTTCTCGGCCTCGCCGCCGGTCTGGGCCGCGGTGCTGGGACTGGCGCTGCTGTCCACCGCCTTCGCCTATATCCTGTATTTCAACCTCGTCGCCTCGGCCGGCGCCACCAATGCCTCGCTGGTCACCCTGGTCGTGCCGGTCAGCGCGGTTCTGCTCGGCTTTCTCTTCCTTGGCGAGCGGCTTGCGCTGTTCGAAATCTGTGGCATGGCGCTGATCGGACTCGGCTTGATCACCATCGACGGACGGCTGTTCGGCCGATGGTAGCGGTGTCATGCCACACCGCCGCCACAATTTATTCACAACCGCGGAGGCGCCTTTTGCCGAAGAGTTTCAACGGCTAACGGCAAATTCGAAGTCGCAAATTCCAAAATCATGTCGCAATGCAGCACGTTTTCCGCTTGCCTGTGGCCCAAATGACCCTAGACTCCTGCCATAGCTCTGAAGAGGAGGCTATGGCATGGGACTGACGAGGCCAATCAACGCTTTGATGATTTGTGCCGCATTCGCATTCATCGGTGCCCTTATCATAGGCGTTCTTCCCTGACCCGCCAAAGCCGGGAAGACCAGCACCGAGGATAGTCCAAGAGTTCGAAAAGGCCGGGTTTCTACCCGGCCTTTTCCATTACAGCCTGACCTCCCCCGCAGCCTGCCTCATGCCGCGGCCGACCCAGCCGCCGCCTCCGCCTCATGCGAGCGGATGCCGATCATGTGGCAGATGGCGAAGACGAGGTCGGCGCGGTTCATCGTGTAGAAATGGAAGTCGCCGACGCCGCGCTCGACGAGGTCGAGCACCTGCTCGGCCGCCACGGCCGAGGCCACCAGCGCATGCGTCTGCGGGTCGTTCTCCAACCCTTCGAAACGCTCGGCCAGCCAGGCCGGCACCAGCGCCCCGCAGCGCGACGAGAAATTCGCGACCTGGGTGAAATTATGCACCGGCAGGATGCCGGGCACGATCGGGATGTAGATGCCGGCGCGGCGCGCCCGCTCGACATAGCGCTCATAAAGGTCGTTGTCGAAGAAGAACTGGGTGATCGCCCGCGTCGCGCCATTGTCGACCTTGCGCTTCAGCATGTCGATGTCGGTGGCGAAATCCGGGCTCTCCGGATGCTTTTCCGGATAGGCCGAGACGGAGATGTCGAAATCGCCGACGCTCTTCAGCGCGCCGACCAGTTCGGCGCCGTTGGCGTAGCCGTCCGGATGCGGGCGATAAGCGGTTCCGACGCCCGCGGCCGGATCGCCGCGCAGCGCGACGAAACGGGTGACGCCGAAGTCGACGAATTCCCGGATGACGGCGTCGACCTGGTCGCGCGCCGCGTCGACGCAGGTCATATGCGCCGCCGGCGTCAGCGTCGTCTCGTTGAGGATGCGCTTGACCGTGCGCGCCGTACGCTCGCGGGTCGAGCCGCCGGCGCCATAGGTCACCGAGACGAATTTCGGCTTGAGCGGCTCCAACCGGGTGACCGTGTCCCAGAGCCTTGCTTCCATCTCGTCATTCTTCGGCGGGAAGAATTCGAACGAAACCCGGACCTTGTCGCCGATGTCGGGGCGGCGGGAAAAGCGGAACTGGTTCATCAGGCTGTTTCCCTCACTGGCAAGGAATCGTTGGACGGATCGGCGATCTGCAGGCGGCGGTCGCGGCCGAGCCAGAGTTTTACGGTAAGCCTTGCCTCGTTGCCGCCGCGCGGCTCGAACTCCTGGCTGTCCTCCAGGTCGAGCCCGGCCTCCGCGAACCAGTCCGACATCTGCCGGTCGGAAAAGCCGAGCCGCATATGGGCGTGCTGGTCGCGCAGGAATTCGAGATTATGCGGCGCGAAGTCGACGACGATCAGCCGGCCCGATGGGCGCAGCAGCCGCGCTGCTTCGGCGATGGCGCGGGCGGGGTCGTCGAGATAGTGCAGCACCTGGTGGATGGTGACGAGATCGAAGGCGTTGCGCTCGACCGGCGGTGAGAAAATGTCGCCCTGGCGCACCTGCGCATTGGCGATACCAGCCTTGTCGAGATTGGCGCGCGCGACCGTCAGCATCTCGCGCGACATGTCGATGCCGACGCCGCGCCGGTAGAGCGGCGCGAAGATTTCGAGCAGCCGGCCGGTGCCGGTGCCGAGATCGAGCATCGACTGGAACGGCCGTTTGCCGACAAGCTTGATGAGTGCGGCTTCCACCGCGCGGTCCGGCGCATGCAGCGAGCGGATATGATCCCAGCTCGCGGCGTTCTCGGAGAAATATTCGGCAGCCCGGTCCTGCCTCTTGCGCTTCACGGCCGCCAGCCGCTCCAGATCGCGCACCACCTGCGGGTCGCCTTCGCTGATGCCTGAGACGAGACGCTGCACGAAATCGCGCGAATTATCCGTATCGGTCAGCCGGAAGAAGGCCCAGGACCCTTCCTGGTAGCGACCAATCAGCCCAGCATCGAGCAGCAGCTTCAGATGGCGCGAGACGCGCGGCTGCGACTGTCCAAGGATCTCGGTGAGGTCGGAGACAGTGAGATCGCCCCGCGAAAGCAGCACAAGGATGCGCAGCCGGCTGGATTCGGCCGCCGCCTTCAATGTATCTACCATTGTGTCGAGCGAGACATGCATGAGCGGGCTCTCGTTGAAAGATATAAAGATATGTTTATGTCGATTTTGAAACCCTGGCAAGCGCTATGTCGCTTCCGGACAAGAAAATGGCGCAGCCGTGATCCGCATCTGGCAGACGGTTCTTGCGCGGAGTGAAGAGTATGTTCGAGACGCGCGACGGTGAAACGCTTCTTGCAGCCGATCCGGCGCAACTGCGGCCAGACGGCCATGTCGTCTTTATCGGCCGCATTGTTTCGCCTTGGACGAGGCGGGAAGACTGCCCCAAGAATATGAGAGCCGCCCGCGAATCAGGGCGGGCCGCAACCGTCCTGATCGACGAACCCTACCGCCCGGGGCTGCACAACCTCGACCGCGCCAGCCACGTCGTCATCCTGTCCTGGCTGCATCACGCGCCGCGCAATCTGATCGTGCAGAAACCGCGCCATGCGGCTGAATCGAAAGGCGTTTTCTCGTTGCGCTCCCCTGCCCGGCCGAACCCTGTCGGCCTGCATGTGGCGAAGCTCGTCGCGCTCGACATCGAGGCCGGCCGGATCGAGATCGACGCCATCGACGTGCTCGACGCCACGCCGGTCATCGACATCAAGCCCTACTACGCTTCGACCGACGCCTTCCCCGAGGCAACCATCGCCGGGCGCGACGAGAAATGAGCGCCTCCACCGGCCGCCGCCGCGCCATTGCCAAGGCGCTGACCGCGCTCTTGCCGCTCGCTCCTTACGCCGACATGGAAAAGATCCGCGCCGATGCCGGTTCGGTGCATATGAAGACTCTGCCGCCGACGATCGCGGTATGGTTGGCAACGATCGCCCATGTCCGTCACGCCCATACCGACTATGAAAAGCTGCTCGCCGAAGGCTACGACCGCGACTCGGCGCGTTTCTTCGTCATCGAGAAGACCAATATGGTGCTCACCCGCTGGCGCGCCACAAGGCTGCTGGAGGAAGACGACGAGGACGAATGAGGCCAAGCAGCGCTGCCTGCCTGGCTCTACTGCATCCGCAACCGGACGCTAGCCTGCCTCGCCGCAACTCACGAGGAGGAATGAAATGAGCCAGGCCGCCGCCACGCCAGCCAAATTCCCCCTTCTCTCCGATCGCCATCTCGACCCTCACGCCTATCCCGAGGGCGTGGCCTTCCTCGACGGGCAATATCTGCCGATGTCCCAGGCCAAAATCTCGGTGCTGGACTGGGGCTTTCTGCATTCGGACGCCACCTACGACACGGTCCATGTCTGGGACGGCCGCTTCTTCCGCCTCGACCTCCATCTCAACCGCTTCTTCGGCGGGCTGGAGAAGCTGCGCATGACGATCCCGTTCGATCGCGACGGCGTTGCCGAGATTCTCCACAATTGCGTCGCGCTCTCCGGCCACCGCGCGGCTTACGTCGAGATGCTGTGCACGCGCGGCGCCTCGCCGAGCTTCAGCCGCGACCCGCGCCAAGCGATCAACCGATTTATGGCGTTCGCTGTTCCCTTCGGCTCGGTTGCCAATGCCGAACAGTTGCGGAGCGGCCTTCATGTCGCGATCAGCGACAAGGTGCGCATCCCGCCGGCCTCGATCGATCCCTCGATCAAGAACTACCACTGGCTGGACCTCGTGCGCGGCCTCTACGATGCCTATGACCGTGACGCCGACACCGCGCTGATCCTCGACTTCAACGGCAATGTCGCCGAAGGCCCGGGCTTCAACGTCTTCTGCGTCAAGGACGGCAAGCTGTCGACGCCCGCCGTCGGCGTGCTGCCCGGGATCACGCGCCGCACCGTGTTTGACCTGTGCGCCGAGGCTGGCCTTTCGGCGGTCGCGACCGAAGTCAGCGTGGCCGCGCTGAAAAAGGCGGACGAGGTCTTCATCACCTCGACCGCCGGCGGCGTCATGCCGGTAACGACGATCGATGGCGCGCCTGTCGCCGACGGCAAGGTCGGTCCGATCACCGAGCGGCTGATGGCGCTTTATTGGAAGAGGCATGAGGACCCGGCCTGGTCGAGCGCGGTGCGCTACCCCTGACGTGCCAGCCAAATAAATCCGGCGGCGCCTCTGGAAAATCGCCGAAAGCGCCGTACATTCAGCAAGCGGAGTAACCTCCGCTTATATCCGGAATACATCGCCCGTAAGGCAATCCCAGGAAAAGCGCATAGCCGTTTTCCGTCCGGAATTGCGCAAAACAAACACTTGGAGTGCCCGGCGATCCTGAGAGGCGCCGCACCGCTCCAAGGGCAAGGATCACAGATCATGACTGATAAGGTTTGGTTCATCACCGGATCGTCGAAGGGCTTCGGCCGCGTCTGGGCCGAGGCCGCGCTCGCTCGCGGCGATCGCGTCGCCGCCACTGCCCGTGACGCCGGGACGCTTGCCGATCTCGTCGAGAAATATGGCGACAACATCGCCGCCTTGAAGCTCGACGTGACCGACAAAAAGGCGGTCGACGCCGCGATCGCCGAGGCGCACAAGCGCTTCGGCCGGCTCGACGTCGTTATCAACAACGCCGGCTACGGCCATTTCGGCGCGATCGAGGAGGTCACCGAGCAGGAGGCGCGCGACCAGATCGAGACCAACGTCTTCGGCGCGCTTTGGGTGACGCAGGCGGCGCTTCCCATCATGCGGGCGCAGCGCTCCGGCCACATCATCCAGATCTCGTCGATCGGCGGCGTCAACGCCTTTGCCTCCATCGGCCTCTACCACGCCTCGAAATGGGCGCTGGAAGCCTTCAGCCAGTCGCTCAGCCTGGAAGTCGCGCAGTTCGGTATTCACGTGACCCTGGTCGAGCCGGGCGGTTTCTCCACGGACTGGGCTGGACCGTCGGCCAAGGTCTCCAAGCCGTTGGACGTCTATGAGCCGGTCCGCGCCGCGATGGCGGAGCGCCGCAGCCGCTCGGTCGCCGGCGATCCGCAAGCGACCGGCCCGGCAATGCTGGCGATCGTCGATGCCGCCGAGCCGCCGCTCCGGGTCTTCTTCGGCGACGCCGGCCTGCCGATGATCAAGCAGGAATACGCCAATCGCATCGCCACCTGGGAAAAGTGGGATGATGTTTCGGTCATGGCGCAAGGCGCCAACAAGAACCGTAAGGCAGCCTAATCCCAAAAACACTCGGCCATGTCGCCTTGCGCGGCATGGCCTCCCGTCACCGATAGATCCACTGCTCCGGCACCCGCACGGAAATCTCTTCGCCGACGGTGATCGTGCCCGGCTTTTCGACCCACGCGACCAGGCCGCGTAGCCGTTTCGCCTCCTTCGGGAAGAGCAGCGCGGTGGCGTCGGGATCCGCGGCGCCGACGTGCTCGGCGATCGACTGTCCGGCAAAGCGGCAGGGCTTGTTCTGGCCGTCGACCTTGAGCGTCGCGCCACCCTTGAAGAACATCAGCGAGCCGGCCGGCAGCATCGAAAGATGCGGCACGCCATCGATCACCAGATTGGCGCCGATCCATTCCGGCCTGATTTCCGCGAGGCCCATGCGCTGCGCGACAATGGTGAGCTCGTCCGCTGCGACAAGCGACAATTGCCGCTCGTTGCGCATCTCGGTGCCGCGCGGATACCAGGGCTCGCGCCCGCCTGAATGCCGCGTCGTCCCGCCATGGAAGTCGCCGGCGATGCCATCGAAGCCAAGCCGCAGTTCATCGACCGCCCTCGTCTCGAAATGATCGTGCGGGGCTGCATAGAGCGCCGCCGCCTTGGCCGTCAGCTTGCGGCCCGGCACGATTTCCACCGCCGGTTCCGCCACGGGAAAAAGTTCGAGGTTCGTTTCCTGCATGCCGTTGGTCTAAAGGTGCCGGAGAATGCGGTCCAGTCGAAAGCGCTGATGATCCGATCACGCCGCTTGATGGCGATCACGATCTTCTTACCGCAAATCGCTTTCGCCAACCTCTGCGAACCGCAATGCTGCCGCGCCGGCGGCATAGACGACTGCGCGCGCAACCGGGAAGGTTCGATCATGCAGGTTGGACACGCAATCGCGGCGCTTTGGCTGTTCTGGGTGGTATCCTGGGTGCTTGCCGCTGCCTGGGCGGATCCGGCGCAAAAGCGCGCCGATCTCAAGTCGGAGGCGCGCTATCGCGTCCTTTGGCTGGCCGGCACCGTGCTGATGTTCGTGCCGGCGCACGGCTATGCCGGCCGGCTGAGGCTCTGGACGCCGACGCTCGCCGAGGCCTGGATCTGCGTTGCCTTGATCGCGATCGGCATCGCCTTCGCCTGGTGGGCGCGGCTGCATCTTGGCCGGCTGTGGTCGGCCAACGTCACCGCCAAGGCCGATCATCGCGTGGTCGATACCGGCCCTTATAGCCTCGTCCGCCACCCGATCTACAGCGGCCTGCTGCTGTCGATACTCGCCACCATGGCGGTCAAGGGCACGGTCTGGGGCGTTGCCGGCGCGGCGCTGCTGCTTGTCGGCGTTGTCGTCAAGGCGAGGCTGGAAGAAACCTTCCTGCGCGGCGAGCTCGGCCCAGCCTACGACGATTACGCCAGGCGCGTGCCGATGCTGGTGCCGTTCGCGCCAGCGTGAAGGCCGGCTACAGCATTCTCAGCAAGGCGCCACCAATCGAATAGCCGGCGCCGAAGGCGCAGATCAGGCCGAAATCGCCGGCCTTCATGTCGGCATGGTTCTCCGACAGCGCCACGATCGCGCCGGCGCCGGCCGTGTTGCCGAGCCGCTCCAGCACCATCGGCGCGCGATCGTGATCGACATCGTGGCCGAAGGACAATTTCAGGATCATCGCATTCATGCGCGCATTGGCCTGATGCAGCCAGAACCGGCGGATCCCCTGCGGCGTCAGCCCATGCTCGGCCAGGAACTCGACGATGAACTTTTGGCCGGCGACGGTGACTTCCTTGAACACCTTGTTGCCGACCTGCTTGATGAGATTGCCTTCCAGGTTGATCATGTAGGGATCGTCCTGGGCGGTGCGCGTGTGATAGCCGAGATTGGTGCGGATGTTGTTCGACATCTGCGTCCAGGTGCGCGTGTCGAGCACCTCGAAACGCCCCGGCCGCTTTTCGCCCTGCGCCAGCCCCTCGACGACCATGGCGACCGAGGCGTCGCCGAAGATGAAATGCGTCTGCCGGTCGCGGAAGTTGAGATGGCCGGTGATGATTTCCGGCGTCGACACCAGGACGCGCTTGTGCGCCCCTGCCCTCACCAGGTTGACGGCGACATGCAGCGCGGCTGCGGCCGAAGAGCAGCCCAACCCCATGTCGAAGCCGGCGCCCTTGGTGCCGAGCGCTTCCTGCATCTCGATGGCGATGGCCGGATAGGGCCGCTGGTGATGCGAGGCCGAGCAGATGACCAGATCGATGTCCGACCCGTCGACCCCGGCATGGGCAAGCGCTTTCCTGGCCGAGGCAATGCCGAACTCAGCCTCCAGCGACAGCGCGTCGTCCGGCCGCGCCGGAATGCGCGGCGTCATGCGGGTCGGGTCGAGAATGCCCTCGCGCTCGATGACATGGCGGCTCTTCACCCCCGAGGCATGCACGATGAAGTCGCTGTCCGATTTTTGCAAAAGCGTTTCGCCGGTGTTGGCGCGGCGCGCATTCTCGGTGTCAACCCAGCTGTTGAAGCTGGCGACCAGCTCTTCATTGGTGATGACGGGTTCAGGGATTTCGGCGCCGATGCCGCTGATGATGACGCGATGCATGTCCGATCCGTCTAGAGCATTCCAGGAAAAGTGAGAACCGGTTTTCCGTTCGGAATTGCGTTGAACAAATGCCCCGGCGTAACGGGCCTGATGTGGGCGCGGAAATGGCCTGGCGCAACCCTTGTCGCATTTGGCCGGTTTATGCCAGCTTAAATCGACAACCCTCGCTGGCATCGCGGCGAAACGCGATAGCCGGAATTTGCTCAGGCGCGTTTGGCGACGATGAAAATCCGCGGGAAGCGCAGCAGCACCTTGCCATTCGCCGTCTTCGGATAGGCCTTGGCGATCTTGGCGGTATAGCTGTCGAGGAACAGCTTCTTCTCATCCGGGTCGAGCGGATCGAGGAAGGGCTTCAGCCCTGTCGACTTGACCCATTCGACGATCGCTTCGGCGTCGGCCAGCGGATGATTGTAAATCGTGTGCCAGATGTCGAGCCGGTCGGCGAGCGGCGACAACAGATCGTAGTAGAACGACACCGGCGGCAGCGGCCCGCGCGCGGCGCCCTTGAGCTTGGCCGCGAACGGCACTTCGGCCGCCGTCTCGCGCATCAGTTGGTGCGAGGGCTCGCCCAAATTGTCGGGCATCTGGATGGCCAGGGCGCCGCCCGGCGCCAGAAGCCCCATTAGCCGCTGGAACACCGCCGGGTGTTCCGGCAGCCACTGGAAGACGGCGTTGGCGAAGATGACGTCGACGGGATGCTCTGGCTGCCATGCGGCGGCATCCGCCAGCTCGAAATTGACGTTCGGCAGCCGCGCCCTCGCCTTCTCGATCATGTCGGGCGAGGTGTCGAAGCCGCTGACCCGGGCATCCGGCCAGCGCGCGACCAGAAGCTCGGTCGAGTTGCCCGGACCGCAGCCGATATCGACGACACGGCGCGGAAAATCGACCGGCACCTGCGCCACGAGATCGCGCGCGGGCCGCGTGCGCTCGTCCTCGAACTTCAGATATTGGGCGGCGGACCAGTCAGCCATGTTAGAACCTTCGCTCTGTTCGCCGCCCTCGGACCGATGTTACCGCGTCAGCCGCTTGTGCGTCATGCGGTGCGGGGTTGCCGCCTCGGCGCCGAGGCGCCGCAGCTTGTCCTTCTCATATTCCTCGAAATTGCCTTCGAACCACTCGACATGCGCGTCGCCCTCGAAGGCCAGCATATGGGTGGCCATGCGGTCGAGGAACATGCGGTCGTGGCTGATGATGACGGCGCAGCCGGCATAGGCTTCGAGCGCATCTTCCAGCGCGCCCAGCGTTTCGGTGTCGAGGTCGTTGGTCGGTTCGTCGAGCAGCAGAACATTGCCGCCGCCCTTCAGCATCTTGGCCAGATGCACGCGGTTGCGCTGGCCGCCCGACAGGTTGCCCACTTTCTGCTGCTGGTCGCCGCCGCGGAAGTTGAAGGACGAGCAGTAGGCGCGGCTGTTGACCTCGTGCTTGCCGAGCTTGATCACCTCGGCGCCGCCCGAAATCTCTTCCCACACGGTCTTGTTCGGATCGAGCGCGTCACGGCTCTGGTCGACATAGCCAAGCCGCACCGTCTCGCCCTTGCGGATCGTGCCGGCATCCGGCGTCTCCTGGCCGGTGATCATTTTGAACAGTGTCGTCTTGCCGGCGCCGTTCGGGCCGATGACGCCGACGATGCCGCCCGGCGGCAGCCGGAACGATAGGTTCTCGATCAAGAGCTCGTCGCCAAAGCCCTTGTTGAGGCCTTCGACCTCGATGACGACATTGCCGAGGCGCTCGCTCGCCGGGATGACGATCTGCGTGTCGGTCGGCTTGCGGTTCTGAGACTGCTCGACCAATTCCTCATAGGCCTTGATGCGCGCCTTGGACTTGGTCTGGCGCGCCTTGGGCGAGGATTGGATCCACTCGCGCTCGCGCCAGATCGACTTCTGGCGCGCGTCGTCCTCGCGCCCTTCCTGGATCAGGCGCTTGGCCTTGGCGTCGAGATATTTGGTGTAGTTGCCCTCGTAGGGGATGCCGCGGCCGCGATCGAGCTCGAGGATCCAGCCGGTGACGTTGTCGAGGAAGTAGCGGTCGTGGGTGATGATCAGCACCGAGCCCGGATAGTCGCGCAGGTGCTTTTCCAGCCATTGCGTGGTTTCGGCGTCGAGATGGTTGGTCGGTTCGTCGAGCAGCAGGAGGTCGGGCTGTTCGAGCAGCAGCCGGCACAGCGCCACGCGGCGGCGCTCACCGCCCGACAAGTTGGTCACCTCGGAATCCGGCGGCGGGCACTGCAGCGCGTCCATCGCCATCTCGACCTGCTGCTCGAGGTCCCACAGATTGAGGCGGTCCATCTCGTCCTGGAGCTTGGCCGACTCGTCCGCCGTCTCGTCGGAATAGTTCATCATCAGCTCATTGTAGCGCTCGATGATGGCGGTCTTCCGGGCAACGCCGTCCATGACGTTTTCACGCACGGTCTTGGTGTTGTCGAGCTGCGGCTCCTGCGCCAGGTAGCCGACGGTGGCGCCCTCGGCCAGCCACGCCTCGCCCTGGAACTCCTTGTCGAGCCCGGCCATGATGCGCAGGATCGTCGACTTGCCCGAGCCGTTGGGGCCAAGGATGCCGATCTTGGCGTCCGGATAGAAGGACAGGTGAACGTTATCGAGCACCTTCTTGGTGCCGTAGGCCTTCGACAGGCCTGACATGTGATAGATGAACTGGCGAGCCACGCGCGCTTTCCCTGGAAACTAGTTGTCAAGGTGAATGGGGGTTGCGCGCTATGTAGGCGATGAAGCGCCGCACGGCAATCGCTTTCGGCACGCCGGCGGCCAAACAGGGCGCATTCTGCGGTTTGCGCCGCCAGTTCGTCGATCCAGGTCCGTCAACAGCTTTTCGCTGCTCCGCGATCGCGCGAAAGATGCGGCTAGCCATTCGCCTTCAAAACGATGCTAGATTGGGAAATCGCGGCCAAGCCGCGATTTCGGGGAAGAACGGCCGTCCAAAGAACTCCAGCCTACTGGAATCCGATCGCGTCGACCGTGCCTTTCGGACAACCGGCCTTGCCTGTCGGCGCGGACGCCATCAAGAGATCGGCAAGCTTGCTGTCGGGCCCGATCGGCCCGGACAGGCCGAGCGTGATCTCGCCGATCAGGCGCCGGCCGCTCGATGGGTCGACCAGGCAGGACACGCGCACGCGGTCGCCGGCGCCGGCGCCGAAGGCCGCGTTGAAGGCGCTGCGGATCTGATCCGAGGTCAGCTGCTTGCCGATGTTCTTGGTGAAGAGATCGCGCACCGCCGAGGCGTTCACCGCCCGCATCAGGTTAAGCGCGTCGGAGAAATACTCCTGCTGACTCTTGCCGTAGCAGGTGCCGTGCTTGATCCATTCATGCCGCTCCAGCTTGGAGGCCGTGCCAGGCATCACCTGGTCGAGCTCGGCGCGCGTGTTCGCATCGAGCTTTACCGGCGGCAAATCTCCCCAATGCGTCGGATTGTCATTGGCTTTGTCGGCCGCCGGCACCTGGCAATAGAAATTGCCGTTAGGCTGCGGCCACAGGCCGTGCAGCGTGAAGTGCGAGGCATCGAACTCGGTGGGGTTCTGCGCCTTGCATTCGGGCTTGCTTGCCTTGGTCTCGCAGAAGGCCGGCTGCCAGCTCAGCGCAAAGACATATTCGGGTTTTCCGGAGGCGGACGATGGCTTGGCCTGACCGGCAGGCGCCGGGGTCGTCGCCGCGCTGCCGCCGCTGACATGGCCGCAACTGATCTTCACCCAGCGCCGCTCGGGGTCGGCGCCCGGCACCTGGATGAGATAATGGGTGGGCTCGTCCTTGTTGCCGGCGAGTAGCTCATAGCTCTTGCCCGTCTCGGTCGAGATGTTGCCGGGATTCTTGCCGCTCTTGATGGCCTGCGTCGCCGGACAGGCGCTGTCGGCAACGAAAGTCCCGCTCATCTTGACGTCGGCATTAGCCGCGCCGGCGCCGGCCAGAGCCAGCACCATCGAACCCCACAATGCCCAAACCCGCATCCCGCTCTCCCGGCGATCATTGAACCGTATTGGATTCGTCACACTAGAACAGGCGACGTGTCAGAATTGCGATCTTTTTCATCGTGCGAAAGAACAATCCCCAGCTGAGCGCGCTCTCGTCGGCGTGTTCGCAAGCGCGCTCGCCCACTTGACGCCGGCAAAGCCCTCGCCCAACAGTCGCCGAGGGAGCGAGACATGCCATTCGACAGAAAGACCAGGCTGGCCTCACCGACCGGGGCCGAGCTCAACCTTTATGTGAAAGAAGCCGCAGGACATCCACGCGCCGTGGTCCAGATCAACCATGGCCTGGCCGAGCATGCGGCGCGCTATGCCCGCTTTGCCGATTACCTCGCGCCGCGCGGCTTCCACGTCTACGCCCACGACCATCGCGGCCATGGCGCGACGAAGGCGCCCGACGCGCCACTCGGCAAGTTCGCCGACAGCGACGGCATCGCCAAGGTGATCGCCGATGTCGACGCGGTGCACGACCTGATCGCGGCCGAGCATCCGGGACTGCCGGTGATCGCCTTTGGACATTCGCTCGGCGCCTCGATCGCGCTGAACTTCGTGCTGCGGCACTCGCAGCGCGTCCATGCCGCCGCAATCTGGAACGGCAATTTCTCGCAAGGGCTTCTTGGCCAATTGGCACTGCTCATCCTCGGCTGGGAACGGATGCGGCTGGGCTCCGACGTGCCGTCGCGCCTTCTGCCAAAGCTCACCTTCCAGGCCTGGGGCAAGGCGGTGCCCAACCACCGCACTCTGTTCGACTGGCTGTCGCGCGACCCCGCCGAGGTCGACAAATATGTCGCCGACCCGCTCTGCGGCTGGGACGCCTCCATCTCGATGTGGCGCGACGTGGTCAACATGGCGCAGCACGCCGGCAAGGATTCGAGTTTTGCGACCGTGCGCCGCGACCTGCCCGTCAACCTCATCGGTGGCGAGAAGGATCCCGCATCCGATTACGGCAAGGCGGTCCATCATCTCGCAAAGCGCATGCAGGCGATGGGCTTTTCGAATCTGGTTTCAAAGGTTTACCCGGAAACCCGCCATGAAAGCCTGAACGAGATCAACCGCGACGCCGTCATGAACGATTTTGCCGCCTGGGCGGACAGCGTGCTGAAACCCTGATCCGGCTTGGCCTACTGCATGGGTCGTGACACGACCGGTGCGGGTTGCTAGAGGCTGCCTTTCGTTAGAACACGGTGATCCATGGCCGAACCCCCGCTGAAAGGCATCCGCGTTATAGAGCTTGCCCGCATCCTGGCCGGCCCCTGGGCCGGGCAGTTGCTCGCCGACCTCGGCGCCGATGTCATCAAGGTCGAGAGCCCGGATGGCGGCGACGACACCCGCAAATGGGGTCCGCCCTTCGTCATGAGCCATGACGGCGAGAACCTATCGGCCGCCTATTACCATTCCTGCAATCGCGGCAAGCGCTCGGTCGCGGTCGACTTCTCCAAGCCGGAAGGCGCCGAGACGCTGCGCAAGCTGGTCGCCACCGCCGATGTGCTGATCGAGAACTTCAAGCTCGGCGGCCTCAAGAAATACGGCCTCGACTATGACAGCCTGAAGGCCATCAATCCGCGTCTCGTCTATTGCTCGATCACCGGCTTCGGCCAGGACGGTCCCTATGCGCCCCGCGCCGGCTACGACTTCATCATCCAGGCGATGGCCGGCATGATGTCGATCACCGGCGAGCCCGGCCGCGAGCCGCAGAAGGCCGGAGTCGCCATCTCCGATCTCTTCACCGGGCTCTATTCGGTGATCGCCATCCAGGCAGCACTTCGCCATGCCGAACAGACCGGCGAGGGTCAGCACATCGACATGGCGCTCTACGACAGCCAGATCTCGGCGCTCGGCAATCATAACCTCAATTATCTGGTCTCCGGCAAGTCGCCGGTGCAGATGGGCAATGCCCATATGAACATCGCGCCTTACGAGGTGCTGCCGGTGAAGGACGGCCACATCATCCTGGCCGTCGGCAATGACGGCCAGTTCGGCAAGTTTTGCGCCGTGGTCGGGCTCACCGATCTGCCCGCCAATCCGGATTTCGCCACCAATCCCGCCCGTGTCGCCAACCGCGTGAAGCTGCGCGAACGGATCGTCGAAACACTCGCCACTTGGGATCGCGATCCGCTTCTGGCGAAGCTGGAAGCCGCCGGCGTGCCCGCAAGCCCGATCAACACGATCGGCCAGATGTTCGCCGACCCGCAGACCATCGCGCGCGGCATGCGGCTCGACCTCGACGACGGCCACGGCAACCTCTTGCCGTCCGTGCGCGCGCCGATGGTGATGTCGGGCACGCCGCTCGTCTATGAACGCCCCTCGCCGCGCCTTGGCGAGCACACTGCAGAAATCCTTGCCGAATTGGAGAGAGCAAAATGAAGACCGGCGGACAACTGATCGTCGAGGCGCTCGAGGCGAACGGCACCGACCGCATCTTCTGCGTTCCGGGCGAATCCTATCTCGCGGTGCTCGACGCGCTGCATGACTCCTCGATCCGCACCATCGTCTGCCGTCAGGAGGGGGGTGCCGCGATGATGGCCGACTGCCAGGGCCGGCTGACCGGCAAGCCCGGCATCTGCTTCGTCACCCGCGGCCCCGGCGCCACCAACGCCTCGGCCGGCGTCCATATCGCCATGCAGGATTCGGTGCCGATGATCCTGTTCATCGGCCAGGTCGCCAGCCACGCCAAGGAGCGCGAGGCCTTCCAGGAGGTCGACTACAAGCGCTTCTTCGGCGACATCGCCAAATGGGTGGTGGAGATCGACGATGCCGCGCGCATCCCCGAATTCGTCACCCGCGCCTTCGCGGTGGCAACGTCAGGCCGCCCCGGCCCGGTGGTCATCTCGCTGCCGGAAGACATGCTGACCAGCGAGGTCGAAGCGCCGAAAGCGCTGCCGCACACGCCGGTCGAGACGCGTCCTGGCGAAGCCGAGCTCGACGCGCTGCAGATGCTGCTCGCCAATGCCAAGCGGCCGTTCGTCATCCTCGGCGGCACCCGCTGGAACGAGGAAGCCGTGGCGCATATGCGCGCGATCGCCGAGACGTGGTCGCTGCCCGTCGGCTGTTCCTTCCGCCGCCAGATGCTGTTCGACCATCTTCATGCGAACTATGCCGGCGATGTCGGCATCGGCATCAATCCCAAGCTCGCGGAGCGGATCAAGCAGGCCGACGTCGTGCTTTTGATCGGCGGCCGCCTGGGCGAGATGCCGTCTTCCGACTACACGCTGCTGAAGAGCCCCTACCCCGACCAGGCGCTGGTGCATGTCCATGCCGATGCCGGCGAGCTCGGCCGCGTCTACCGGCCGACGCTGGCGATCAATGCCTCCCCCGCCGCCTTCGTCGAGGCCTTCGCCAAACGCAAGCCCGCCGCTGGCCCTTCCTGGGCGGCCGAGGCGGAAAAGGCGCATGCCGCCTATCTCGAATGGTCGACGCCGCCGCAGACCGGCCCGGGCGCCGTCCAGATGGGTCCGATCATCGAACATCTGGGAAAAGTCCTGCCGGAGGACGCCGTCCTCACCAACGGCGCCGGCAACTACGCCACCTGGGTGCACCGTTTCTACCGCACCCGCCGCTTCGGCACACAGGCCGCGCCCACCTCCGGCTCGATGGGCTACGGCACGCCGGCCGCGGTCGCCGCCAAGTCATTGTTCCCGGATCGCACCGTGATCGCCTTCGCCGGCGACGGTTGCTTCCTGATGAACGGCCAGGAGTTCGCGACGGCTGTTCAGTACGACCTGCCGATCATCGTCATCGTCGTCAACAACGGCATCTACGGCACGATCCGCATGCATCAGGAGCGGGAATATCCGAGCCGCGTCGTCGCCACCGAGCTCAAGAACCCTGACTTTGCCGCGCTCGCCCGCGCCTATGGCGGCCATGGCGAGACGGTGGAAAAGACCGCCGACTTCGCGCCGGCCTTCGAACGCGCGCTGGCCAGCGGCAAGCCGGCGATCGTCGAGATCAAGCTTGATCCCGAAGCGATCACGCCGACCCGCACGCTGACGCAGATCCGCAACAAGAGCTGAGTGCCTATGAGAGTTTAGGCTGAGTTCCTTCGCGCCCCCCTCTGTCCTGCCGGACATCTCCCCCACAAGGGGGGAGATCAGGCCTCACGCCGGCTTTCGCCAATCACTGGCGTTGCAGAATTGGCGTCGCGACGAAACTGCTAATCTCCCCCCTCGTGGGGGAGATGGCCAGCAGGCCAGAAGGGGGCGCTGTCCCGCCGACTTCCAAAGGGATCGCAATCCCGACGGACCCTACATCGCCTTCTCGATCTGGCCGCGGATCTCGCCGTCCTTGTTCTTGGCTGTGTGGATGTTGACGTAATATTTGCCGGCCTCCAGATCGGATACCTGCGCGTCGGTCAGCGTCGCCGATCCTTTGATCGGGCTCTTCAGCTTCTTGAACGGGATGACGGGGTCCGCATTCGCGCCCTTATCCGCCGGGCCATGGATGTGACCGGCCACGGCAGGCCCGCTGAGACCGGAATATTTGACGTTCCAGCTGAGCTTCTTGCTTGTCGTATCGAAGGTGAGAGTGGCGGTTCCCTTGCCCTTGGTGGTCACGGGCGGGCTCTGCTGGCTGCCGTCGAGCGTCGCCATGAACTTCATCGTCTCGGCCATGGCCGGCGATGCGAGAAGGAAGGCGGTCGAAACGGCCAAAGCCGAAAGCATCGGCACGGATAGGATGCGCATGAAGAACCTCCGTTGATTGCAGCATCCTGCGCGGCTCCCCAACGCGCGGATGCGCCAATTAACGGTTGGGCGGCCGGATGTATCCCGACACACGAATATTTTACCGCGACCAAGAAAAAGGGGCGGTCGCCCGCCCCTTTCCACCTTCCGCGTTGAAAGCGGAGCTTACTTGATCGCCTTGTCGGTGATCGCGGTCGTGTAGGCGCCGCTCGCCTCCTTGCTGATGATCTTCTGGTCGAGCAGCGCCTTGGCGGTGCGCTCGTAAGCGGCCGGGATCAGCTTGCCGTCGGCATTGTCCACCAGCTTGGCCACTTCCTTCATCATGAACTTCTGGTGGTTCTCGTCCTGGCCGCCGGCGTCGACGACGATTTCGGCCGCCTCGTCAGTGTTCTCGGTGGCATATTTCCAGCCCTTCATCGAGGCGCGCACGAAGCGCACCATCTTGTCCTCGAAGGCCGGATCCTTGAGCTTGTCCTCGAGCGTGTAGAGCCCATCCTCCAGAAGGTCATTGCCCATGGCCGAGTAGTTGAAGACGATCAGGTCTTCCGGCTTGTAGCCGGCATCCAGCACCTGGCCGTATTCGTTGTAGGTCATGACCGAGATGCAGTCGGCCTGCTTCTGGATCAACGGCTGCACGTCAAAGCTCTGCTTCAGCACGGTGACGCCGTCCGGGCCGCCATCGGTCTTGAGACCGATCTTGTTCATCCAGGCGTAGAAGGGATATTCGTTGCCGAAGAACCAGACGCCGAGCGTATGGCCCTTGAAGTCGGCTTCGGTCTTGATCGGCCCGGCCTTGGGGCAGACCAGTTCCATGCCGGCCTTCTTGAACGGCTGGGCGATGTTGACGAGCCCCACGCCCTTGTCGCGGGCCGCCAGCGCGCCGCCCATCCAGTCGACGATGACATCGGCTCCGCCGCCGGCGATCACCTGCTCGGGCGCGATATCCGGGCCGCCCGGCTTGATCTCGACGTCGAGGCCTTCGGCGTCATAGAAGCCCTTGGCCTTGGCGACATAATAGCCGGCGAACTGGGCCTGCGTGACCCATTTCAATTGCAGTGTCACCTTGTCGGCGGCCATCGCCTGGAAGGCGGCCAGCGACATGGCGCCGGCCAAAGCGGAAATCAGCAGTCTTTTCATGTTTTTACCCTCTGAAGTTAGTACCCAAACCCACCGCCCCTATCCACCTCGGACAGAGGGGTGCCAAAACGTGACGGCTCTTTCGATCAGAGCGACCACGCCATAAAAGACCGAACCCGCCAGTGCTGCAACTGCGATTTCGGCCCACACCATGTCGATGTTCATCCGCCCGACTTCCGTCGAGATGCGGAATCCCATACCCACGACAGGCGTGCCGAAGAACTCCGCGACGATGGCGCCGATCAGCGCCAGCGTCGAGTTGATCTTCAGCGCATTGAAGATGAATGGCATTGCCGCCGGCAGCCTTAGCTTGAGCAGCGTCGGCCAATAGCCCGACGCATAGGTGCGCATCAGGTCGCGTTCCATGTGGCCGGAGGCGGCGAGACCCGCGACGGTGTTCACCAGCATCGGGAAGAAGGTCATGATGATGACCACCGCGGCCTTGGACGGCCAGTCGAAGCCGAACCACATGACCATGATGGGCGCCACGCCGATGATCGGCAGCGCCGAGACCATGTTGCCGATCGGTAAGAGCCCGCGCCTCAGGAACGGCACGCGATCGGCGAGGATGGCGACGGCGAAGCCGGCGAGGTTGCCGGCGACATAACCGATCAGCACCGCTTTGAAGATCGTCTGCCGCACATCCGAGCCCAGGATCGGCAGCGAGTTGGCGATGCGCGCGCCGATGGCGCTGGGCGGCGGCAAGAGGATGAAAGGGATGCCGGCGCCGCGCGTCATCGCTTCCCAGATGATCAGGATCCAGGCGCCGAAGATCGCCGGGATGATCAGGCGCAACGCCACGCTTTGACTCGGACGCAATGAGGACAGCAGGGCAACGCAGCGCCAGGCAAGCAGCCAGGCGGCGGCAAGCAGCAGGAAATACGGAGCAAGGGCCGTGCCCTCGAAACCGGCTATGCCCTTGATCAGGAGCCAGGCGGCGGCATGGGCGCCGACGAAGAGCACGATCGCCTCAACGATCGGGGTGAGCTTCACCATCGAGACAAGCGCCGCGATCAGCAGCAGCCCGATGATCAGGCCTTTTGCGCCCATATAGGGATAGGCAAGCGTTGCGGTCGGGTCCGCCAGCGCGGCTGCCTCCGGCTTCGTCATTGCGCCGAGAGCAAAGGCGATGAGGCACAGCGCAATCGCCAGCACCGCCTGCCAAGAGGGTTTCAACCAGGTCATGCCGGCCTCCCGCCCATGGCGCGGTCGACGAGGCGGCCGGCGATGCCCACCACCATCACCAGCAGCGCCGCGACGATGGAGCCCGCAACCAGCGCCGACCAGATATCGATGGTCTGGCTGTAATAGGCGCCGGCGAGCAGCTTGGCGCCGATGCCCGCGACCGCGCCCGTCGGCAGCTCGCCGACGATGGCGCCGACCAGGCTTGCCGCCACAGCCACCTTCATCGAGGTGAACAGGAACGGCACCGAGGCCGGTACCCTGAGTTTCCAGAAGGTCTGCGAGGCGCTGGCATTGTAGGTATGCATCAAATCGAGATGCATGAGCTCGGGCGAACGCAGGCCTTTCACCATGCCGACGGCGACCGGGAAGAACGACAGGTAGGTCGATATCAGCGCCTTCGGGATCAGGCCGGTGATGCCGATCGCCGCCAGCACCACGATGATCATCGGCGCCACCGCCAGGATCGGAATCGTTTGCGAGGCAATGATCCACGGCATCAGGCTGCGGTCGAGTGTCGCCACATGCACGATGCCCACCGCAATCACGATGCCGAGCGCGGTGCCGAAGGCGAAGCCGAGCAGCGTCGAGGATAGCGTCACCCAGGCATTGTAGACGAGGCTGCGGTTCGAGGTGACGGACCGCAGAAAAGTGTTTTCGAAGAAATTCACCGCCACCTGGTGCGGCGCCGGCAGGGTCGGCTTCGGCTGCGACAGCGTCTTGCCGATGAACTCGACAGCGCCGGGCGTCTCATTGCCTCGTTGATCGAGGTCGCGCTGGAACGGCGCGTTGAGGATGACGGCAAAAACGTACCAGAGCACCACCACGCCGGCGAGGATGGCGGTGACGGGAATGATTTTCGAGCGGAAGCTATCCATGGCGTTGCCCTCGCGGGCCGTGCGCCTTCGTCATCCTAGGGCGAAGCAGGAGCGTAGCAGCCTGCGCGACTGGAGCCGCCCACCGTGATCTCGTCATCCTAGGGCGGAGCAAGGAGCGTAGCGACGCAGCGCAGACCCTAGGATCCATGCCGTTACTTCTCCGCTCCGCAGCGGTGCAGAACAGGGCTTTTTGTGCCGAGCCCCGGGCGGATATTCTCGACCGCTTACGCCCTTCGACCAGCGCCACGGCATGGATCCTAGGGTCTGCGCTCCGCTTCGCGTCGCTCCGCCCTAGGATGACGAAATCGCGGTCGCCGGCTCCCTTCACGCGCGCGTTGGCGCCTCTGCTCCGCCCTAGGATGACGAAGGCGCGGGGGGACGTCCCCTCACCCGACCTCCGCTTCGCTCCGGCCACCCTCTCCCCGGTGGGGAGAGGAGGGAGCGTATCCTCGTCCGCCTCAATCATCATAGCTGTGCCCAGCCCTCAGCCCATCGCGCACCCGCGCGGCGATCGCCAAGAACTCCGGTGTCTCGCGGATGTCGAGCGGCCGCTCCTTCGGCAGCGTCGATTCAATGATGTCGGTGACGCGGCCCGGCCGCGGCGACATCACCACGATGCGGGTCGACAGATACACCGCCTCGGGGATCGAATGGGTGACGAAGCAGATCGTCTTGTTGGTCCGCGCCCAGAGGTCGAGGAGCTGCTCGTTCAGGTGATCGCGCACGATCTCGTCCAGGGCGCCGAACGGCTCGTCCATCAACAAAAGGTCCGCGTCGAAGGCGAGCGCGCGTGCGATCGAGGCGCGCTGCTGCATGCCGCCGGACAGCTGCCAGGGATATTTCTTCTCGAAGCCCGCGAGATTGACGAGTTCCAGCGTGCGCTTGATGCGCTCCGCCTGCTCAGCCTGCGAGAGGCCGATGATCTCAAGCGGCAGCGCCACATTGCGCTCGATCGTGCGCCACGGAAACAAGGCCGCCGCCTGGAAGACGTAGCCGTAGGCGCGTTTCTCGCGCGCCTGTTCCGGCGTCATTCCGTTGACGGAGATCGCGCCCGAGGTCGCCCTTTCCAGATCGGCGATGACGCGCAGCAAGGTCGTCTTGCCGCAGCCGGACGGGCCTATGAAGGAGACGAACTCTCCCTTGCCGATGGTGAGGTCGACATTGGAGAGCGCCTGCACCGGACCGTCATTGGTCTGGAAAGTGAGGCCGAGCTTGCTTGCCGAGACGACGGCTGGCGGCTGTTCGCTCATTGGCTGCAGCCTGCCTTTCGCAGCCGCTGCCGCGCCGTCCGCAATCCGGTTGATTTTATGATAGCGTTGCTTTCCACTCGTCCTGTCCCACCCGATCGACGCCGCCCGGAGCCTTGCCGATGTCGCCTAAACCCACCTGTCATCTCGTTCGCCCCGAAAGCACCTATCAGGGCAAGCAGGGGCTGAGCTATTTCGCCGGCATCGCCGCCGAGACCGTCGGCTCCTCCGGCATCTGCATGCATCTTCTCACCATGCCGGCCGGCGCCCGCGCCAAGGCGCATATGCATGAAAGCCACGAGACGGCCATCTACGTGCTCTCGGGCGAAGTCCACACCTGGTACGGCGACCGGCTCGAGCACCACATCGTCGTCAAGGCCGGCGACCTCTTCTACATTCCGGCCGGCGTGCCGCATCTGCCCGCCAATCTGAGCGGAGCGCCGTCCTCGGCAGTCATCGCCCGCACCGATCCCAACGAACAGGAAAGCGTCGTCCTGCTGCCGGAACTGGATGGCCTGGTTGCTTGACCCTGACGGGATCGCCGTCATTTGCATCGCGCGACTTCGCCCATCACATGGCCGTCCTCGTCGGCCACCACCAGCTTCTTGGCATTCTTTGCGCTGCGCTTGATGGTGAACTTGGTGGGCGCCTGTCCCTCTTCGCCTTCCGCCTCACATTTCGCCGTTACCACCAGCGAGCCGTCGGCCTGGGGCTGCTTGTCGCTGAAGGTGCAGGCGCTGGCCGCCGTGATCAGTTCCTTGTCAGTCAAAAGCAGCATCTTGTCGGCGGCGACCTCCTGGCCGTTCCGGTTGATGCAGCCATATTTGTCGCCATAAGGTTTTGAGAGATCGATGCCGGCGGCCCATGCATGGCCGGCCGCAAGCACAAAGGCTGCGCCTAAGAATAGTCCCCCGCGCCGCATCTCAGACCCCCGTCGCCGGAATGCCTGTGCGCTCCACCTTGCGCGGCGCGGAAATCTCCTTCCAGGTCGACAGCGCCCGGTTGACCGCCGCGTTCGGCTCACGCGCGACGAACTCTCCATGGCCGGCCTTGGCCTTGACGTCCGCTTCCTCGATCGAGAGCTCGCCACGCGAGAAGACGAAGCGCGGCAGGCCGGTCACCTCGAAACCTTCGAAGACATTGTAATCAATCACCGACTGCTGCTTCTTGGCCGAGATGGTCTTCTTGCGCTTCGGGTCCCACACGACGATGTCGGCGTCGGCGCCTTCGACGATCGCGCCCTTCTTCGGATACATGTTGAGGATCTTGGCGATGTTGGTCGAGGTCACCGCGACGAACTCGTTCATCGTCAGCCGCCCCGTGTTGACGCCCGTCGTCCACAAGACCGGCAAGCGGTCCTCGAGCCCGCCCGTGCCGTTCGGGATCTTGGTGAAATCGCCGATGCCGTTGCGCTTCTGCTTCGTGGTGAAGGAGCAGTGGTCGGTCGCCACCACCTGCAGCGAGCCGGCCTGCAGGCCGGCCCACAGCGAATCCTGGTGCCACTTGCTGCGGAAGGGCGGGCTCATCACCCGGCGCGCCGCATGGTCCCAGTCCTTGTTGAAATACTCGGTCTCGTCGAGCGTCAGATGCTGGATTAGCGGCTCACCGAACACCCGCATGCCCTTCTGCCGGGCGCGGCGGATCGCTTCATGGCTCTGCTCGCAGGAGACATGCACGACATAGAGCGGCACGCCGGCCATGTCGGCGATCATGATGGCGCGGTTTGTCGCCTCGCCTTCCACTTCCGGCGGACGCGAATAGGCGTGCCCCTCGGGGCCGTTGTTGCCGGCGGCTAAAAGCTTTTGCGACAGTGCCGCGACTACGTCGCCATTCTCGGCATGCACCAGCGGCAGGGCGCCGAGATCGGCGCAGCGCTGGAACGACGCATACATCTCGTCGTCATCGACCATCAGCGCGCCCTTATAGGCCATGAAGTGCTTGAACGAGGTGATGCCCCGGTCGACCACCGTCGCCATCTCGTCGAACACCTGCTTGCCCCACCAGGTGATCGCCATGTGGAAGGAATAGTCGCAGGACGCCTTCGAGGTCTTGTTGTCCCACATCTGCAGCGCTTCCAAGAGCGACTGCTGCGGCGCCGGCAGGCAGAAATCGACCACCATCGTCGTGCCGCCGGAGAGCGCAGCGCGCGTGCCGGATTCGAAATCGTCGGCCGAATAGGTGCCCATGAAAGGCATTTCGAGATGCGTGTGCGGATCGATGCCGCCCGGCATGACATAGCAGCCGGTGGCGTCGAACTCATGATCGCCATGCAGGTTGGAGCCGATGGCGACGATCTTGCCGTGCTGCATCAGCACGTCGGCCTTCCACGTGCGGTCGGCCGTCACGATGGTGCCGTTCCGGATGACTTTGGTCATATCTGTTCCCCTGTTCTTTCGCGCTTCTTTGCGAGCGGCGTTGCGAGGTGATTGGTCCGGAGCAATTTCAGGAAAAGTGTGAAGCGGTTTTCCGTCCGAAATTGCGTTAAAACAAAGACACTAGAGCATTCCACCGTTTCCGTGAAACGGTGGAATGCTCTAGTCGGTCACTCCACGATCCCCGCAGTCTCCACCACCGCGTGGAACAGCACGTCGGCGCCCGCCGCCGCCCATTCCTTGGAGATTTCCTCGGCCTCGTTGTGGCTGAGACCGCCTACGCAGGGGCACATGACCATGGTCGCGGGCGCGACCTTGGCCGCCCAGCAGGCATCGTGGCCGGCGCCCGAGATGATGTTCATGTGGCTGTAGCCCAGCTTTTCGGCGGCGGTGCGCACGCGGCCGACCAGCGTCGGATCGAAGGTCACCGGATCGAAATGGCCGACCGCCTCGACCGAGCATTTGACGCCGAGCCCCTCGCAGATCTTCGGCGCTTCCTTCTCGATGCGGGCGCGCATGCCGTCGAGCTTCGCCTGGTCCGGCGAGCGGATGTCGACGGTAAAGATCACCGTACCAGGCAGAACGTTGCGCGAATTGGGCGAAAACTTCACCTGTCCGACGCCGCCGACGGCGCCGGGTTGGTTCTCCATGGCCACCGTCTGCACCATTTCAAGGATGCGGGCCATGGCGAGGCCGGCATTGACGCGCATGTTCATCGGCGTCGAGCCGGTATGCGCCTCCCTGCCCGTCAGCGTGAATTCCAGCCACCACAGGCCTTGGCAATGCGTCACCACGCCGATCTGCTTGTTCTCGGCCTCCAGGATCGGTCCCTGCTCGATGTGATACTCGAAATAGGCGTGCATCTTGCGCGCGCCGACCTTCTCGTCGCCGACCCAGCCGATCCGCTTCAGCTCGTCGCCGAAGGTCAGGCCGTCCAGATCCTTGCGGCCATAGGCGTAATCCTGCGTATGCACCCCGGCGAACACGCCGGAGGCAAGCATGGCCGGGGCGAAACGCGCGCCCTCTTCATTCGTCCAGTTGGTGACAACGATCGGGTGCTTCGTCTTGATGCCGAGATCGTTGAGCGAACGCACGACCTCGAGGCCCGAAAGCACGCCAAGCACACCGTCATACTTGCCGCCGGTCGGCTGGGTATCGAGGTGGGAACCGACATAGACCGGCAGCGCGTCCGGATCGGTGCCGGCGCGCGTCATGAACATGGTGCCCATCTGGTCGACACCCATCGAGAGCCCGGCCGCATCGCACCAGGACTTGAAAAGCGCGCGGCCCTCTTTGTCGGAATCGGTTAGCGTCTGGCGATTGTTGCCGCCGGCGATGCCGGGGCCGATCTTCGCCATCTCCATCAGGGAGTCCCACAAACGGTCCGAATTGATTCGCAGATTCTCGCCGGGTGCGGCCATTTGCGGTTCCCATTTCCATCCGGGGTCTTGTCGCCCCTTGAGTGGTTTGCATCCTGACCGTATGGTCAGCTTTCAGACTACACAAGCTGACCAAGCGGTCAACGAGAATCTTGGGGGAGACATGACCGAATCCACCCGTCCCATGCGGCGCCAGGACATAAGGCGGGAGAATGAAAAGGCCATTCTGCTCGCCGCCGAAAAGGTGTTCGCGGAAGCCGGGTTCGGCGGCGCCACGATGCAGCTGATTGCCGATCTGGCGGGGCTGCCCAAGGCAAATCTCCACTACTATTTCGCCACCAAGGAAGAGCTTTACCGGTCCGTCGTCCAGAACATCTTCGAGATCTGGCTGCAGGCGGCCAATTGCTTCGATGCCGCGCGCGGGCCGATAGACGGTATCAGCGCCTATATCGACGCCAAGATGGAAATATCGCGCCGCCACCCCGATGGCTCGAAGGTCTGGGCCTCGGAGGTGATGCACGGCGCGCCGGTGCTTCAGGACTATATGGAATCAACGCTTCGCGAATGGACCGACGGCCGCGTCGAGATCATCAGGCGCTGGATCGAGGAGGGCAAGATGGACCCGGTCGACCCGCGGCATCTGCTCTACATGCTCTGGGCCACGACCCAGCATTACGCCGATTTCGGCCACCAGATCGAGACGCTGAACGGCGGCAAGTCGCTCTCCGACCGGCAATGGCGGGAAGCCAAGGAGAACATCAAGCGGGTGATCCTGACCGGCATCGGCGCGCGGCCGGCCTGAATCGCACCACTGTCGAGGTCGGCGCATCTTGGCCGACCTCGCCCAGCCGCTTCATGGACACCCTCCCCTCGACGGGAAGGATGTCCGCCCGGCTGATCAGTCGATCGACCTCAGAACATCGCGAACATGGTCGATCAACTCGTTGATCTGGCCCTTGGTGATGATCAGCGGCGGCGACAGCGCGATGATGTCGCCGGTGGTGCGGATCAGCGCGCCGCGCTCGAAGGCCTTGACGAAAGCCGAGAACGCCCGCTTCGTCGGGCTGCCGGCGATCGGCGCCAGCTCGATCGCGCCGATCAGGCCGATGTTGCGGATGTCGATCACATGCGGCTCGCCCTTGAGCGAATGCAGCGCGTCTTCCCAGTACGGCGCCAGTTCCTCGCCGCGCGTCAAAAGGCCCTCTTCCTTGTAGGTGTCCAAAGTGCCGAGCGCGGCGGCGCAGGCGATCGGATTGCCCGAATAGGTGTAGCCGTGGAAGAACTCGATCATGTGCTCGGGGCCGGTCATGAAGGCGTCGTGGATCTCCTTCTTGACGAATACCGCGCCCATCGGGATGACGCCGTTGGAAACGCCCTTCGCGGTGGTCATGATATCCGGCGTGACGCCAAAATAGTCGGCCGCGAACGGCGCGCCGAGGCGGCCGAAGCCGGTGATCACTTCATCGAAAATCAACAATATGCCGTGCTTCGTGCAGATTTCCCGAAGTTTTTGCAGATAGCCTTTCGGCGGCAGGATGACGCCGGTGGAGCCAGCGACCGGCTCGACGATGACGGCCGCGATGGTCGAGGCGTCATGCAGCGTGACGAGACGCTCGAGCTCATTGGCGAGTTCCGCGCCATGTTCCGGCACGCCCTTCGAGAATGAGTTCTTCTCCGGCAGATGCGTGTGCGGCAGGTGGTCGACGCCGCCGAGCAGCGTGCCGAACATCTTGCGGTTGGTGACGATGCCGCCGACCGAGATGCCGCCGAAATTGACACCATGGTAGCCGCGCTCGCGGCCGATCAGCCGGGTGCGCGAGCCCTCGCCCCTGGCGCGGTGATAGGCGATCGCCATCTTCAGCGCGGTCTCGACCGATTCCGAACCGGAATTGGTGAAGAAGACATGGTCCATGCCCTTCGGCGCGATGTCGACCAGCCGGTTCGCCAGCTCGAAGACAATGGGATGGCCCATCTGGAAGGCCGGCGCATAGTCGAGCTCGGCAGCCTGGTGCTGGATCGCCTCGGTGATCTTCGGCCGGCAGTGACCGGCGTTGACGCACCAGAGGCCAGCGGTGCCGTCGAGCACCTTGCGGCCGTCGCTGGTGGTGTAATGCATGTCCTTGGCGGACACGAACATGCGCGGCGCCTGCTTGAACTGACGGTTTGCCGTGAACGGCATCCAGAATGCGCTGAGATCGTTCGGCGTGACTTTCAGCCGGTTGGACATAGCCAAGACTTCCCCTTGTAACCTGTTTCGGTGCGGCCAACGCTTGGTCTTTGCTGCGTTTTCGTGCTACGCAAATTTTTGACCGGTTGGACAAACGTTAGCGCCGCCTGTCGGCGGTCAGGGGATTACTAGCGGAAATGCGGCATAAAAAGCGCGCTCCACAGCCTCAGGAAAAACTGGTCCAGAGAATTGGTCCAGAAAGCCGGCGCGGCGGCCTGCAAGGATGACGGACACGATGGAAGGCTCCGCTCCCCGCCGCACCCGCATCCAACAGGAAAAGCGCGAGCTGATCCTCGAAGCTGCGCTCGAAGTCTTCTCCGCCAATGGTTTTCGCGGCTCGACCATCGACCAAATCGCCGAGGCCGCCGGCATGTCGAAGCCCAACCTTCTCTATTACTTCCGCCGCAAGGAAGACATTCACGAGACATTGATGCAGCGCCTGCTCGACACCTGGCTGGCGCCGCTGCGCGAGCTGGACGACATCGGCGACCCGCTGACGGAGCTCAGAAGCTATATCCGCAGGAAGCTGGAGATGGCGCGCGACTTCCCGCGCGAAAGCCGGCTCTTCGCCAACGAGATCCTGCAGGGCGCGCCGCGCATCAAGCCGATGCTGGAGGGCGAGTTGAAGACCTTGGTCGACGAGAAAGCAGCCGTCATCAAGGGCTGGATGCGCGCCGGCAAGATCGCCCGCACCGATCCCTGGCACCTGATCTTCTCAATCTGGGCGACGACGCAGCATTATGCCGATTTCGATGTCCAGGTGCGCGCCGTGCTCGGCGCCGACCGCGGCGGCGAGGGCCGCTTCGAGGACGCGGCGCGGTTTCTGGAGCAGTTGTTCCTCGATGGGCTGAAGCCGAAGGGTAGCGAAGCGTCCAAAGGGTAAAGCGGATGACGCTGACCTACCAACCGCTTGGCTGTGCTGACGCTGGCGATTGGCCGAAACCCCTCAGCTTCGTCATCCACGGGCGGAGCGGGAGCGAAGCGGACGCGGAGACCCGAGGATCCATTCCGTTACCTTGGTCGAAGGGCGCAGCGGAGCAGAATTCTGCACCGCAGAAGCGCGTTGGAGTCACGGAATGGATCCTCGGGTCTGCGCTGCGTCGCTACGCTCCTTGCTCCGCCCGTGGATGACGAAGTTGAGGGCTTGCCGCTGCCTTTCTCGGACGGCTGCGCCTGCGACCAACCAACCTCACGCGCTGCGCCGCTCGGTCGGAAGCCCCTCGAGCAGCTTCCGCAATTTCGCAACAGAATTCTGCTCTGCCAGTGGCGTGTAGACGATCAATCGCATATCCGAACCGTCGTCAATCGACAGGCTCATATGCTCGAAGGTCATCGCGCCGGCGATCGGATGGCGCAGATGCTTCAGGCCGGAAAGCCGGTGCACGACATCGCGCTGCGGCCACCATTCCCGGAATTCGGGGCTCGAGCGCATCATCAGCGCGATCAGCCGCTCGAAATCAGGATCGCCGGTGTATTTCGCGCTTTCGGCGCGGAAGGCGGCGAGCGTTGCACGGGCTACTTGCTCCCAGTCGACCAGCAGATGCCGCCGATGCGGATCGGTGAACACCCCGTGGATGATGTTGCGGGCGTCGCCCTCCAGCAGGCCGTAATCGCCGAAGATTGCGACGGCCGCGTCGTTCCAGGCCAGCACGTCCCAGCGCGGGCCGACGACATAGGCGGGCTGCAGCACCAGGCTTTGCAGCATGTGCAGCAACGGCCCCTCGACCTTGCCCGCAACAATGCGCCGCCGCTCCGGTTGCTGGCGGCCGGCCAGCGTGAACAGATGCCGCTGCTCGGCGCCGTCAAGCCGCAGCGCCTGGCAGAGCGCCGACAGCACCTCGACCGAAGGCCGCACGTCCCTGCCCTGCTCCAGCCAGGTGTACCAGGTGGTGCCGACGCCGGCGATCATCGCCACTTCCTCGCGCCGCAGCCCGGGCGTGCGCCGCCGCGCGCCGCAAGCGATACCGGTATCCGAGGGCGAGAGCCTTTCGCGGCGCGAACGCAGGAAGGCGCCGAGCTCGCGCCGGCGATGGTCTTCGGGGGAATGGGTCACGACATCCATGCACTTATTATAGCAGTATTGATACCAGGATAAAGTTTGAACTGTTTGGGACGCGCGCGGTGTCCCATCTTTGCGTTCAGAGCAGCACAAGGAGGCTCTGAACATGGAACTCAAGGACAAAACAATTCTCATCACCGGCTCGACCGACGGTGTCGGCCGTGTGGTCGCCGAAAGGCTCGGCGCCGGTGGCGCCCGCGTGCTGGTGCATGGTCGCGACGAAACTCGCGGCAAGGAAGTCGTTGCCGCCATCGAGGCCAAGGGCGGCAAGGCGGAATTCCTCGCAGCCGATCTCGCTTCGCTGGCCGAAGTGCGCAGCCTCGCCGAAGCCGTGCGCGCAAGAACCGACCGGCTCGACATCCTGATCAATAATGCCGGCGTCGGCACCGGCGGCCAAGGCGCCAAGCGGCAGGTCAGCGCCGACGGCTACGAGCTGCGCTTCGCCGTCAACTATCTCGCCGGCTTTCTGCTGACGTCGGAGCTTTTGCCTTTGCTCAAGGCAAGCGCGCCGGCGCGCATCGTCAACGTCGCCTCGGCCGGCCAGCAGGCAATCGACTTCGACGACGTCATGCTGACGCATGGCTATAGCGGCGTGCGCGCCTACTGCCAGAGCAAGCTGGCACAGATCCTGTTCACCGTCGATCTGGCGGAACAGCTCGAAGGCACCGGCATCACCGTCAACGCGCTGCATCCGGCAAGCTACATGGACACCACGATGGTCCGGCAGGCCGGCGTCACGCCATGGAGCTCGGTCGAAACCGGCGCCGACGCCATCCTCAACCTCGCGACATCGCCGGCGCTCGAAGGACGCAGCGGCCGCTATTTCGACGGCCAGCGGGAATCGCGCGCCGACGCCCAGGCCTATGACGAAAAGGCCCGCCGCCGATTGCGGGCGCTGAGCCTCGAACTGATCGGTCACCCATCACCAACATCCAGGGAACAGCACTCATGAGCGAAATCATCCAACATTGCGTCATCATCGGCGGCTCGTCCGGCATCGGCCTGGCCACGGCCAGGCGGCTTGTCGGCCCCGGCATGAAAGTCACGATCACCGGCCGCAACGAGGAGAAGCTGAAAAGCGCCTGGAAGAGCCTCGACGGTACCGTCGGCAAAGCCGCCTTCGACGCCACCAAGCCGGATGAAGTCCGCCAGTTCTTCGAGCGCCTCGGGCCGTTCGATCACCTGGTTCTCGCCGCGAGCGGCGGCAAGGGGCTGGGACCGTTCGCGACGCTCGACCTCTCCGATATCGCCAGCGGCGTCGACGAAAAGGTCCGGCCGCAATTGTCCTGCCTGCAGGCGGCTTTGCCGACCTTGAACAAGGCCGGATCGGTGACCTTCATCTCCGCCGTCTCGGCGCAGATCACGGCGCCCGGCGTCGCCGGCATCGGCGCCATCAACGGCATGCTCTTGACCGTCGCGCCGATCCTGGCGGTCGAGCTGAAACCGCTGCGCGTCAACGTCGTGGCGCCCGGCGTCATCGACACGCCCTGGTGGGACTTTTTGCCGGACGAGCAGCGGCAGGCGGTGTTTGCCGAATATGCCGGCAAGACACCGGTCGGCCGCATCGGCCGCGCCGAGGATGTCGCCGAGGCGATCGCCTTCCTGGTCTCCAACGGCTTCATGACCGGCCAGGTGCTGACCTGCGACGGCGGCCTAAGGTTCGCAGCGTGAGTGGTAGTGGGCGAAAACCCGACGTCAGCGCTGCCCCTCATCGGGCTGCCGCCATCTTCCCCGTAAACGGGGAGAAGGGTTCGCGTCAGCGATTTCGCCAATGTCCAAGCTTGCAAGAAGGGCGCCGACGCCGCGACCAGCCCTTTCTCCCCGTTCACGGGGAGAAATGCCCGGCAGGGCAATGAGGGGCAGCGCCAACATCAGAAAATAGCTCGCCGACAACTGAAACGCCCTCGCGCCGCCCCGTTCCCTCAGGCGGCCTTTGCCTTTTCGACCGGATGGACGGAGCGGAAGGGTATGGCGAGGCGGTTCCACATATTGATCATGCCGACCAGCACGGTCAGCTTGACCAGCTCCTCCTCGGAAAAATGCTCAAGCGTTGCGGCATAGAGATCGTCCGGAACGCCGTTGTCGGAAATGTTGGTCACCGCTTCGGTCCAGGCAAATGCCGCCCTCTCGCGCTCGGAAAACAGCGGTGATTCCTTCCAGGCGGCGACCAGATAGAGGCGCTGCTCGGTCTCGCCGTCGCGCCTTGCCTCACGGCTGTGCATGTCGACGCAGTAGGAGCAGCCATTGATCTGCGAAGCCCTGAGCTTGACCAGATGGATCAGGCTGGCCTCCAGCCCGCTCTCCTCGACAGCCGTGTTGAGCTCGGTCACTGCCTTCATGAGAGCCGGCGCCTTGGCATAAAATTGAAGTCTCTGTTTCATCGTCTTTGCCTTTCCACATTGTCTGGCGGGTTAAGTCTGCTTCGGTGAAGAGGATTTCTGCGGCCGCTGGTGACGCTCGACGAAGGCGCAGCTCGCGGCATAGGACCGCGGATCGCCTTCGGCGGCGTATTCGGCCACGACGTCGGACAGCTTCACTTCGGCAAGCGCCGCCCGATAGGCGCGCTCGGCCTTGAGCATCGCGGCATTGATACCGCAGGGTCTGACATAGGCCGACGCATCGATCTTGACCGGGCCGCGCTGGCGGATTTCGCCGCAGCGGAACGCGGGCTCCCGTCCCTCGACGGCCAGCACGATATCCAGCAACGTGATCCGCTCCGCCGCTCGCGCCAGCCGGTAGCCGCCCGCCGGTCCCGGCACCGATTCAAGAATCCGCGCCGCCGTGAGCTGATTGAGATGCTTGAGCAGATAGCTCGGCGACAGCCCGAAACATTCCGCCAGCGCCGCGCCCGGCATGGTGCTGTTGCCGTCGAGGCTGGCCAGCGTCGCCGCGCAGTGGATGGACGCCTCAACGCCATCGCCCAGTTTCATGGTGCCGATCTCCTATTCTTGGATATTTTTTATCATGGATATATTTTATCTGCAATAGGAAATGAAAAATGCCGACAATTCGCAATGACAGAGAGAGAGAGAGAGAGAGAGAGAGAATGCCGCTTCGCAGAACCTGGGTTCCTCGCACCCCGCGAAGCGGGGGAGAGGTGGCCCGGCGAAGCCGGGACGGAGAGGGGGGACGCCCTTTGCGAAGCCAAAACCGGTCAAGGACGAGGCGCAAGAAGATAAAGACAAATCAGGGGCCTCAGAGGTGTCCAGCCGCCGCGAGGCCCCTCTCCGGCCTGGCTTCGCCAGGCCACCTCTCCCCACTCTCGTGGGGCGAGGAACCTAAATTCTGCGAAGACAACCCTTATTCCGCCGCCACCTTGGCCATCGGATTGTTGGGGTGCGTCGTCCAGTTGGCGTAGATCGGCGACACCGGCTTGCCGGTGCGCTCGTCCATCGCGCCGGCCGCCAGCGGCTCCATGGTGATGCAGCCCTCCACCGGGCAGACATTGACGCAGAGATTGCAGCCGACGCATTCGGCTTCGATCACCTCGAAATGCCGGGTCCCATTGACCATGCTGGTGATCGCCTGGTGCGAAGTATCCTCGCAGGCGATGTGGCAGCGGCCGCATTTGATGCAGGCGTCCTGGTCGATATGCGCCTTGGCGACATAGTTGAGGTTGAGATACTGCCAGTCGGTGACGTTGGGCGTGGCGCGGCCGATGATGTCGGAGAGCGAGGCGTGGCCCTTCTCGTCCATCCAGTTTTCCAGGCCGGCGATCATCTCCTGTACGATCTTGAAGCCATAGGTCATGGCCGCCGTACAGACCTGCACATTGCCGGCGCCGAGCGCCATGAATTCGGCAGCGTCGCGCCAGGTGGTGATGCCGCCGATGCCGGAGATCGGCAGGCCGCGGGTTTCGGGATCACGGGCGATCTCGGCCACCATGTTCATGGCGATCGGCTTCACCGCCGGGCCGCAATAGCCGCCATGCGAGCCCTTGCCGTCGATGGTCGGCTGCGGCGCGAAACTGTCGAGATCGACGCCGGTGATCGAGTTGATGGTGTTGATCAGCGATACCGCGTCGGTACCGCCGGCATGCGCGGCCCGCGCGGGCTTGCGGATGTCGGTGATGTTTGGCGTCAGCTTGGTGATGACGGGCATGCGCGTGTACTGCTTGCACCAGCGCACCACCATTTCGATATATTCCGGCACCTGGCCGACCGCCGAGCCCATGCCGCGCTCGCTCATGCCATGCGGGCAGCCGAAATTGAGCTCGATGCCGTCGGCGCCGGTCTCCTCGACCAGCGGCAGGATCGCCTTCCAGCTTTCCTCGACGCAAGGCACCATGATCGAGGCGATCAGTGCCCGATCCGGCCAGTTCATCTTGACCTGCTTCATCTCGCGCAGGTTGGTCTGCAGGTCGCGGTCGGTGATCAGCTCGATGTTGTTCAAGCCCAGCAGCCGTCGGTCAGCGCCCCAGATCGCGCCGTAACGCGGGCCGTTGACGTTGACGACCGGCGGGCCCTCTTCGCCCAGCGTCTTCCAAACCACGCCGCCCCAGCCCGCCTTGAAGGCGCGCTCGACATTGTAGGCCTTGTCGGTCGGCGGCGCCGAGGCCAGCCAGAACGGGTTTGGCGACTTGATGCCGATGAAATTGTTGCGGATGTCTGCCATGCTCATGCCCTCCCGTTAGAGGTCAGTGCCCGGTGGATGCTCTCGGCCGCGTCGCGCCCTTGCGCCACCGCCGATACGGTCAAATCGTCGCCGCCGAAGATGCAGTCGCCGCCGGCCCAGACTTTGGCCAGCGAGGTGCGGCCCTCGGCATCGACCTTGATGCGGCCGCCTTCGAGCTCGATCGCCTCCGCGCTGCCGTTGAGATGCGCCGGCACGAAGCTCTGGCCGATCGCCTTGAACACCTGGTCGGCGACGAGCGTGAGCCGTTCGCCGGTGCCGACAAGCCTATCTCCGCTCATCGCGGTGTATTCGAGCTCGATCGCCGAGACCTTGCCGTTCTCGGCAATGACGCGCTTCGGCTGCAGCCAGTGGCGGATAGTGACGCCGTTGGCGGCGGCCAGATCCTGCTCGAAGCCGGACGCGTTCATGGCCTCCTGGCCGCGGCGATAGCAGATCGTCACCTCCTCCGCGCCGAGCAGCTTCGACTGCACCGCGGCATCGATTGCCGTCATGCCGCCGCCGATGACGACGACGCGCCGGCCGACCGGCAGGCTGGAGAGATCGCTTGCCTGGCGCAGTTCGGCGATGAACTCGACCGCATTGGCGACACCGTCGGCGTCTTCGCCCTCGGCGCGCAATGCATTGACGCCGCCGAGGCCGAGCCCGAGGAAGACCGCATCATAGTTGCGCATCAGGTCGGCCAACTGGAAGTCGCGGCCGAGCGCCTTGCCGTTCTGGATGTCGATGCCGCCGATCGCGGTGACGTAGTCGACCTCGGCCTGGGCGAAATCGTCGACGCTCTTATAGGCGGCGATGCCATACTCGTTGAGGCCGCCGGCCTTCGGCCGCGCCTCCAGGATCGTCACCTCATGGCCGTGACGGGCAAGGCGATGCGCCGCCGCCAGCCCGGCCGGCCCGGCGCCGACCACGGCAATGCTCTTGCCCGTCGCTTCGGCGCGCTTGTAGAACTGCTTGCCCTCGCTCATCGCCACATCGGTGGCATAGCGCTGCAGCCGGCCGATCTGCACCGGCTTGCCTTCGGCCACCTCGCGCACGCAGACCTCTTCGCACAGCGTCTCGGTCGGGCAAACGCGGGCGCACATGCCGCCGAGGATGTTCTGGTCGAAGATGGTCTTGGCCGAGCCCAGCGGATTGCCGGTGGCGATCTGGCGGATGAACAGCGGGATGTCGATCGAGGTCGGGCACGCATTCATGCACGGCGCGTCGTAGCAGAAATAGCAGCGATCGGATTCGACCAGCGCCTCGTGGTGGTCGAGCGGCGGATGCAGGTCGGAAAAATTCTCGGCGTATTGCTCGGAAGACAGCCTGCCGCCGGCAATGCCTTCGATGAAATGACCAGTCGCCATTCCAGTTCCCCTTGTTGTCGTTTTGGGGAAGGCTAGCACGTTTTATTTTTTTATCAATTGGTCAATTTTCGGCCAAGCCACTGTAATGGTTGAGCAAAAACATGACAAATGAAGTCATGTTATGGCTACTTCGGTAACCTCCGCGGTGTCGTGGCTTGTGACCCTGTGGCCGTGGATCGACCGGATCTCGTCCGCGACCAGTTCCTGCAGCCGCCACAGATTGCGGTCATGGATGCCGAAGGTCTCGAGATGGCTGACGGTGTTGTAGAGATATTCCGCACCGGAGCCGACATGGCCGCACGCGCGCGCCAGCACCCAAGCCACCTCCTCCAGCGGCTGCCCGAGCGACGTCCCCCTGCCGGTCACGCCGACCCAGAAGCCCAACGCCCGCACCCGACCTTGCGCCGTCCGCACCGGAACCCATCTGACGGAAGCGACGCTCTCATGGTCGTCGATCTCGCGTCGCAACAGCCTCTCGATCTGGGCCGGCTTTTCGCCGTCCGGCAGGCGGTAGATAACGCCGTCGCAACGCCCGCCGCGTTCCAGAGCCATCATCAGCCCCGGCTGCGCGGCGCTGCCTCGCCAGCGGACCATGTCGAGACAGAAGGAGCGATGCCAGCCATGCGCCGAGGCGCGCTGCTGCTCGACGGACTCGAAGGCCGGTTTCCAGATCAGCGAGCCATAGGCGAACACCCAAAGCGGCCCCTCATCGGCTTCGCCGGCGAGACGCGTGGCGAGCGCGCCGAAATCGTCATCGCTGAGCTGCGTCCACTCCCCGCTCGGTCCGGGATCGATCTCCTCGCGATGGCAAAGAGCCACAAGCTCGGGCGTGAGCGACATCTGGCGCATGGAAGGCAAACCCCTCTTTGCCGGCAGCAAAGTCGAAAAGAGTGGGCTATGCAAGATCAGGAGCAAAGCGCCTTGCCGACCGGGATTTTCGGCCCATGTCGGATTTCTGTCGCCAGGATCGTCCTAAGGTGTGTTGAGGTTAGGTCAGGCCGCGCCGAAAACGGCGGTTTTCGAGAACCGGAGCGGAGCGTACTTAAGTACGTGAGCACCGGAAGCGCAGGAAACCACCGTTTGCAGGCCGGCATCACCTGAACCTCGACATACCTTAGGATGGATCGAACAACGATCGCTGCCTGAACCGGTGAGGAGACCGACCATGCCGAAATCCCCGCAACCATTCTTCTGGTACGAACTGATGACCACCGACCTCGACGCCGCCGAGGCTTTCTACACAGCCGTGGTCGGCTGGAAGGCCGAGCCCTTCGACAAGGCGCCCGGCATGCCCCGCTACATCGTGGTGAATTCAGCCGTGCGCGGCGTCGGCGGTCTGATGACGATGCCGGAAGAACCCGCCAAGAGAGGCATGCCGCCGGCCTGGTTAGGCTACATCTACACCAAGGATGTCGACGCTTCGACCAAAGCACTCAAGGACGCGGGCGGCGCGATCCACCGCGCGCCGGACGACATTCCGGGCGTCGGCCGCTTCGCCGTCGTTGCCGACCCGCAAGGCGCGGCCTTCATGTTCCTGCAGCCCAACCAGCCCGACCAGCCGCCTGTGCCGGCAACCACGCTTGGCCATGTCGGCTGGCATGAGCTCTACACCTCGGACTGGAAAGCCGCCTTCGATTTCTACTCCACCCAATTCGGTTGGACGAGCGCCGGCGAGTTCGACATGGGCGAGATGGGTATCTACAAAACCTTCGGCGCCGGCCCTGAATCCGGCGGCGGCATCATGAACAAACCGCCGCAGATTCCGGTTCCGGTCTGGCAGTTCTATTTCAACGTCGACGCCATCGACGCCGCCGCCAGGCGCGTCACCGACAATGGCGGCAAGGTCATCATGGGACCGATGGACGTGCCGAGCGGCCAGTGGATCATCCAGTGCCAGGATCCGCAAGGCGCGCATTTCGCCTTGCTGGCACCGGCGCGGTAGAAGCTGCCAATCTCCCCCCTTGTGGGGGAGATGTCCGGCAGGACAGAGGGGGGCGCTGTCCCGCCAGCGTTATCCATTTGGCGTCACTCCGGCGTCAGCACCGCCAGCTTCAGATCGGCCTTTTTCGCGCCGCTGACCTGGATGATCGCGGCGCCGCCCGCGAGCTTGAAGCGCACGCTCTTGCGGATTCCCGGACAGGTCTTCACGCCGCTGAAAGCCGCCGATTTCACGGTCTTGCCATCCTGCACCACATCGATCCAGGCCTCATCGGACAGGCTGAGCTGCAGCTCGCCTTCCGGCGGCACGGTCACATTTGCAGTCGCGCCGAAGGTGCCGGCTGCCGGCGCACGCTCCGGCGGTACCTCAAAGCTGACCGTGTCGGCCGCCGCGAGCGTGAGATCCACCGCTTCCCCGACCGTCAGCGTGGCGCCCGATTGCGCGGCGGGCGCCTCCGGAAACAGCGCCTGCTCGCGTTCAACCGGCCATTTGAAGGCATCGCAGCCGGCATCGGCGGCCATGGCGAAGCTGGTGCCTGCAAGGATTGCGAAGAGGCCGATGACTACTTTTCTCATGATGAAGGGACTCGCGTGGGTTCGATGCATCAGACAGAGTTACAACCATAAGGATATATTTGCAACTATGGCGAGAAGAAATATCGGCGATTGAAACCACTTCCATTCACCGATTGTTGATGGCTGGCCAAGGGAAGTGAGTGGTCCGTCGCCGGGCGATAATTTAAGGCCCCGGGCGGGGGAAAATTGGAGTTCAGATGAAGCTTTTCGAAAGCCTTGCTCAATACCGGCCGCAGGCGCTGGGCATATTGCGCATCATGACCGCCCTGCAGTTCATCGAGCATGGCTCGCAGAAGCTGTTCAACTTCCCGGTGAGCGCGGAGCCGCATGCCCTCACCGGATTGACGACGGCTGCCGGCATTCTCGAATTCGCCGGCGGCATCCTTCTGGTGCTCGGCCTCTTCACCCGTCCGGTCGCCTTCCTGCTCGCCGGCGAAATGGCCATCGCCTATTTCATGGCGCATTTCCCGCGCGACTTCTTCCCGGCCAACAACGGCGGCGACGCAGCCATCCTGTTCTGCTTCGTCTTCCTCTATCTGTTCTTTGCCGGTCCGGGCGCCTTCGCGGTGGACAATCGCGACAGCGCCACGGCTTGATGTCAACATGCGCGCCTGGAGGCTTTTTTGTTTTGACGCAATTCCGGACGGAAAACCGCTTCGCACTTTTTTCCTGGAATTGCTTTAGCCGCGCATCCGTTCGAAATTGGCATCGAACAGCGGCGCCGCCTGGATGCGGGCCGCATGGCGCTTGCCGAGGATCTCGATCTCGAAACCGTCCGGTCTGTCGGCGATCTCTTTTGGCACATAGCCTAAGGCGACCGACTTCTTCGCATTGTGCGCGTAACCACCGGACGTGACCCAGCCGCGCACGACGCCGTCATGCCAGATCGCCTCGTCGCCGATGACATCGGCATCGACAGCGTCGACGATGAAGCTGCGAAGTCGAAGCTTGCCGCCTTGCTTGCGCTCGGCTAGCGCCGCTTCCTTGCCGATGAAATCGGCGTCCTTGCCATAGGCGACGAAGCGGTCGAGCCCGGCCTCTAGTGGTCCGTAGATCGGCCGGTATTCGCGCGCCCATGAGCCGTAATTCTTCTCGAGCCTGAGCGCATTGAGCGCGCGCGAGCCGAACAGGCCGATGCCGAATTCCCCTCCCGCGGCGACCAGCGCCTGGTAGGCGGCGCGCTGGTATTCCGGCGCTAGCCAGATCTCGTAGCCGAGATCGCCCGTATAGCTCACGCGTCCGACAAGGCACGGCGCCATGCCGATATCCATCCGCGCGACCGCCATGAAGGGGAACGCCGCGTTGGAGATGTCTGCGCGCGTGACCTTGGCCAGCACCGCCCTCGCCTTCGGCCCGGCGATGGCAAGGCCGGTGAGCTTCTGGCCCAGCGCCTCGATCCGCGCCGAGCCATCCTTAGGCAGATGCGCCTCGAACCAGCGCATATGGTACTGCTCGGCGATGCCCGAGCCGGCGATGAACCATTCTTTGTCGTCGATATTGGCTAAAGTGAAATCGCCGATCAGCCTGCCGTCGTCCTTCAGCATCGGCGCCAGCGTCATGCGGCCGCGCTTGGGCAGCTTGCAGGCGAAGATGCGGTCGAGCCATCCAGCCGCGTCCTCGCCCGTCACCTTGTATTTGGCGAAGTTCGAGATTTCCGACAGGCCTACGCCGTTGCGCACCGCCGCGACTTCCTTGGCGACATGCTCGAAGTCGGTTGAGCGCCGCCAGGAGAACTCATCCTTGACGCCCTCCGGCGCATACCAGAGCGGCACTTCGAGCCCATAGGACACGCCCCATTGCGCGCCCTTGGCGGCAAGCGCGTCATAGAGAGGCGTCGTCTTCAGCGGACGCCCGGCCGGCAGCTCCTCGTTGGGGAAGCGGATCGAGAAGCGGCGCGAATAATTCTCGCGCACCTTGGCGTTGGTATAGGCCATCGTCGCCCAGTCGCCATAGCGCGCCACGTCCATCGCCCAGATGTCGGCGCCGGGATCGCCCTCGATCATCCAGTTGGAGAGCGCAAGACCAACGCCGCCGCCCTGGCTGAAGCCGGCCATGACGCCGCAGGCGACCCAGAAGCCCGGCAGGCCGCGCACCGGACCGACCAGCGGATTGCCGTCCGGGGCGAAGGTGAAGGGGCCGTTGATGATCTGCTTGATGCCGGTCTTTTGGAAGGCCGGGAAATGGCGGAAGCCGACTTCCAGCGACGGCGCGATGCGGTCGATGTCCGGCTCCAGCAGCTCATGGCCGAAATTCCAAGGCGTCTGGAATTCGGACCAGACCTTGTTGGCCTTCTCATAAGTGCCCATCAGCATGCCGCCGCGCTCCTGGCGCAGATAGAGCTCGCCGTCGAAGTCGACCGCGTGGATGATCTCGGTGCCGGTCTTCTTGTTCCATTCGGCAACCTCCGGCATGTCCTCGGTGATCAGGTACATGTGCTCCATCGCCAGCACCGGCAATTCGAGCCCGACCATGCGGCCGACCTCGCGCGCCCACAGCCCGCCGGCATTGACCACATGCTCGGCAATAACATCGCCCTTGTTGGTGATGACGCGCCACAACCCGTCGGGACGGCGCACGATATCCTCGACCTTGGTGAAGCGCTCGACCTCGGCGCCCAGTTTCCGCGCCGCTTTGGCATAGGCATGCGTCACGCCGGACGGGTCGAGATGGCCGTCCTCCTTGTTGCGAACCGCGCCGACGAACTGGCTGGGGTCGATGAGCGGCATCAATTCCGCCGCTTCCTTGGCCGAGATCACTTCGAGGTCGATGCCGAGATAGCGGCCCTTCGAAACCACGCCGCGCAGCCAGTCGAGCCGCGCCTCGGTCGCGGCCAGCAGCACACCGCCGGTGAGATGCACGCCGGTCGCCTGTCCCGAAAGCTCCTCGATCTCCTTGTAGAGCGAGATCGTGTATTTCTGCAACTTGGCGACGTTGGGATCGCCATTGATGGTGTGCATGCCGCCGGCCGCATGCCAGGTCGAGCCGGAAGTTAGTTCGTCGCGCTCCAGAAGCACGACATCGGTCCAGCCGTGGCGGGCAAGATGGAACAGCACCGAGCATCCGACGACACCGCCGCCGATGACCACGACCTTTGCATGCGACTTCATGGCGTTTTCTCTAATATCAGGGTGTTAGACGGTTAAATGGATTCAGGATGGTAGGGCGTTAACTCAAAATGGGAAGCATCACGGCTCGCCCTGGCCGATCGCTTCCTTGCGCCGCGCCATGTAGGCCTCGAGCGCCTCACGCACCGCCGGGTCCATGGCCGGCTGGACATATTCCTCCAGCGCCTTCTTCCAAAGCCGCGTCGCGCGCGCCGTCGTGTCGAGCCCGCCGGCCTCCTGCCAGGCTTCGTAATTCTGCCAGTTGGAAAGCATTGGCTGGTAGAAGGCGGTGGCGTAACGCTCCAGCGTGTGCGGTTCGCCGAAGAAATGGCCCCCTGTCGGCACCGCGCCCAGTGCGTCCACCGCCAGTTCCGCCTCGTCGACAACGATCGGCCGCAGGAACTCCATCATATGCTGGATCATTTCGACATCGATGATGAGCTTTTCGAATGAAGCCGTCAGTCCGCCCTCCTGCCAGCCGGCCGCATGATAGACGAGATTGCCGTGGCCGAGCACCGCGCCCCACAGCGCCATCATCGTCTCATAGGCGCCCTGCGCATCGGCTGCGTTGGAGGCCGATCCCGGCGTGGTGCGGTAGGGCAAGTTGTAGCGCCGCGCCAATTGCCCGGAAGCGATGTTAGCCTTGGTGTTTTCCGGCGTGCCGAAGGCCGGCGCGCCGGACTTCATGTCGACATTGGAAGTGAAGGCGCCATACATCACCGGCGCGCCGGGGCGCACCAGCTGCGTCAGCACGATGCCGAACAGCGCCTCCGCGTTCTGCTGCGCCAGCGCGCCGGCCAGCGTCACCGGGCTCATCGCGCCCATCAGCGTGAATGGGGTGACGGCCACCGACTGGCCGTATTCGGCCATGGTCATCAGCCCTTCGGCCATCATCTCGTCGAAGCGGCGCGGCGAGTTGACCGAGATGATGGTGGTGATGCCGGGGTCCCGGGCCATCTCATCCAGCGTCAGCCCGCGCGCGATCGCCATCATCTCGATGCCGTCGAGTGCCCTGCCCCGCCCGATCGCCGAGACATGAAAACATTTGTCGGTCAGCGTCAGATTGGCGAAATAGGTGTCCATATGCCTTGTGTTCGCCGGCAGCTCGATCGGCGCGCAGACCTGGTTGCCCAGCATATGGATGCAGTTGAAATGCTGCGCCAGCCGCACGAGGTCCGAATAGTCGGCGAGATTGCCGGCGCGGCGGCCGCGCTCCATGTCGTGCACATTGGGCGGGCCGGCGACCAGCGTGAAGTTGATCGTGCTGCCGCCGAGATGGATGGCTCGAGCCGGATTGCGCGGGGTAAGCGTGTAGCTGCCGCGCGTCGAGGTCAGCGCTTCCTCGACCATGCCGCGGTCGATGCGCACATTCATCGACCCGTGATCGACCTTGGCGCCGGCGCGCTCGAACAGCGACAGCGCCCGCGGGCTCATCACCTCGATGCCGAAATTCTCCAGGATATGCATCGAGGCCTGGTGGATGGACTCGATCTGGTCGGCCGACAGCAGCGCCATCGGCGGGTAGGGATTCTCCACCCGCCGCGGCGGCAATTGCGGGATAGCGGCTGGCCCGCGGTTGCTGGTGCGCTCGGCGCCGCGCTTGCGTCTTGGTTCGCTCATACGCGCATCAGAGCGCCGGCATCAGATACGAGCTGTCAGGAATTCGCCATTTGCCGGCGTGATTTTAACCTAGGCGGCATTTTTGAAAGTCGATGAAAAGAATAGCGACCTATATGGTCGTAATATCGATACTGGGCTTTTCGCGCCGTCCGCGTCCGCGTTAAGGAACCGCGCAACACTCCTTTTATGATTTCGGCCTATTCGTCTTCCAATGCGTAGGTCGAGTTTTAGTAAAATTGTCGCTGTCTCCGTGCTGCTGGCGCTTTCGGCCTGCGCGACGGCGCCCAGCCACATCAACAATGTCTGCGCCGTCTTCGACCAGAATGACGGCTGGTTCGACAACTGGCAGTCCGCCGCCGAGCGGACCGAGCAGAAATACAGCATTCCCGTTCCCGTGCTGATGGCGACGGTGCGCAAGGAATCCGGCTTCAAGAGCAATGCCCGCCCGCCGCGAACAAAGCTGCTCGGCTTCATCCCGTGGACGCATGTCTCGAGCGCCACGGGCTACTCGCAGGCGCTCGACGGCACCTGGTCGCAATATCAAAGCGAGACCGGCAACTGGGCGGCGCGCCGCACGCGCTTCGCCGACGCCATCGATTTCGTCGGCTGGTACCACTCCAAGACCGCCGACACCTTTGGTGTCGCCCGCAATGACACTTACAATCTCTATCTGGCCTACTATCTCGGCTGGACCGCCTATGGCCGCGGCAATCGCGGCGACGCCGGCGTTCAAAGCTACGCGCGCGCCACCGACCAGATGGCCCGCGACTACGCAGCGCAGCTACGGCAATGCGGCAGTTGACCCTTCGCTTGGTCTAGTGCCGCCTTGTCGTGTCCTTGGGCCTTGGGACACCGGTTTCCGAATCCTCGTCGCGCACTTCATGGCGGCGGGCTCGCATGCCCGCCTCGCCCTGCTCCACGGCATCTCCGATCTCATCGGCTGCAGCGCTGCCTGTTTTGCCACGCGGCCGCTTGGGCGCCGTTCCGGCAGGGCTCGGCCCCGCGACATGCGGGGCGTCATCCGGCACGCCTTCATGCGCGGCATGCTCCTTGTCGAACTTGATGACCTGCTCCATCTTGGCAAGCACATCGTCCGAAAGCCAGCACAGGCTCGTATGGCCGCCGCCGAGATTCTTCACCGGCGGCACCTTCGTCTCGCATAGATTGTCCGGCACCAGCTTCTTATAGCCGCAGCGCGTCTGGAACGGGCAGCCGGTCGGCGGGTTCATCGCCGACGGGATGTCGCCCTCGAGCACGATGTGCTTCTTGACCACGCTGGTGTCGGCGATCGGGATCGCCGACAGCAGCGCCTCGGTATAGGGGTGGTAGGGCGGCGAGAAGATCTGGTCGGTCGTGCCCTGCTCGACGATGTAGCCGAGATACATGACGACGACGCGGTCGGCGATATAGCGCACCACCGACAGATCGTGGCTGATGAACAGCATCGTCGTCTTGTTCTTGCGCTGAATGTCCATCAGCAACTCGGTCACCGCCGCCTGCACCGAGACGTCGAGCGCCGAGACCGGTTCGTCGGCCACCACCACCTTGGCATCGCCGGCGAAGGCGCGCGCGACACCGATGCGCTGCTTCTGTCCGCCCGACAGCTGGCGCGGCTTGCGGGTCTCGAAGGCCCTGGGCAGCTTCACCAGGTCGAGCAGCTCCAGCATGCGCTGGCGCCGCTCGGCGGCAGTCTTGCCGACATTGAACTTTTCCAGCGTGCGGATGATCTGCGAGCCGACGCTGTGACTGGGGTTCAGCGTGTCGAACGGGTTCTGGAACACCATCTGGATCGACGAGACCGTATCGACGCCGCGGCTCTCGATACCCGTCGACTGGATTTCCTTGTTGGCCAAGGTCACCGTGCCGGAGCTGGCGGTCTCGAGGCCGAGCAGCACCTTGGCCAGCGTCGACTTTCCGCAGCCGGACTCGCCGACGATCGCCACCGTCTCGGATTCGCGCGCGGTGAACGAGATCGTCTCGTTGGCCTTGACGACGCGGCCTTCGCTGGAGCCGAACACCTCGCTACCGCCGACCTTGTAGTATTTCTTGAGGTCCTGGATCTTCAGCACCGGCGCGCCGGGCTCGACCTTCTCGTTGACCTTCTTGGCGCCGGGCGGCAGCGCTTCCCAGTCGATCTCGTTGAAGCGCACGCAGCGCGAGAAATGCCCCTCATGGCCCTCGACCGGGACCATCGGGATTTCAGCGGCGTTGCAGACGCCCTCGACGAAATGGTGGCAGCGCGGCCCGAAATTGCAGCCCTTCGGCCGTTCATGCGGCAGCGGCAACTGGCCGGGGATCGAGATCAGCGGCCGTGAATTCTTGTCGGCGCCGGGCAGCGGGATCGAACGGAACAGCCCTTGCGTATAGGGATGACGCATCCGGTCGAACACGTCCTCGATCTTGCCGGTCTCGACCGCTTCGCCGGAATACATCACCGTGATCTTGTCGCAGGTCTCGAGGATGAGGCCGAGGTTGTGCGACACGAAGATCATCGAGGTGCCGAACTTCTCGCCCAGACCCTTGACCAGCTCGACGATGCCGGCCTCGACGGTGACGTCGAGCGCGGTGGTCGGCTCGTCAAGCAGAAGCAGTGCCGGCTTCGACAGCAGCGCCATGGCGATGACGATGCGCTGCTGCTGGCCGCCGGAAAGCTGGTGCGGATAGGAGCGCATCATGCGCTCGGGATCGGGCAGCTTCACCGCCCGCACCATCTCCAGCGCGCGGTTATACGCCTCTTCCTTCGACACCTTGTCGTGGATCAGCGGCACTTCCATCAGCTGCTGTCCGATCTTCATCGCCGGATTGAGGCTCGCCATCGGCTCCTGGTAGATCATGGCGATCTTGTTGCCGCGGATGGCGCGCAGTTCCTCGTCGGACATCTCGCCCATGTCCCTGCCCTGGAACTTGATGCGCCCGCCGACGATCTTTCCGATGTTGGAGAGGTCGCGCATGATGCCGAGCGACACGGTCGACTTGCCGCAGCCGGACTCGCCGACGATGCCCATCGCCTCGCCGGGCATCACCGTGCAGGAAAAATCCATCACCGCCGGGATCTCGCCCTTGCGGGTGAAGAAGGAGATCGAGAGGTTCTCGATCTCGATGATTGGTTGAGCTGGATCTCGAACTGCCTCGTTCATGGGTCGCTCCAATCCTAAATTGTTCCAGCAGGTGGGGCCTGAGCCCCAGCCATCAATCCTTCATCGACTGTTCGCGCAGCGAGTCCGCCAAAAGATTCAGCCCCAGCACGAACGACATCAGGGCGATCGTCGGCGGCAGCGCCGGGTGGATGAAGGAACGCAACAGCCGGCTGGCGTCCTTGATCGCGGTGCCCCAGTCGGGACTTTCCGGCGCCAGGCCCAGGCCGAAATAGCCGAGCGTTCCGAGCAGGATCGTCGTGTAGCCGATGCGCAGGCAGGCATCGACGATCAGCGGACCGCGCGCATTAGGCAGGATCTCCCACAGCATGATGTACCAGGGCGATTCACCGCGCGTCTGCGCCGCCGCCACATAGTCGCGCGTCTTGATGTCCATGGTCAGGCCGCGCACGATGCGGAACACGCCGGGGCTGGAGGCGAACACCACCGCCACGAAGATGTTGAGCTGGTTCGGATCAATGTGGACGATGTGCAGCGGGTCCCTGTCGAAGACCAGGCCGACATAAATCCAGCCGCCAAGGACGAGCGTGATGCCGAGCAGGATATAGAGCCGGTCCGGCCGGTTCTTGAACCGCGTCCAGAACAGGACGCTGAAGAAGATGATCGGGAACAGGAAGAACAGCCCCGCCATCGCATAGGGGATCGGCGTGTCCATGATTCCCGGTGTAACCAAGAGGTAGAACAACAGGATCACCGGGAAAGCCAGCACCAGATTGGCGAGGAACGACAAGAGCGTGTCGATCCTGCCGCCATAGTAACCGGCCGGCAGGCCGAGCGTGATGCCGACCATCAGCGCGAAGCCGGTGGCGGCAGGCGCGATGATCAGCACGATCTGGCTGCCATAGACCATGCGCGAGAACACGTCGCGTGCCAGCTTATCGCCGCCGAAATAATAGATCAGCTTGGACGTCGGCTCGACCGCGCCGGGCAGCGCGTCCTTCATGATCGAGACCTGCGCCAGGGGATCGAAAGGCGAGATCGTCGAGGCGAAGATCGCTGTGAACAGCCAGAACAAGCAGATGAACACGCCGGCAATGCCGACGCCGCTGTCGAAGAGCTGGCCGTAAAGGCCAAGCCGCTTCTTGTAGGCGAAGCTGACACCCATCACCAGGATCAAACCGATCCACACCGGCCAGAAGCGCCAAAGCACGCCGACAACGATGTCGAAGGCATTGATATACTCGGTCTGCATCGGCCCTGCCCCTTATTGAACCCTGATGCGCGGATTGAGGAACGCGTAGCCGACATCGGAGATGAGCTGCGTGATCAAGACGATGAACACCGAAACCAGCGAGCAGCCGAGCAGAAGGTCGATGTCGTTGTTGCCGGCAGCCTCGACCAGCGTGTAGCCGAAGCCCTGGTAGCGGAACATCACCTCGACGATGACGACGCCGGTGAGCAGCCAGGGAAACTGCAGCATGATGACGGTAAACGGCGCGATCAAAGCGTTGCGCAGCGCGTGCTTGACGACCACGCTGCCGAAGGACAGGCCTTTGAGGCGGGCAGTGCGGATATATTGCTGCGTCATCACCTCCACCATCGAGGCGCGCGTCATACGCGCGATATAGCCTATGCCGTAGATGGCCAGCGTCATCACCGGCAGGGTGAAATTGTAGAAGGTGAGGCCCTGGCTCGCCGAGGCCGCCGAGCCGTTCAGCCAGCCCAGCCACGAGGCGAAGATGACGGTGAAGATGACGCCAGACACATATTCGGGCGTCGCCGTCGAGGCGATCGAGGCGACAGACAGCGTGCGGTCGGTGCGCGAACCCTCGCGCATGCCGGCAAGGATGCCGATCAACAGCGAAATCGGCACCATCACCGCCAGAACCCAGAACATCAACAAGCCTGTGGCGCCGAGCGCCGGAAAGAGCTTCGCCGCGACGGTCGTCTTGAACTTAGTCGAGCAGCCGAAGTCGCCCTGCAGCACGCCGGAGAATTTCGGCTCCGTCGGATCGTTGCAGAAGGAAAAGCGCTGCGCCGGCTTTCCGGTCGCCGGGTCGGTGATCGGCTGCTTGGGGAGAACCCCCAGCCACTGACCATAGCGGACGAAGAAGTTCTGGCGGTAGCCATGGTTGACCAGCCAGCTTTCCAGCTGTTCGGCGGAGGTGTGCATTTCGGTCTGGCTGATCGCCAGCTTCTTCAGATTGGGACCGAGATTGATCAGGAAGAAAACGATCAAGGTCAGGCACAGCATCGTCAGCGCCATGGTGCCGAGACGTCTCAGGATGAAAGAAAGCATGGCGGACCCCTGCCGAAGGGTTGGGGGAGCCTGATTGCGCGATCACTCCGACGTGATGCGGAGCAAGCCGGCAAACAGACCTTCGAATGCAATCAACCAAATTTATTGCATGACCCCATTCGACGAGTCCGCAACTTTTTCGCTGCAGCGGCTCTCCGGTCCCGGGTCACGCGAGGAAGGGGACAAAGGGGCCGAGCGCCCCTTTGTCCGTTCGGTCCGATCAGGCCTGTTCCAGCCAGACCTTGCCGTAGTCGTGCTCGTAGGTCGGGTGCATCTTGAAGTTCTGCACCGCCTTGGTCGAGTGGCTGTAGAGCTTGCGCCAGTACGGCTGGATGATGATGCCGGAATCCTGCAGGATCTGCTCGATGTCCTTCATCATCTCTTTGCGCTTGGCGGCGTCGGCGACCGCGAGCGCGGCGTTGAGCTTGGCATCCCAGTCGGGATTCGACCAGGCGGTCTCGTTCCAGGCCTCGCCGGTGCGGTAGCCGATCGCAAGAACCTGCACGCCGAGCGGGCGCATGTTCCAGTTGGTCATCGACAGCGGATACTTCGTCCAGTCGTTCCAGAAGGTCGAGCCCGGCAGCACCGTGCGCTTCACCTTGATGCCGGCGTCGCGCAGCTGGGCGGCGATCGCGTCGCCGGTGTTCTTGTGCCAGTCCTCGTCGACCGTGATCAGCTCGTGCTCGAAATCGGCCTGGCCTGCCTCCGCCATCAGGGCCTTGGCCTTGGCGGCGTCGCGCTTGATCTTCGGCAGCTCGAAATATTCCGGATGGATCGGGCTGACGTGATGGTTCTCGGCGGGCGTGCCGGCATTGCCGTAGCCGAGCTGCAGGACGACGGCGTTGTCGACGCCGAGCTGCAGCGCCTGACGAACCTTCTGGTTGTCATAGGGCTTGTTGTTGACATTGGTGCGGCAGACGATGGTCGCAGCCGTCACCACCTCGGATTTCACCAGGTCCATGCCGTCAAGGATCGAGACATAGTCGGCCGAGGTCTCGAAATTGGTGTGCACTTCACCAGCCTCGAAGGCGCTGACCATGGCGCCCGGATCGGTGCCGTAGTCGATGAACTCGATGCCGTCGAGGAACACCTCGCCGTCCCACCACTTGTTGTCCGCGCGGCGCTTGTAGACGACCTTCTGACCGACGTCGTAGGACATGAGCTCGAACGGGCCGGTGCCGATCGGGCAGGCTTTGAAATCGCCGCCCTTCTCGTCGAAGCTCTTGTGAACGATCAGGGCCGGATAGTCGCACATGTTCGGGATCAGCGCGATGTCCGGCTTGCCGAGTTTCAGCTTGACGGTCATGTCGTCGACCTTGGTCACGGCGCTCTCGTCGAGCTTGTCGTCCTTGACCAACGTGCCGAGGCGGCCGGGCATCGAGTTGCCTTCGGCCTTCTTGTCGCCCCAGCGCTTGAGGTTGAAGATCACGTCGTCGGCGGTGAAAGCATCGCCGTTCGACCAGGTCACGCCCTTGCGTACGTGCAGCGTGTACTCGGTCGCGTCATCGTTCACGTCCCAGCTTTCCAGGAGATAGGGGCGGAAAGTGTACTCGGTGGTGTATTTGACCAGCGGCTCGAGCGCCTGGCGCTCGGCATTGGCGATTTCCGACCAGTCGGCCTTGCGCGGATCCTTCGGATCCTTGACCCACTGCGCGACCTTCAGCGTGCCGCCCTTCTTGCCCTGTACGTCGTCAGCTTTCGCCGGGGTCGGATCGGCGAGGCCGATCAGGCCGTAGGCCATCGCCGTGGACGCTCCGAAAACGCTTGCGAGCGCCAGGAATTCGCGACGATCGACCTTTCCCGCCTTGGCTTCTTCGGCCAACGCCAAGATATGATCCGGAACCTGATCACCATTGCTCTTATAGATTGCCATGACTTGCTCCCATTGTTGGCTTTCCGCCTTTTAACATTCCGCATCCAGACCGAGTTGTCAAAAAGACGGTGTGGAGTAGGAACATGCCAGGGAATGTGCATCTTTGGCTGCAACCCGGTTCGCGCGATAGCGACAGTCTTGACGCAAATTTGTTATCGCAACGCGGATTTCCCAAAAAATCGCCGCGGGCGATTAAACCAATACATTTTACAAGGATAATGGCCCCATAGCCGCGGCGAGCAGTACGTTCGGCGCGCCAGGGATGGACGTCGCGGCCTCAATATTCGCGTTCGTAAAAGACGCCGCCCTTAGCTTCGCCGGCGTCGTTGGCCTCGCCGCGCAGCTTGACGCCCTTCCCGACATCGAGGTCGATCGTTGCCTTGCCGGAGCCTGGCTTGTCGCCCTTTTGTATGGTCACATAGGTGCGGTCGTTGAGGTACTTGCCGGCCGAAACCGCGGTGCCGCCCTTCTCGTCCGTCGTCACGTCGAGATCGTCGACGCCAATGGCGCTTTGCAGGTTCTCTAGCAGCGAGGTCGAACCGCCGACGCCTGCCAGTTGCGCGGCGGCGCTCGCAAGTTGCGCGATCTGCAGCGGCGACAGCTTGGACATGGATTGACCGAAGATGAGCTGTGCCAGGATCTCGTCCTGAGGCAGCGCCGGCACGGAGGAGAACGTGAACTTCGGATTGGTCGCCTCGCCCGAGACGGCGACCGTGACCGTGGCGGTGCTCGTCGTCGTGGTCGCCGTCATGTTCAGATAGGGCACCAGTGAACCCTGGAACCCGATCGTGCCGTCGGTGAAGGTCAGGCGCTTGGAAAGGATGATCAGCCGTCCGCGCTGCAGGGCGAAGGTGCCGATCGCCCTCGGCGCCGAAGCCGGGCCTGTCAGCTTCAGCGAGCCGCCGAGTTCGGCATCGACGCCCCTGCCCTGGATGAAAATCTGGTTCGGCGCGTTCACCGTCACGTCGAGCGTCAGGCCGCTGCCGCTGTTGCTGCTGCCGCCGGACGTCGCCGGGCGCAGCGCCTTGTCCTGCGCCCGCACGGACGCCGGCGCGTTCTTGTGCTTAACATCCAGCGCCGAAAGCGAACCCGGCAGCTTTTCGGGGACGGTGATGACTGTCCTCGCCAGGTTGATCGTGCCGGCGATCACCGGCGCGGAGACGAGCGGGCCCTTGACGGTCAGGTCACCGCCGAGATTGGCGGTCACCACCCGGCCGTCAGTATAGCGGCCGTCGGTGAGCTTGATCGACAGATCGGCCGGGAAGCCCTGCGCCGGCGTGATGCCCACGGTGCCGCTCGCCGACAGGCTGCCGCGCGTCGACAACGTTCCGGTCAGGCGGTTTATCCTGGCCACGCCGCCGCCGATCGAGACGTCGGCGGCGACGTCGTTCACTGCCAGGCCGGAGCGGGCATCGATCAGGCGCGCACCGGATGTCGTGACTTTGCCGCTGATAACCGGCGCAGATGCTGGACCACGCACCTGCACATCGACATTGGCGGTGCCGTTGAGCGCCAGCCCTTGCGCGGCGAGCTTTGCGGCCAGGAAGGAGAACGGCACCTTGCCGCTAAAGTCGAGCGCCAAGGTTGGGGTGCCCGCCGTCGTCACCGAGCCGCCGCCCTTGAGGCCGAGGCCCGCGCCGTCGCTGATGTTGGCGTCGAAAGCGAGCTTGTTGCCGGCAAAGGTTCCCGACGACGAGACATTCATGCCGCCGAGTCCGGCGCTGCGCGTCTGCGAGGTCTGCACACCGGAAGCATCGATCTTGAAGGCGACCGACGGGCTGGCCGGTGCGCCGGCGACCTTGACCGTGCCCGAGATCGCGCCGGCCGCGTCGAGGCCTGGCGAGAAACTGTTGGCGAGCGAGATCGGCACTCTCGCGAGATTGGCGTTGATGTCGAGCGCCTGCGCGACCTTGCCCGTGACCGTCGCCGTGCCGCCGCCGAGGTTGAGCACCAGCCGGTCGAGCGACGTCACGCCATTGGCGATGGTTACGGTCGAGGCCTGGGCGATCGCGGCCTTGATGCCTTGCACCGTCGCCTGGCCGGAGGCGAGCTCGATAGTCGTCGTGCCGTTCGCCACTTTCACGCGACCGGCCGCCTTGGCCGGAATGTTCTTGACGGTGGCGCCACCGGAAAAACCGGTCCACTCGCCGTCGCGCTTCAGATCGACATCGATGCCGGTGATGACTGTGCCACCCGAAGTGACACTCTCGGCACGAACCGTGCCTTGAATGACGGGGGCGGCCATGTAGTTCGCTATCTGCGCGTCGATGGCGACGTTCCTGGCGGAGAGATCGCCGCGCTTGATCTGCGAGGTGTTCGCTTTCACCACGACATTCGGCCCGCTGGCCGCCTTGGTAAAAGCGATCGTGCCGCGCACATTGCCCTCGGCCTTTTCCAGGGCGAGCGCGGCGAGCGGTCCGATATCGGGCAGGTCGAGCGAAACGGTGCCGACCGGCACGAAAGCATCATCGAGCACGAGATCGCCGGAAATCTTGTTCGGGCCGAGCGACAGCAGAAGCCCGTTGATCGCGCGGCTGCCATTGGTCGTGGCAAGCACCGCGCTGCCTTGCAAATTCTGCCCGGCGACATTGCCGGTGAGCTGCACATTGGCTGCCGGATTGGCGGCATCGGCCTTGCCGGTGGCCGTCAGCTTCAACCCCGTGATCTCGCGCGCCGCCACGAGGAGCCGGTCGCTGTCCACCGTCATCGACAGATCGGGCGCCGTGACCGGGCCTTGCGCGTTGAGGGCAAAGGCGATGGCGCCCTTGGCGTCTTTCGAGAGCCCCGAAACGTCGCTCAACGCGCCCCTGATCCCGGCGGCCAGCTTGCCGTCGGCAAGGCTCGCCTGTCCGTCTGCGCTGAGCGCCCCCGAATTGAGCTTCAGGCCGTCGATATTGACATTGCCGTTGGCATCGCGCTTCAGCGCGGCGCTCAACTGCGCGGTCTCGCCAAGCATGCCGCGCACCGCCGCCGGCAAGGCGGAAGAAACGACATCGGCCTTCATATTGAGGTCGACGGCGCCGTCGCCCAGCGATATCCGGCCGGCGATCTGGCTGTTGAGCGCATCGCTGGTCAGCGAACCGCTATTGACGGCGACGGCATCGGGAGCCAGTCGGCCATTGACCTTGGCGATCACCTTGCCAGCGATCAGCGGTGCCAGCATGGGATTGTCGAGGCCGATCCTGTCCACCGAGACCGTGCCGGAAACCGGACCCGCCCGCCCCCTGAAGTCGAAGGCATCCGAATGCAGCGCCAGGGTGAGACCGTCCACCTTCGCCTGGCTCGCGGCAATGGAAGGCAGGATGGCGGACACATCGAGCCGCGCTTGCGTGCTTTCGCCCGCCATCTTTGCCGACAAGGACTGAACCGCGATCTTGACCGGGCTTTCGGCGCTGCCGACCGTCAACGGCAGGCTGGCCCCGGACGAGGTAAGATCGAGGGAGAAGTCGCTGGCGCCATTGGGATTGAGGGTGCCGGCGGCCTTGCCTGAAATCCCTTCGCCCGAGAGCGTGGCGTGGTCCAGGGCGACGCCGCCCGCCAGCGTGTAGCTGCCGGCAGCGTCCAGATCCAGCGGCCCGAGCCCCGCCTGCCGGGTCTGGCTGGTCTCGGCGCCCGCCACCTTCGCGTTGAACTGCACGTCGGGGTTGGACGACGGACCCGTGACATGTGCCGTGCCCTCCACCGTTCCGGCCCCGTCGAGACCGGGCACGAAATCATTGGCAAGCGCCAGCGGCAGGTCAGCGAGGTTCGCCGTCAGGTCCAGGGTCTCACCGGCGCTGCCGGAAACCGTCGCCGAGCCGCCGCCGAGATTGAGCGCGAGCTTCTCGATTGCGGTCACGCCATTGGCGATGGAGAAGCTGGAAGGCTCGGCGATGGCCGCCTTGATGCCGCGCACCGTCGCCTCGCCGGACGCGATTTCAACGCTGGTCGTGCCGTTGGCGATCTTCACCCGGCCGGTGGCGGTGGCCGGAATGCCGGACACCGTGGCGCCGCCGGTAAAGTTCGTCCAGTCGCCGTCGCGCTTCAAATCGATGCCGATGTCGCTGATGACGGTGCTGCCGGAGGTCACATTGTCGGCCTTGATCGTGCCCGAGATCGCCGGCCCTTTCAGGTAGTTGGCGATCAGCGCGTTGACGGTGATGGCTTTCGCCGCCAGATCGCCGCGCGCGATCGACGTGCTCGCCGCATTGATGGTGACGGTCGGCGCCTCGCCGTCCTTGGCAAAGGCGATCGTGCCGTTGATGTCGCCGGTGGCGGTCTGGTTTGCCAGCGCCGCCAGCGGCCCGATATCGGGCACGGCTAGCGTCAGCGTGCCGAGCGGCAGGAACTTGTCGTCGAGCGCGAGATCGCCCGAAACCTTGTTGTCGCCGAGCGCCAGACTGAGCCCATTGATCGAACGCTTGCCGTCGGCGGTCACCAGCGAAGCCTCTACGTCGAGCGCCTGCCCCTCGGCATTGCCGGTCAACGAGAGGTCAGCGGTTGGATTGGCGACATCGGCCTTGCCCTTGGCCGAGAGCTTGATGTCCTTCACCGTGCGGCCCGCCGCCGTCAGGCTGGCGCTGTCTGCCGACACCGTGAAATCCGGCGCAAGGCGCGGACCGCTTGCGCTCAGCGCGAAATTGATCCCACCGGCGAGCGGCGTGCCGGCGAGCGACGACAGCGGCGAGACATCGCCCAGCGTGCCCTTGACGCTGGCCTGGAGGTCCGATCCCTGCATGCTGCCGGTGCCGCTGGCGCTGAGCGAACCGGAGCTGATCTCCAGCGAGTTGGCGGCGAACGCGCCTTGCGGATCGCGCGTGGCAGTGGCCGAGAATTTCACCCGCTCGCCGAGCAACGAGCTGATCTGCGGCGGCAACGCCTTGGAGACGGCGTCGGCATTCATCTTCAGCGTCATCGACAGGTCGGCCAGCGCCACATTTGCCGTCAGCCCGGCATTGAGCGCATCGCTGCGCAAGCTGCCCTTGTCGATCGTGACGGTCTCGCGGCTGATCGTGCCGGAGAGATCGGCGGACAGCTTGCCGGTCACCAGCGGCGCCAGCGTCGCCACATCGGTCTTCAGCCCGGCGGCGGCGAGCTTGATGCTGACCGGTCCGCTGCGGTTTTCGATGTCGAAGCCATCGGAATGGATCGCGCCCGTGATATTGTTGAGTTGGGTGCCGCCGACGGCAACCGACGTGAGCGAGGTGCCAATATCGACCATCGGCGCCTTGCCGTCGCCGAAGGCGCGCACCGTGGCCTTTTCGACAGCGACCAGGATCGGAACGGCGCTGTTGCCGACATCGACGGTGACTGGCTTGTCCTTGGCGGAGAGCTCGACCGACAGGTCGCTGGCGCCCTTCGGATCGACATTGCCGGTCGCGGCCCCGTGCACCGAGTCGCTCTCGATGGTGGCCTGCTCGATGTCGACCCCGCCCGATGCGGTCGCCGTGCCGGCGAGGTCGAAGCTCGTCTTGCCGGCAAACAGCGCCTTTATCTTCTCCGGCAGGAAGGGCTCAAATTCGCCGTCGCCCTTGGCCTCGATGCGGTGGCCCTTGTCGGTCAACTGGTGCCGGCCGGTCAGTTGGCTGACGATCCGGCCGTCGACCATGAAGGTGCCGACGCCGCTCCAATTGGCCAAGGGCCCGCTGCCGGAAACGACGATGTTGACGGGCGGCGCGTCCGGCAGCTTGAGCAAATTGGCGATGATGCCGCCCGCCGGCTCCGACGCCTTGAGATCGAGGTCGAGCTTGTTGTCGGCCGGCGCAAAGTGGATCTTGGCGTCGACATTGCCTTGCTTGCCGTCATGGCGGGAGACGTTCAGCACGCTCTCGATCGCCAGCGGCGACGGATCGGCCTTGAGCGAGCCCTTGGCGGCCAGCTCGGCGATGCCGCTGCCCGCCAGCTCTTGTCCCAGCGCGATCTCCGGCAGGTCGATCTGCTTCACGTCGATCGACACCGGCAGGCTGGACGAGCCGCCCTGCGAAGGCTGCTGGCTCGGCTGCGGCAGCCGCGCCAGCTCGATGCGTTCGGCGGCGAAGCGGTCGGCATTGAAATTCCGGGAGAGCAGCGCCGTCGGCGACCAGTCGAGCGCCACCTTGCGCGCCACCATCCAGGGGCCTGCACGATCTTCCAGCACTACATGGTCGACCCTGAGCGCGCCCGACCAGATGCCTTCGATGCCGGCGACCGTAACCTTTCGGTCCTCGTTCGAAGCCATTTTGGAAATGAGGCTCGCGAGGTTCTGGCGGCCGCCTTCGGTGCCGGTCAGCACGAACAGCGCGCCGATCGCCACCACCAGCAGCAGAAGCAGCGTGTAGATCAAGATGCGGAGGATGCGCCAAAAGATCTTCATCGTCAGAACGCCTGGCCGATGCCGGCATAGATACCGAAATGCGGATCGCCCGGATCCCGGTTGAGCGGCACGGCCGCGTCGATGCGCAGCGGGCCGAACGGCGTAATGTAGCGCAGACCGACGCCGGCGCCGACCTTCACATCCGAGAAATCTGGGAAGGATTTGGTCGAGACCGTGCCGGCATCGACGAAGGGCACGATGCCGATCGTGTCGGTGACGCCGATGCGCATCTCGACCGAGGTTTCGAAGAAGGAGAGACCGCCGATCGGCTGGCCGTCAACGTCCTTGGGGCCGATGCCCTGGTAGGAATAGCCGCGCACCGAGCCGCCGCCGCCGGAATAGAAGCGGCGGTCGGCGGGCACGTTCTGCAGCCCGGTGCCGACGATCGAGCCCAGCGTCGCGCGTTCGGCGAGCACGAACCGGCTTGCCGTGTCGAGCGACTGGTAGGTGTAACCCTCGCCCTTCAGCTTCAGGAAGGTCGCGCCGTTCAATATGTCGTAGCTCGGCTCGGCATAGGCGAGGAAGCGGAACCCTCTGGTCGGGTTCAGCTTGTTGTCGCGGCTGTCATAGACATATTGCAGCGGCACGCTGGCGATCAGATAGGTATGCTTGCCGAAGGCATCGGTGATCCTCGAATAATCGAGGTCGAATTCGGCCGAGACCCGCTGCTTCTTGTCGAGGTCGTAGGAAACGCCGACATCGCCCTTGACCGAGAAATGGTCATAGGCATCGGGATGCTCGAACACCGTCTTGATGCCGGTGAAGAATTTCGACGTCGGCCCGAGTACGCCAGGCTTTTCGAACATGACGCCGGCATTGTAGTTGAGCGCCGAGATGCTGTTGGAGCCGATGCCGCTGATCGAGCCGTCGATGCGCAGCTTCTCGGCCTGGCCGAACAGGTTGCGGTGTCCCCAATAGCCTTCGAGCCCCAGCCCTTCGGTATTCGAAAACGTGCCGCCGAGGCCGAAGAAGCGCGGCTTGCGCTCGCTCACCTGAACGTCGATCGGGATATTGCCGTTGGCGTCGAGGCTGTCGCCTTCCTTGATGGTCACGCTGTTGAAGACTTCGAGCCCGAGCAGCCGGTCGCGGGCATCGTCGATTTCCTGCGGCGAATATTGCTGGCCGCGTTTCAGCCCGGTCATGTATTCGGTGAAGTCGCGATCGACCTTCTCCGTGCCCTCAACCGTCGTGTCGCCATAACCGGCGACCGGGCCAGCCGCCACCGTCAGCGTCACGTCCAGCGTCGAGCTGGCATGCTCGGCGACGATCTCGCGGTCCGTGACCTTGGCCAGCGGCCTGCCCTCATCCTTCAGCGCTCGCACGATCAGCGCTTCGGCCTTGAGCACGGCGCCGGAGCTGGCATCGCCGCCGGCGATGAGCCCGAAATCGGCGCTCGCCAGCCCCGCGGCATCGCCCTTCAGCCGGATATTGCCCAGTGTGAATTTCGGCCCCGGCGCGACGCTGACGACGACCGGAATGGGCTGCGGCCCCTTAAATTCGGCATCCGGCGGCAACTCATCGATCGACTTGCCTTCGATCGTTATGGTGACCACGCCTTCATAACGGGCATCGGCATAGAGCGCGGCGACCAGTTGCTCGCGGTCGCTGCGCGCCTTGGCCATCAGGCCGAGCGATCCCGACACCGGGTGATCCTCGTCATTTTTCAGCGCCGAGGCGTTTTCGAGCCTTTTTAACAGGTCTTTATCGGCATCCGGCGCATCAATGGTCACCGAATAGCGCAGCGGATCGACGATGTCGGCGTCCTCGTCCTTGGATGAGCCCCAAAGCTTGATGCCGAAAATCTCGAAAGCGGCCGCAGGCCGCATCTCCCCGGCCAGCACGGTCGAGCAGACGAGCGCGAAAAGCAGGGCGCGCGGAAGCCCGCGCCCTGGCGCGAACCCTCCTGACATCTGCGTTTCACGCGCCGGCATTAAGACAACCTAGTCGACAAAACTAAAATTGGAATGAAGTTCCGAAACGTTCGTAAAGGGGCCACAATCCAATTGTCTGAAATAGACCGGGCTTGGAATTCACACCTTTTGCATTTTGGCAAGAAAGTGTGATCCGTCTCACAGAGGTTCTGTCGAAATACCGGCCTTTGGCCGGCATGGAAACCGTTCGCGGGTGAAAAACCTGCGGCGCTCCGGCGTTGACAAGCCTGCACGAAGCTTGATCATGCCCGGACGCTGGCGATGTCTGGAGGGTGGTATGGCAATGCGCGCGGCTCGTGGTCTCTCTTTCCTTCTCCTTCTCTTTTTCGCCCTGGGCGGGGCGGCCCTTGCGGCTGAAGCCCGGCGAATCGTCACGACCGACAATTCCGACTATTTCGGCTTCGACCTGAGGTCGGAGCAGAATGTCAGCCTCGACCAGTGCAAGACCACATGCCTCGGCGATGCCGCCTGCCGCGCCTTCACCTACAACACCAAGGCGAAGTGGTGCTTTCTCAAATCCGACTATAACCAGTTGAAATCCTTCACCGGCGCCGTCGCCGGCAAGATCGCGAATGTCGATGGCGACCCCGATATCGGCGCTCCGCCGGCACTGGCCTTCTTCCCGAACTGGATGGCGGACCAGGCCCAGCAGTTCCGCAACAAGCTGACCGACCCGGCCTACGACAAGCCGACCGAGGGCCTTGCCGCCCTGCAGGCCGAAGCCGAGCAGGCCTCGCTGACCGGCGACCATCGCCTTGCCATGCAGAAATACCAGGCCGCGATCTCCGTTCTGCCCGATGACGGCGCGCTCTGGCTGGCGCTGGCGCACGAGATACTGGCCGTGGAGCCGGCGTCGAACACCACCGAACCCGCGACGTTCCCGATGAACGCCACCTCGGCGGCCTTCAACGCCTACAAGCTGGTGCGCACGGCAAGGACCCGCGCCGAGGCGCTGGCGCTGCTTGCCGCCGGCCTCGACAAGCGCGACCTCTACCGTCCGTCGCTACAGGCCTATGAGGCGAGCCTTGCGCTGGTGAGCTCGCCGGCCGTCCAGGCCGACTATGCCGACCTCAAGGCGCGCAAGGGTTTCCGCGTCGTCGAGCATACCGTCGATGCCGATTCCTCCTCGCCGCGCATCTGCGCCCAGTTCTCCGAGGAACTGGTCAAGACCGGCGTCGACTATGCGCAGTTCGTCACCGTCGACAACGCCGCGCCCAAGGCCGTCGAGGCCAAGGACAAGCAGATCTGCGTCGAGGGTCTGGAGCACGGCCAGCATTATGACGTGACCTTCCGCGCCGGGCTGCCGGCGGCGATAGGCGAAACGATCGCCGCGCCCGTCGTGCTGTCGATCTATGTCCAGGACCGCGCCCCGTCCGCCCGCTTCACCGGCGACAGTTTTGTCCTGCCGGCCGGCGCGCGCCGCGGCATTCCGGTCGTCACCGTCAACATGAACGCCGCCAAGATGACGCTCTACCGCATCGGCGATCGTTCGCTGGCGCAGCTTCTGTCCGGCTACCAGTTCCTGCATCAGCTCGATGGCTATGACATTTCCACCATTTCCGACCAGATGGGCGCGCCGGTCTGGTCCGGTACGCTCGACATCGCCAATGATCTCAACAAGGAAGTGACCACCTCTTTCCCGGTGGATGAGGCGATCCCGCAACGCAAGCCCGGCGTCTATGTGCTGACGGCGCAGCCGGTCGACGACAAGAGCGACGATTATGGCTCGCGCGCCACGCAGTGGTTCGTGGTCTCCGACATCGGCCTCTCCACCTATACCGGCCAGGACGGGCTCAACGTCTTTGCGCGTTCGCTGGGCTCGGCCAAGCCGATTTCCGGCGCCGAACTGACGCTGCTCGCCAAGAACAACGAAATCCTCGGCACCGCGACCACCGACGCCGAGGGCCACGCCGTCTTCAATCCGGGCCTTACCCGCGGCGAAAACGGCATGGTGCCGGCCGTGCTGATGGCCAAGCAGGGCGACAACGACTTCGTCTTCCTCGACATGGGCAAAGCCGGCTTCGACCTGTCGGATCGTGGCGTCGAGGGGCGCGCCTCGCCGGGCGCGCTGGACGTCTATGCCTGGACGGAGCGCGGCATCTACCGCGCCGGCGAGGACGTCCATGTCGCGGCGCTTGCCCGCGACGGCGCCGCCAAGGCGGTCGAGAACCTGCCGCTGACCTTCATCTTCACCCGGCCCGACGGCGTCGAGAACCGCCGCGTGGTCAGCAACGGCGAGTCAGCCGGCGGCCACGCCGTCGACTTGCCGCTCGAGGCCAACGCCATGCGCGGCACATGGACGGTGTCGATCTACACCGATCCCAAGCAGTCGCCGGTCGCCAGCCAGATGTTCCTGGTCGAAGACTTCGTGCCGGATCGCATCGAGTTCGATCTGACCGCCGACAAGAAGGAGATCGCCCAGGGCGAAACCGCCAACGCCACCGTCGACGGCCGCTTCCTCTATGGCGCGCCGGCCGCGGGCCTTGCGCTCGAAGGCGAGATGACGCTGTCGACCACCAGCAGCTGGGACAGCTTCAAGGACTTTACCTTCGGCCTCGCCGACGAGCAGTCGAGTGAGCCGACCGTGACGCCTCTCGCCAATCTTCCGGTCGTCGGCGACGACGGCAAGGCGACCTTCCCGATCACCATCGATCAGCTGCCCTCGACCACCAAGCTGGTCAACGCCAAGGTCACGGTGCGCATGCGCGAAGCCGGCGGCCGCGCCGTCGAGCGCTCGCTCGACATCGGCGTTCGCCCGCCGCGCGACGTCATCGGCATTCGCCCCGATTTCGAGGGCGATGAGGTGCCGCAAGGCGGCATCGCCAAGTTCAGCATCATCGCCGTCGATCCGAACGGCAAGCGCGAGGACCTGAAGGGCGCCCAGTGGTCGCTGGTCAAGGTCGAGCGCAATTATCAGTGGTACCGTTCCAACAATTCCTGGAACTACGAGGCGGTGAGCCTGACCAAGGCCGTCGCCAACGGCGCGGTCGACCTGAAGGCCGATGGCGAGGCGACGGTGTCGCTGCCCGTCGACTGGGGCCGCTACCGGCTCGAGGTCGAGACGGCTTACCCGGATGGTCCGGCGACCAGCTATGAGTTCGATGCCGGCTGGTATGTCGCCTCGACCACCACCGAGACCCCCGACGGCCTCGAGATCGCCCTGGACAAGGATACTTACGCCGCCGGCGAAGTCGCCAAGCTGAAGGTCTCGCCGCATTTTGCCGGCGAACTTCTGGTCACCATCGGCGCCGAAAAACTGTTGAAGACCGTCACCGCTTCGGTGCCGGCCGGCGGCAGCACCGTCGACATCCCGGTCGGCGACGACTGGGGCGCCGGCGCCTATGTCACGGCGACACTGTTCCGGCCCGGCGACGCGCAGGAATCGCGCATGCCGGCCCGCGCCATCGGCATCCAGTGGCTGTCGGTCGATCCGGGCTCGAAGAAGCTGGCGGTCTCGCTGACCCCGCCGGAAAAGACCCTGCCGCGCCAGCAGCTGTCGATCCCCGTTGCCGTGAACGGCGCCCAGCCGGGCACCAACGCCTATGTGATGGTGGCTGCCGTCGATGTCGGTATCCTCAACCTCACCAACTACAAGGCGCCCGATCCTGAGGACTGGTTCTTCGGCCAGCGCATGCTGGGGCTGGAGATCCGCGACCTCTACGGACGCCTGATCGACGGCTCGCTCGGCACCATGGGCAAGATACGGACCGGCGGCGACGGCGCCAACATGCAGGCGCAAGGCAGCCCGCCGACCGAAAAGCTGGTCGCCTTCTTCTCCGGCCCGGTCGAGCTCGATGCCAACGGCAAGGCGCGCATCGACTTCGATATCCCGCAGTTCAACGGTACCGTGCGTGTCATGGCGGTCGCCTGGACCAAGGAAGCCGTCGGCCGTGCCCAGACCGACGTCATCGTGCGCGATCCGGTGGTGATCACCGCCGGCCTGCCGCGCTTCCTGGCGCCGGGCGATGCCGCGACCATGCGCCTCGACATAGCCGACACCGATGGCCCGGCCGGCGACTATGCGCTGTCGGTCACCGCGACCGGAGATCTCACGACCGGCGACAAGCCGTTGCCGGAAAAACTGACGCTCGCCCAGGGCAAGCGTCAGTCGCTCACCTTCCCGCTGGTCGCCAGGACCGCGGGCGATGCCTCCGTCACCGTCAAGCTTGCGCATGCCGACGGCTACCAGGTCGAGCAGACGCTCTATCTGCCGGTGCGGCCGGCGCAGCTTCCGGTCACCAACCGTATGGTTGTCGACCTGAAGCCGCATGGCGGCTCGCTGCGGGTCGACAAGGAGCTGCTTGCGGCCAGCGTGCTCGACGGCGCTTCGGTCAGCGTCGGCGTCTCGCAGTCGTCCGCGCTCGACGTGCCGTCGCTGCTGATGAGCCTCGACCGCTACCCCTATGGCTGCGCCGAACAGACCACCAGCCGCGCCATGCCGCTGCTCTATGTCAACGAAATCGCCAAGAGCATCGGCATGGAGAGCGACCCTGACCTGCACGGCCGCATTCAGGACGCCATCTACAAGGTGCTGTCCTATCAGTCGGCAAGCGGCAGCTTCGGCCTCTGGGGACCGGGTTCCGGCGACCTGTGGCTTGACGCCTATGTCAGCGAGTTCCTAACCCGGGCGCGCGAGGAGAAGTATGATGTTCCCGCGCTGGCGATGAACCAGGCGCTGAACAACCTGCAGAACTCGCTCGGCTACGACCAGGACGTCCAGGACAAGGGCAGCGATATCGCTTACGCGCTCTACGTGCTTGCCCGCAACAAGAAGGCCTCGATCGGCGATCTGCGCTACTACGCCGACACGCAGCTCGAAGCCTTCTCCAGCCCGATGGCGGTCGCACAACTGGCGGCGAGCCTGGCGCTCTACGGCGACACGCAGCGTTCGGAAGCCACGTTCCAGACGGCGCTCAGGCTGGCGCAGGCTGAAACCGACTACGACTGGTACCGCTCGGACTATGGCTCGCGGCTGCGCGACGGCGCGGCGATACTGGCGCTGGCAGCGGAATCGAAGCCGGTGCCGAGCATCATGCCGCAGCTGATCAAGCTGGTGGGCGTGGCGCGCGCCGATGCCCGCTGGACGAGCACGCAGGACGAATCCTGGATGCTGCTTGCCGCAAGGGCGCTGAAGCAAGGCAATGATTCCATCACGCTTTCCGTCAACGGCGCGCCGCATTCGGGCGGATATTCCGACCAGGTCGCCGGCAGCGACCTCGTCGACAGTCCGCTCACCATCGCCAACACCGGCGCGACGCCGCTGCAGGCGGTGGTGACCGCGGTCGCCGCGCCGGTCGACCCGCTGCCGGCCGGCGGCGACGGCTTCACCATCGATCGCACCTACTACAAGCTCGACGGCACAGAAGCCAACGTCACCGAAGCCAAGCAGAACGAGCGCTACGTGGTCGTGCTCAAGGTCTATGAGCAGAACAAATGGCCGTCGCGGCTGCTGATCACCGATCTGTTGCCGGCCGGCTTCGAGATCGACAATCCGAGCCTGGTGTCCAGCGCGCAATTGTCGAACTTCTCCTGGCTGGCGCAGACCGACGCCGCGCATCTGGAGTTCCGCGACGACCGTTTCGTCGCCGCCTTCAACCCGAACGAAGGCGACGGCGACCGCAACATCACCCTGGCCTATGTCGTGCGCGCCGTGACGCCGGGCACTTACGCCCATCCGGCGGCAACGGTGGAGGACATGTACCGGCCGCAATATTCGGCCCGCACCGCCACCGGCGTGATGGAGGTGAAGGCGGAGTAAGCGGCTTGATAGACATAGCGATGGCGCTGCCCCTCATTGTCCTGCCGGACATTTCTCCCCGTATAGTGACGGGGAGAAAGGGGCTTGCGCCGACGCTTTCGCCAATCGGCAACGTCGCAAGACAGAAGCCGACATCGCAGCCAGCCCCCTTCTCCCCGTCACTATACGGGGAGAAGATGCCGGCAGGCGGATGAGGGGCAGCGCCATGCTCTCCAAGAAATTTCTCCGTCGAACAGGCATCGCCGCAGCTTCACTCGCGGGGTTTGCGGCGATCGCCGCAGCCACCCTTTGGGAGCTCGACCGTGCCTTCCCGCCGCCGCTGCCGGCAAAGCTGACGGTCTCCACCGAAGTCCAGGACCGCGACGGCCAGTTGCTGCGCGCCTTCGCTACGCCGGACGGCTACTGGCGGCTCGAGACCCGCCTCGACCAGGTCGACAAGCAATTCGTCGACATGCTGGTCACCTATGAGGACAAGCGCTTCTGGGACCACCGCGGCGTCGACCTCCTGGCGCTTTGCCGCGCCGCGGGCCAGCTCGTCACAAGCGGCCATATCGTGTCGGGCGGCTCGACCTTGTCGATGCAGCTTGCCCGGCTGATCGAGCCGCGCGACAGCCGCAGCCTCGGCTCCAAGCTCAAGCAGATGCTGCGCGCCATGCAGATCGAGCGCCGACTCTCCAAGCAGGAAATCCTCGAACGCTATCTGACGCTGGCGCCCTATGGGGGCAATCTCGAAGGCGTGCGCGCCGCCTCGCTCGCCTATTTCGGCAAGGAGCCGAAGCGGCTCACCGTCTCGGAAGCCGCCCTTCTCGTCGCGCTGCCGCAATTGCCGGAAAGGCGCCGGCCCGACCGCAATCTCGACATCGCGCATGCCGCGCGCGACCGGGTGCTGACCCGCATGGTCTCGGCCGGCCTGCTCGGCGAGCGCGAAGCGCAGCGCGCGGCGCTGGACGACGTCTCCGGCCTGCGCAGAAAACTGCCGGCGCTGGCCGCGCACGCCTCCTACGCCATGCTGCCCAGGGCCGTGCCCGGCAAGCCGCTGCAGCTCACCATCCGCCGGAGTGTGCAGCAAGGGCTGGAACAGGTGGCAAGGGATGCTGCCAGGAAGCTCGGCCCGAAACTTTCCGTCGCCATGGTGATGGCCGACGCGCGCACCGGCGACATTCTCGGCGAAGTCGGCTCGGCCGATTTCTTCGACGCCAGCCGCTCCGGCTGGATCGACATGACCAAGGTGGTGCGCTCCCCCGGCTCGACACTGAAGCCCTTCATCTACGGACTTGCCTTCGAGCAAGGGCTGGTGGCGCAGGAGATGATCATCGAGGACAGCCCGGCCGATTTTGGCGGCTACCGTCCGAAGAATTTCGACATGGGCTACCAGGGCGACGTCTCGATCCGCCAGGCGCTGCAATTGTCGCTCAATGTGCCGGCGATCCGTGTGCTCGACGCGGTCGGTCCGGCGCGGCTGACGGCGCGCTTCCGCCAGGCCGGCGTCACCCCGGTCCTGCCGGTCAACGAGGCACCGGGCCTGGCGATCGGGCTTGGCGGCGTCGGCGTGACCTTGCGCGACCTGGTGCAGCTCTATACGGGGCTCGCCAATGGCGGCAAGATGCACACGCTGCATGACGGCACCGAGCCGGCCAATGCCGAACGCACCACAGCCACCATCCTCGACGACCAGGCGGCCTGGCAGATCAACGACATACTGTCCGGCGTGAAACCGCCGGAAGGCGCCATGCAGCGCGGCATCGCCTACAAGACCGGCACCTCCTATGGCTATCGCGATGCCTGGTCCGTCGGCTTCGACGGCCGCTACGTCCTGGGCGTGTGGGTCGGCCGCGCCGATGCGAGCCCTGTCCCGGGCCTGTCGGGCTATGTCTCGGCGGCACCCATCCTGTTCGAAGGCTTCGTCCGGTCCGGCCTTGCCAGCGTGCCGCTGCCCGGCCGGCCGCCGGGCGTCTTCAATCCCAAGCGCGAGGAATTGCCGGTGACGCTCGCCCGTTTCGGTGCCGGCTCCGACGGGCTGGTGCAGGCCACCGCCAGCGAGCCGGCGCCGACCATCATCTTCCCGCCCAATGGCGCCCGTGTGGACCTCGGCACCAATTCAGCCGATGCCACGCCGCTGGTGCTGAAACTGCAGGGTGGCCGCGCGCCGTTCCGCTGGCTCGCCAACGGCAAGCCGTTGGCCGGCATCGACCGCCGCCGCACCGCGACCTGGCAGCCCGACGGCACCGGCTATTCGACGCTGACGGTCATCGACGCAGCCGGCCGCGCGGCGAGCGTGAAGGTTTTCGTTGAATAGGATGGGGATTGCGCTTCTTAGGGATTCGGCGCGCGGAGTTTCTCCCCTGATGTATGGCGCGAGGCGCCGCCCTTTATTGGGAGCATTCTTCTCAGCGCTTACCCTGGCAATAGCTTGCCCTCCCTCAGCCCGCGCCGATCCCCTGCCCGCCGGCTTCGTCAGGCTCGCCAATATCGACCAGACCATCCACCAGGACATCCGCTACGCCGGCCGCGAAAACTTCCTGCGCCGCAAGGTCGACGGCTATGACGCGCCTGTCTGCATCCTGACCGCGCAAGCGGCGAGGGCGCTGTCCAGTGTTCAGAAAACGATGACCGCCAAAGGCCTGACGCTGGTCGTCTTCGACTGCTACCGGCCCGCGCGGGCCGTCGCCGACATGGGCAGATGGACGCGAGAAGGCGGTCCGCCGGATCCGCAATGGTATCCGACGGTCGAACGCGGCGATCTTATCGCCAAGGGCTATGTCGGTGAATTGTCCAGCCATTCGCGCGGCTCGACCGTCGATCTCGCCATCGCCGACCCGGGCAAGGGAAGCGATGTTCATCCGGCATGCGGCGCTCCTGACGTCGGGACACTCGACTTCGGCACCGGTTTTGACTGCTTCGATCCAATGAGCGAGACCGCGCACCGCCCTCTTCGCGCCGAAGCGGCGGCGAACCGCAAGATGCTGCTTGCCGCCATGCGTACCGCCGGCTTCCGCAACTATGCGCGCGAATGGTGGCACTTCACCCTTGCCAAAGAGCCTTTTCCAAAACAGCGTTTCGATTTTCCGGTCACCGCCAATTAACGCGCCGGGGCTTGCCCTGACCCTGACCGCTTCTAATTAGGCCGACTGATGCCGAGCCGAGCCAAGAGCGGAGGAGGAAGTTATTTCTTCAAAGAGCCGAAGCTCGGCGAAAAATTGCTTCGAGGAGGCGAAAAAGGCAACATTCAATGCATCTAATTTCTATAAACTCGCTAGAGTTCGCTGCAGTTCAACGGAGGCGGGAATGACCAAACATCATTTCAGGAAACTGCTCGGCGCGCTGGTCGCCACATCTATCCAGTTCGGCACGCTCGGTTTCGCGTTCGCCGATACGACCATTTTGAACGTGTCCTACGATCCGACACGCGAGCTTTACAAGGCCTACAACGAAGCCTTCGCCGCGCACTGGAAGGCCGAGACCGGCGAGACGGTCACCATCCAGCAGTCGCATGGCGGATCGGGCGCCCAGGCTCGCGCGGTGATCGACGGGCTCAACGCCGACGTCGTGACGCTGGCGCTCGAAGGCGACATCAACGCCATCGTGACCAAGTCGAAGAAGATCAATCCCGACTGGCGCAAGAAATTCGAAAACAATTCAGCGCCTTACACCTCGACCATCATCTTCCTGGTGCGCAAGGGCAACCCCAAGGGCATCCACGACTGGAGCGATCTGGTGAAGGACGGCGTCCAGGTGATCACGCCGAACCCGAAGACCTCCGGCGGCGCGCGCTGGAACTACCTGGCGGCCTGGGCTTATGCCAATGCGCATGACGGCAATGACGAGGCCAAGACCAAGGAATTCATCGGCAAGCTGTATGCCAATGCCCCGGTGCTCGACAGCGGCGCCCGCGGCTCGACCGTCACCTTCGCCCAGAAAGGCCTCGGCGACGTGCTGATCGCCTGGGAGAACGACGCCTATCTGGCGCTCGACGAATTCGGCGCCGACAATTTCGACATCGTCTACCCGCCGACCTCGATCCTGGCCGAGCCGCCGGTCGCCGTGGTCGACGCCAATGTCGACGCCAAAGGCACGCGCAAGGTGGCCGAGGGGTATCTTTCCTATCTCTATTCGAAGGAAGGCCAGACCATCATCGCCAAGAACCATTATCGCCCGGCCAAGCCCGAACTGGTTCCGGCCGAGGACCTCGCCAAACTGCCGCAGATCAAGCTGGTCACCATCGACGACCCGCAATTCGGCGGCTGGAAGAAGGCACAGCCTTACCATTTCGGCGACGGTGGTATATTCGACCAGATCTACAAGCCGGCGCAGTGAGAGGCTGAGCCTCGAAAACCGGCGACTGCAATCTGGTTGAGTAAGAAGGGACGATCCAGAACAGCATGACCACAGCACCCGCTCATGCGGGGTGGCGATTCAGGCAGCCGAGTGTCATTCCGGGTTTCGGACTGACGCTCGGCTTCTCGCTTGCCTACCTCACGCTCATCATCCTTATCCCGCTCTCGGGGCTGATCTGGCGTTCGGCCGCGCTCGGCTGGACCGATTTCTGGGCTCTGGCCACCGACCGGCGCACCCTCAAGGCGCTCGAAATCAGCTTCGGCACCGCTTTCATCGCTGCGGCGGTTAATGTCGTGTTCGGCACGCTCGTCGCCTGGGTGCTGGTCCGTTACCGCTTCCCCGGCCGCCGCGTCGTCGACGCCATGGTCGACCTGCCCTTCGCGCTGCCCACCGCGGTCGCCGGCATCGCGCTGACCACGCTCTATGCACCGACCGGCTGGCTCGGCAAATTGCTGATGCCCCTCGGCCTCAAGGTCGCCTACACCCCGCTCGGCATCATCGTGGCGCTGGTGTTCATCGGCCTGCCCTTCGTCGTGCGCACCGTTCAGCCGATCATGGAAGAGCTCGACAAGGAGGTCGAGGAGGCCGCCGCCACGCTCGGCGCCAGCCGTTTCCAGATCATTACCCGCGTCCTATTTCCGGGGCTGGCGCCAGCCGTCATCACCGGTTTCTCGCTCGCCTTCGCGCGCGGTGTCGGCGAATACGGCTCGGTCATCTTCATCGCCGGCAACCTGCCCTACAAATCCGAGATCGCGCCGCTTCTGATCGTCATCCGGCTGGAGGAGTACAACTATCCGGCCGCGACCGCGATCGCCGCGATCATGCTGGCGCTGTCCTTCGCGATGCTCTTGGTCATCAATCTCGTGCAGACATGGAGCCGCAAGCGCTATGGCTGATCCCGAGATCAAATCCTATGAACCACTGCATGAAAGCCGCTCGGCAGCGGTCACCGAAAGCCGGCCCGTCCGCATCACGCTGACGACCGTTACGCTGGTCTTTCTCGGCATCTTCCTGCTGTTGCCGCTGATCATCGTGTTCAAGGAGGCTTTCGCCAAGGGCGTCGGCGCCTATTTCCAATCCTTGGGCGATGCCGACACGCGCTCCGCCATCCGCCTGACATTGCTGGTGGCGGCGATCTCGGTGCCGCTCAATCTCGTCTTCGGCCTTTCGGCCGCCTGGGCCATCGCCAAGTTCGAGTTCAAGGGCAAGGCGTTCCTGACCACGCTGATCGACCTGCCCTTCTCGGTCTCGCCGGTCATTTCCGGCCTGGTCTATGTGCTTCTGTTCGGCGCTCAAGGTTTGCTCGGCGAATGGCTGAAGGCGCATGGCATCCAGATCCTGTTCGCCGTGCCGGGCATCGTTCTGGCCACCGTCTTCGTCACCTTCCCCTTCGTCGCGCGCGAGCTGATCCCGCTGATGCAGGAACAAGGCAATGGCGACGAGGAGGCTGCTCTTTCGCTCGGCGCCAGCGGCTGGCAGGCCTTCTGGTATGTGACGCTGCCCAACGTCAAATGGGGGCTGCTCTACGGCGTGCTGCTCTGCAATGCGCGCGCTATGGGCGAGTTCGGCGCGGTCTCGGTGGTGTCGGGCCACATACGCGGCCTCACCAACACCATGCCGTTGCATGTCGAGATCCTCTACAACGAATACAATGCCGTCGGCGCCTTTGCCGTCGCTTCGCTGCTCGCCGGCTTGGCGCTGGTGACGCTGGTCTTGAAAACACTTCTCGAGATGCGCTACGGCGCCGAGATCGCCGCGACACGCGGACACTAGGTGCATGTCACCCAAAAGTGCATAGCGGTTTTGGGATAATGATATGCATCAAAGAACTGAGGGATTTGCATGGAAGTTCGCGTCGTCAACGTGCGCAAGGAGTTTGAGCGGTTTCCGGCGCTCCACGACGTGTCGCTCGACATCAAGTCCGGCGAGCTCATCGCGCTGCTGGGCCCGTCGGGCTCCGGCAAGACGACGCTGCTGCGCCTGATCGCCGGGCTGGAGCGGCCGACCAAGGGGGCGATCTTCTTCGGCGAGGAAGACGCTTCGCAGAAGTCGATCCAGGAGCGCAATGTCGGGTTCGTCTTCCAGCATTACGCGCTGTTCCGTCACATGACGGTCGCCGACAATATCGGCTTCGGCCTGAAGGTCCGGCACGGCGCCGCACGGCCGCCGGCGCAGGAAATCCGCCGCCGGGCACTGGAACTGCTCGACCTCGTCCAGCTGTCAGGCCTGGAAAAGCGCTATCCGGCGCAGCTCTCCGGCGGCCAGCGCCAGCGCGTGGCTCTGGCGCGCGCCATGGCGATCGAGCCCAAGGTGCTTCTGCTCGACGAACCCTTCGGCGCGCTCGACGCGCAGGTGCGCCGCGAGCTGCGCCGCTGGCTGCGCGAGATCCATGACCGGACCGGCCACACGACCGTCTTCGTCACGCACGACCAGGAGGAAGCGCTGGAACTCGCCGACCGGGTCGTCGTCATGAGCCAGGGCCGCATCGAGCAGGTGGGCACCGCCGACGACATCTACGACACGCCGAACTCGCCCTTCGTCTATTCCTTCATCGGCGAGTCGAGCTCGCTGCCGGTCAAGGTCGAGAATGGCGAGGTCTGGATCGCCGATCGGCCAATCGGACTTGAGGCGCCGCATACGCCACCCGGAGAGGCGGTTCTCTACTTCCGCCCGCATGATGTCGACCTGCTCGACGGCTGCAGCGGCTGCATCGCCGGCACTGTTGCCGCCAGCCGCCGCGTTGCCGGCACCAGGCGTGTCGAGCTGGAGATCGGCGGCGAGCGCCAGCGCGTCGAGATCGAGCTTCCCGTCGACCATCCCGCCGCGCAGAAGAGCCGCGTGGCGTTCAGGCCGCGGCGCTGGAAGCTGTTCCCCACGGCCTGAGCTATCTTTCGCTCTGACTCCTGCTCCGGCGTGCCAGCCTGGGCTGTTCATGAATCAGCTTGGAAGAAAATCCTAGCAAAGAGCTGTTTTGGCGAGATATTTTCCAGACCCTCGCTCGCCTCTCGGAGCGCGTGCCTCGTCGCTTCAGGCTTTCCCGACTATGGTTTCGCCATAGCTTGATCCATTTCCAAGGAGCCTGTTTTCATGAAGCGTCTGTTGCTCGGCATCGCAGCTGTTGCCGGTCTCGTCCTCGCACCCTCCCAAGCCTGGTCGGCCGACAAGCTCTTGAATGCATCCTATGACGTCGGCCGCGAATTGTTCGTCGACATCAACAAAGCCTTCGTCGCCAAGCATCCCGGCGTCACCATCGATCAGTCGCATGCCGGCACCTCGGCGCAGGCGCGCGCCATCGCCGAAGGTCTTGCTGCCGATGTCGTCACCTTCAACCAGGTCACCGACGTCGACTTCCTGGTCAAGAAGGGCCTCGTCTCGGCCGATTGGCAGAAGGATTTTCCGGACAACGCCTCGCCCTTCTATTCCCTGCCCTCCTTCCTGGTGCGCGCCGGCAATCCCAAGCACATCAAGGACTGGAACGACCTGGTGCGTGACGACGTGCAGGTGATCTTCCCGAACCCGAAGACATCGGGCAATGCGCGCTACACCTATCTCGCTGCCACAGCCTACGCCAAGGAAGCGTTCAAGGGCGACGATGCCAAGGTGAAGGAGTTCATCACCAAGCTCTTCAACAACGTGCCGATCTTCGATACCGGCGGCCGCGCCGCCACCACCACCTTCGTCCAGCGCGAGATCGGCGACGTGCTGATCACCTTCGAGTCCGAGACGCGCGGCATCCGCAAGGAATATGGCGACGACAAGTTCGAGCAGGTCACTCCCTCCGTCAGCCTGCTGGCCGAGTTCCCGGTGGCGATCGTCGACAAGGTCGCCGACGAGCATGGCAGCCGCGATCTCGCCAAGTCCTATCTCGACTTCCTCTACACGCCGGACGGCCAGGAGATCGCCGCCGAGAACGGCTTGCGGACTCGCGATGCAGCGGTCGCCGCCAAGCACAAGGCCGACTTCCCGGATGTCCGGCTGCTGACCGTCGAGGAAGTCTTCGGCGGCTGGGACAAGGTGCAGAAGGAGCATTTCGCCGCCGGCGGACTGCTCGATCAGACCTATGGCAGCCGCTGAAAGGGCTCCACAATCAGGAAGCGCAAGGAGGCCGGCTTTGCCGGCTTTCTTCTTATAAGCGGGGTTGCATGAGTGCGCAGGGGAAATCCCGGCCCCAACGTGAAAAACGTTACGAAGAATCAACGCGTTTGTGCCTAAGCTGTACCGGCAAATTGTTGGGCCAGAGGGCGTTCGACGGTCAAACTGTCATGATTTGCACACAAACAACCGCCAGATGCAGGGGCGATTGGGGTTTGATGAATTGAATCGGGCATGCTGACCAAAAAAGGCAAATACGGCCTCAAGGCCCTTGTGCATCTTGCCAGCCTGCCGGCTGGCCAGCTTGCATTCGTCAACGACATCGCGGTCGCCAACAACATCCCGAAGAAATTCCTGGATGCGATCCTGGGGGAGCTGCGCAATGCCGGCTTCGTCCAGAGCCGCAAGGGCAAGGAAGGCGGCTATCGCCTCGCCCGGCCCGCTTCCGAGATCAAGATCGGCCATGTCGTGCGTGTGCTCGACGGACCGTTGGCGCCGATCCCTTGCGCCAGCCGCACGCAATATCAGCGCTGCGAGGATTGCGACGAAGCGACCTGCCAGGTCCGGCATATGATGCTGGAAGTGCGCCAGGCGATCGCCGAGGTGCTCGACAACCGCAGCCTCGCAGCCATGCGCGACGCCGACAACGACGATTTCCCGGCCGAACTCACGTCCCAAATCTGAAGCGGCCTCGCCCTGATTGCAGTCAGATTGGTTGCTTGTCTGCTTTCCAGGCAGTAAATCGGCTGGAGATGGAACAGGGCTCTGACGCATGAGGCTGCCTTGGCTTGGCAAATCCCGCAGGGCCAGCCGGCAGCCAACATCGAACGACATCTATCGCACCGAGATCATCGCCGATGTGCCGGTGCCGGAGCGCAACGAAACCGTTCGCTTCTTCAGCCGCAAGGTAATCCGCCCCGGAAAACTGCGCCGCTTCGCCAACAGGGACCTGCGCGAGAGCCTGCTGTCCTGTTTCTATCTCGGCGTCGCGGCGGTTCTGCCGGTCTCCTGGTGGGGACCCATCTGCGGCTGGGTGTCGGGGCTCCGGCGCAAGCGCCATTTCCGCAAGGAGTTCGCCCGCTACGACATCGCGGTGAAGGCAGTGCTCGGCAATGCCATCGACACGTGCGGCATGTTCGAAGCGCAACTTGCCGCCGTTCATCGCCGACGACTGACGCTTGCGGCGCATCTCGTGGCCGGGTGGCGCTGGTCGCCGGCGATCCGGCTGGAAGGCCTCGAGGGACTGCAGCGAGCCGTGCGCAACGGGCGCGGCGTCATCATATGGTGCGACCAGTTCACGGCGCAGACGATCATGGGCAAGCGCGCCCTACATGAGGCCGGCGTCGATGCCCATCAGGTAAGCGCGCGATACCACGGCTTCTCACCAAGCGAGTTCGGCTTCCGCGTCATCAACCCGCCATTGGTCAAACTCGAGAACCGTTTCCTGAAAAGCCGGATCGTCTTTGAGCGCACCGACGCCTATCAGGTCACCACGCGCATCCAGAAGGTGCTAAAGGCAAACGGCGTGGTGCTGATGACCAACACGATCTACGCCGGCTCCGCCTTCGCCGAGGCCGCCATGGGCGAACGCGGCTGGACCCACCTCGCCTCGGCGCCGGCAAATTTTGCCACGCGCGCGGGTGCCGCGCTGTTTCATATGGCGACGATCGAGACGATCCCTTTCCGCCAATACCGGGCTATCGTCAGCGAGTTGAGCGCGGGCACGCAAGTCCCCGCGTCGCCGGCAAAGGACACAGCGGCGAAGAACCTTGCCGTCCAGGCAGGATACATCCTGTCGAAGCGCGACCATATGCTGGAAACGCTCAAACTCTGCCCGGAGCAGATGATGGCCTGGTCCAGCGCCGTGCGGTTGACCGAGCGGCCGACCGAGGCCGCGATCGGCAACGAGGGCGCATGAATACCAACTGACCTATAGCGTTTCACCGTTTCACGGAAACGGCGAACCGCTCTAACTCTTTGTTTTTGCGCAATTCCGGACGGAAAACCGCTCTCACTTTTCCTAGAACGCTCTATCGGATGATCTCTTTCACGATCCCGGCGACACTTCGCGTTCCGTCGATCGTCACCACCCGTTCGTCGGCGGCAGGCTCTTCCAGCGTGGCGAACTGGCTGTCGACGAGGCTGGCCGGCATGAAATGGCCCTTGCGATTGGCCACCCGTCGCCAGGCGGTTTCGCGATCGATCTTCAGGTAGAGGAAGACGACCTCCGGACAGAAGCGGCTCAGCCGGTCGCGGTAGCTGCGTTTCAGCGCCGAGCAGGCCGCGACCGCTTTTCGTCCGCCGGCAACGGAACTCGCGATACGCTCGCCGATGGCGTCGAGCCAGCCTGCGCGCAGCGCATCCGTCAGCGGCTCGCCGCGCGCCATGCGCGCCACATTCTCCGGCGGATGCAGCCGGTCGCCCTCGATGAAGTCGGCGCCAAGCGCCCCGGCAAGCGCCTCGCCGACGGCCGTCTTGCCGCAGCCGGCAACGCCCATCACGACGATGGCCGGCGCCATCCGAAGATCATTCATACGGAGCTCCGGGATCTGCGGTCTTGGGCTTGCCTCGTCCACGGTCAGCGGCTTGCCGGCGCGCGCCCGTAGAGCAGAAGCATGGCGACGATGACGACGCCATAGATGATCTGCCGCCCCGCCTCGGGCATCTGCATGACCGAGAGGATGGATTGCAGGAGCGTGATCAGGATCACGCCCGCAACCGTGCCCAGATAGGAGCCGCGCCCGCCGAGGATCGACGTGCCGCCCAGCACGACGGCGGCGATCGACGGCAGCAGATAGGCGTCGCCCATCGACTGCGCCGCCTTGGACGCATAACCGGCCAAAAGCACGCCGCCAAAAGCCGACAGGCCGCCGGAGACGGCGAAGGCGATCAGCACGATACGGCGCGTGTCGATCCCGGAAAGATAGGCGGCGCGCTCGCGGTTGCCGATGCCGTAGACGGCGCGGCCGAAGCTGGTGCGGGTCAGCACGAAGACCATCGCGGCGCCGATCAGCGCCCAGATGATAACGGCGTTGGGAACGCCCGGAATGGTGAAACCGGTTGCCAGGTAGCGCATCGCCGCCGTCGCTGAATCCTGTGGCGAGAAACCGCCCGTATAGACAACCATCAACCCTTGCGCCACGGCATTGGTGGCCAAAGTGATGATCATCGAGGGAATGCGCAGATAGGCGACGCCGATGCCGTTGACGATGCCGATCGCGACACCGCACAGGACCCCGAAAGGAATGGCCAAAGCGACGCCGACAGACCCGTAGGCGGCCGCCGCGCAAGCCATCATCGCGCCTGTAGCCACGGACCACGGCACGGACAGATCGATCTGGCCGAGCAGGATGACCAGCATCATGCCGGTGGCGATGACGCCGAGGAAGGACGCGACCTTCAATTGCTGCAGCAGATATTCCGGTGAAAGGAAGCTGCGCGAATAGAGGCTGCCGAGCAGAAGCAGGACCACGATGCAGGCAAAGGCGGTGACGACGGCCGGATCGGCGCGTCGCAGAAATTTGGGCATGCGGCCGGCGATGCCGCCGAGTGTCGTCTCGCTCACAGGAACCACTCCAGCCGGTTGCGCACCCGAAACAGCGCGAAAGCGCCGAGGCTGACCGCGATCAACAGGATAACGCCCTGGAACAGCGGCTGCCAGAGCGGATCGAAGTCGAAGACGAACAAGAGGTCGCCGATGGTGCGGAAGGCGAGCGCGCCGAAGATGGCGCCGATGGCGCTGCCCTTGCCCCCGAACAGCGACACGCCGCCAAGCACGACGGCGGCGATCGAGAACAGCGTATAAGCGTTGCCGCTCGCATAAGCCGCCTCGCCCGTATAGGTGAAGAAGGTCAGGAACAGGCCGCCGATGGCCGCAAGCAGGCCGGCAAGCGTGTATGCCAGGAACTTGCCCCTGCGAATCGGCACGCCCGACATGTAAGCCGCCGTCTCCGAGGAACCGGCCGCATAAGCGGCGCGCCCGAATTCGGAGCGGCTGAACGGCACCCAGACGACGAGCACGATGACGACCAGCGCCACGAGGCTCGCCGGCACCACGCCGAAGAAACGCCCGGTCAGGAAATCCGCAAGGTCCTCGTTGACCGAACCGCCGGGAACCGGTCGCAAAAGCAGCGCCAGGCCGAAAAAGACGGCGCCCGTGGCTATGGTGGCGACGATCGGCTGCAGCCGGCCGTAGATGACGATGGCGCCGTTGACCGCGCCGCAGAGGAGCCCGGTGCCGAGCACTGCCAACACGCCAAACGCTGTCTCCAGGCCGGTGCCGATCACCAGCCATGAAGCCATGCAGTTGGTGAGCGTGAAGATCATGCCTACCGACAGGTCGATGCCGGCGGTGATCACGACCAATGTCTGCGCCATGGCGACGAAGGCCAGCAACACACCCTTGTTGGCGGCCGTCTGCACGACATTGGCGGTGAAGCCGGCCGGATGGTTCGCGCTGTAGATCGCGAACATGACGATGAAGATGCCGAAGGCCAGAAGCGTTCCGCGCTGCTCGGCCAGCCAGTAGCGCCAGTCCCTCACGCGCCCACTCCCTGCTTCGGCCCGGCACCTTCGCCATGGATGTTGAGCGCGCTGGCGATCAGCGCGTGCTCGGTGATCTCGGCGCCGACCAGCTCGCGCTTGACCGCGCCGTCATAGAGCACCAGCACGCGGTCGCAGCAGCCGATCAGCTCGTCATAGTCGGTCGAATAGAACAGGATCGCGGCGCCCGCATCCGCCAGCTTGCGCATCAGTTGGTAAAGCTCCTGCTTGGTGCCGACATCGATGCCGCGCGTCGGATCGTTGAGCAGGATGATGCGCGGCTGCCGCATCAGCCATTTGGCGATCACCACCTTTTGCTGGTTGCCGCCGGAGAGCGCGCCGACAGGGATGTCGAGACCCGCCGTCTTGATGGCCAAGAGCCCGACCATGTCGTCGATCAGCCGCTGCTCGGCGGCGCGATCGATGATGCCGCCTTTCGACAGCCGGTCGAGCGCCGCGAAGGACAGGTTCTCGCGCACCGTCATCGGCAGCATCAGCCCTTCGGTCTTGCGATCCTCGGGGATCAGCGCCATGCCGATGCGGCCATGGCTGGCCGCGGTCGGGCTGGCGATCGAAACGGGCTTGCCGTCGATCAGGATCTCACCTGAGAGGCCGCGCAGCACGCCGAAAAAGGCAAGCAGCAATTCGCGCTGTCCCTGCCCGTCGAGACCGCCGAGGCCCACGACCTCCCCGGCCCTGACACTCAGCGAGATGTTGTCCAGCCGGTCGGCCCAGGAGAGGTTGCGCGCTTCGAGAACGGTCGTCGCGGCCGCGGTTGGACCGGGTTTCGGCGGGAAGATATGGCTGTATTCGCGGCCGATCATCAGCTCGACCACCTCATTGTCGCTCTTCGAGCCCGCGGGGTAGCTGGCGACGTTGCGGCCGTTGCGGAACACGGTGCAATGGTCGGCGAGCTCGGCGATCTCGTTCATGCGGTGCGAGATGTAGAGCAGCGCCAGTCCTTCCGAGCGCAGCCGCTTCAGCACCTCGAACACCTTGGCGACATCCGCCGCCGTCAGCGCCGAGGTCGCCTCGTCGAGAATCAGGATACGCGGCTTGCGAGCCAATGCCTTGGCGATCTCCACCATCTGCCGGCGCGACAGCGGCAGATCCTTGACCAGGGCACAGGGATGGATGTCGGAAGCCCCGGCGCGTGCCAGCGCTTCTTCAGCTATGCGCCGCTGCGCCTTGCGGTCGATCATGCCGAAGCGTTTCGGCGGATCGGAAATGACGATGTTGTCGGCGACGCTCAATTCGGGGATGAGCGACAGTTCCTGGAAGATGCAGACGATGCCGGCCTGATTGGCGGCCGCCGGCGAGGCGAAGCTCACCTCGCGGCCTTCGAGCGTCATCATGCCTTCGTCGGGCGCTACGACGCCCGCCATAATCTTGATCAGCGTCGATTTGCCGGCGCCGTTCTCGCCCAGAATGGCGTGGATGCCGCCCGCGGCGACCGTCAGGTCGGCCTTTTCCAGGGCCCGCACGCCGCCGTAACGCTTGGAGATGCCTTCCATGCGGAAGAGCGGAGCCGCGCCGTCCATCAGCCCTCCCTGGCCGTTTGGAGTTGAGAACAGGAGGACGGTGCCGCGAACGCGCCGCGGCACCGTCCGGTCAGACTATTTGTTTTCCTTGGTCTGGCCCATGATTTCCTGCGCGGTGAAATTGATGCCGCAGGTCGGGAAGGAATTGCCGACGAAGAAATTATCGGACTGGTCCGGGAAGTAGTCCTGGCCGGCCTTGAAATTCGGATCCTCCACGATGGCCAGGGGAAGCTTGACCGACTGCGGCACGACATTGCCTTCAAGCGCCGAGATCGCGGTCTTGATGGCAACCGCCACCTGGGCCGGACCGGTGCCGGCGGACGAACATTTCAGCCCATCGGCGGCGTGCGCGGCGCAGAACTTGCGGAAGCCGTTCTCCGTCTCGCCGCCGAAGGGCACGAAAGGATGCTTGGCGTCGATCATCGCCTGCACGATGCCGGTGTCGCCGCCCTGCCCGGTGACGCCGTCGAACGGCCCGCTGGTGGCGATGGCATCGGCCGTGGCCTTTTGCGCCACGCCGTCATCCCACTTGCCGACGACCTCGGTGACGTCCCACTTCTTGCCCGACCCATCGAGCACCTCGTGGATGCCGTTGTGGCGATCGGTGTCGACCGAGGTGCCGGCAACGCCGCGCACTTCGAGCACCTTGCCGCCATTCGGCACATGTGAGACCAGCCACTTGCCCCAGAGCTCGCCCAGGCCCTTCTGGTCGACATTGACGTTGATGGCATCCTTGGTGTCGAGGATGTTGTCGAAGGCGACGAGCACGACGCCGGCTTCCTTGGCGCGCTTGATGACTGGCCCGAAGGCGGTCGGATTCTGGGCGTTGACGACGATCGCATCAAAGCCGGAATCGATGAAGTTGTTGATCGCCGAAATCTGCGCCGGCACATCCTCGCCGGTCGACACGACCTTGAATTCCTTGAGCTTCTTGGCGACATCCGGCTGCGCCGCGTAGGCCTTCGCCGTCTGGATCATCTGGATGCGCCAGGTGTTGGCGATGTAGCCGTTGGCAAGCGCGATGCGGTAAGGACCGTCTTTCTTCGGAAACTTGAAAAACTGCGTGTCGGCCGCCCATGGCGCGAAGCAGTCCGGCTCTGCCGCGGGTCCCTTGACCACTTCAGGTCCGGCGATCGCCGACGAACTCAGCATGACGAATGCAGTGGCGGCAACGACGCCGCCAACGAGTGACTTGATCATCGATATTCCTCCCAGTTGCAGTTCTGCTTGTGATGAATCATGGCGCTACCGGCCGGCATCCTCCACCGAACCGAACGCGCTCACAGGGACGCCCGCGTCGCCCTGATCCTCCTCTCCCCCTCAGCTTCCTGGCAATTTAGAAAACTATCATATTATACATAATAAACAAGATCGGACTGTTGCTTATGTATAATAAACAGCCTCCCAACCTTGCCGGATGTTGATTTTACAGACAAATGGTAGCGCTACCATGATTGGGTGTAAAGCGCCGCCTTCGACATTTTTCCGGACTTTCAACGCGCTGTGCTTTCCCGCCGCACGAGCTCGAAACCGAGATCGACGACGCGCTGTTCCGGTGGGTTACCGGCAATCGCCGCAAGCGCCATGGCGACGGATCGGGTGCCGATTTCATAGCGGTGCGTGCGCACGCTGGTAATCGAGGGAAACGACACCTGCATCATGTCGAGGTCGTTGAAGCCGACAATGCCGATCTGCTTCGGCACGTCGATCGACGCGCGATGGCATTCGAACAGGACGCCGAGCGCGATATCGTCATTGTTGCAGAATACGCCGTCGAGCGTCGGCATCTTGGCCAGCGCGTCGCGGAACAGCTCGCGCCCGAGGCTCACGCTTGACGGCACCGGCGTCGTGGTGACCAGCCGCGGATCGAACAGCCCGGCGGCCTCCATGGCGGCGCGGTAGCCGGCAAGGCGCCGCTGCGAGCGCGGATCCATCCTGGCGCCGATGAAGCCGATCTTTCGGAAGCCGGCCTGCAGAAGGTGCTCGGTGGCTGTCCTGCCGCCGTCGAAATGCGAGAAGCCGACCATCATGTCGACCGGGTCCGGCCCGGTCTCCATCACCTGCACCACCGGGCAGCCGGCATTCTCCAGCAGTCGTCGCGCGCTGGGCGTCTGGTCGATGCCGGCCACGATCAGCGCCGCCGGGCGTTGCGATCCGAAAACCTGCAGCAGCCGCTCCTCCTCCAGGCCGGAATAATGCGTGTTGCCGATCTGGATGCGGAACGGGCTATCGGAAAGGCTGTCATAGATGCCGCGCACCACCTCGGCGAAGACGTTGTTGGTGAGCGATGGCACCAGCACGCCGAACACTTCGGCGCGCGCCGAGGCCAGCGCGCGCGCGTTCGGGTCGGGCACGTAGCCGAGTTCGTCGACCGCGGCCTGTATCTGCCGGCGAAGGTCTTCCGACACCCGTCCGGGCTCGCGCAGCGCACGTGACACGGTGATCGCGCCGACGCCCGCCTTGCGCGCCACATCGGCAATCGTCGGACGGCCGCCGCCACGGCGGGAGCGCGGCTTGGTCAAGGGCGGGCCTCACGCGGCAAATCCCGCCCGCTGCGTTCTCGCAATGCCATCGCTCTTGGTATCGCCATGTCACAGGCCCATGCCACGTCCATTGGCCTTGGCGTCGCGCAGCCGCGATTTGTTGTCAAGCCGAGGCGTTTCCTGCGGAAGCGGCGTGGACCGTCAGGCCGCGACGACGTCTCTGCGTCTTGCCTTCCAGAACACCAGAACCATCATCAGGATGTTGAGCAGGTTCCAGGCAATCCCGTTCAGGAAGGCGGCCGAATAGGAACCAGTGAGGTCGTAGATCCAGCCCGACATCCAGCCGCCGATAGCCATGCCGAAAATGGTCGCCATGATGACGATGCCGACGCGTTGGCCAGCCTCCTTGGCGGGCATGTATTCCCGCACGATGATCGCATAGCAAGGCACGATGCCGCCTTGCGACAGGCCAAACACCAGCGAGACGACGTAGAGCGAGGCGAGCCCGTCGAAGGGAATGTAGAAGAACAGCGACAGGCATTGCAGAACCGAACCGATCAGCAAGGTCCTCACCCCGCCGATCCGATCGGCGACGAAGCCGGAAGCGAGGCGGCTGACGACGCCGGCGGCCATCATGATCGAAAGCATGTCGGCGCCATGCGCGACGCCATAGCCGAGGTCCAGGCAATAGGCGACGATATGCACCTGCGGCATCGACATCGCCACGCAGCAGCCTAGACCGGCTATCACCAGCAGCACCTGAAGTGCCGCCGGCGACAATGCAATCGGCTGGACCAGGCGCGTGCCTGGCGAGCCTGCCACAACCACTGGGGCACGCCGGCGCAGCATTAGAATCAGCGGCACCATCGTCACCAGGCACGCGATGCCGATTGCCAGATAGGTGAAGCGCCAGCCCTCCGCCCGCATCAGCGGCGGTATGATCGCCGGCCAGACCGTTCCAGCGAGATAGCTGCCGGACGCAGCCGCAGCCACCGCAACGCCGCGCCGACGATTGAACCAGTGCGAGATGTCGGCGATCAGCGGTCCGAAAATCGCCGATGTCCCCAACCCGATCAGCAAGCCTTGAGCGACGGTGAATTGCAGGATCGAACTGGAGAGCGACGCCAGCAGGAAGCCGACAGCCAGCGCCGTTGAGGAAACAAGCGCCGGGATCCAGTAGCCGACACGATCGATGGCGCGCCCGACCAGCACATTGCCGGCCGCAAAGCCAACCATGGTCGCGGTGTAAGGCATCGAGGCCGCGGCGCGATCGACGCCAAACTCGGCCTGGACCGCCGGCAGAACGACGACCACCGCCCACATGCCGACGCCCCCTATGGTCGCCAGCAACACGGAAATGGCCAGCCTCGTCCAGGCGTAGGTGCTGTCTATGCCTGGGGGCGCTGCATTGCTGGAGATCGTCGTCAAGCGTTCCTGTCCGCTGTTCTCGAAGTCGGCGGTTCGCCTCCACTATCGGCGCATTTGCCTGCCGAGCAGCGCCACGACCGGTCAATCCGTGGCACCAGAACCGGGAACCCCTCTCATTTCCTGGAGTTTTGCCTCAGAGCAATTCCAGGAAAAATGTCTAACGGTTTTCGGTCCGGAATTGCTGGAAAAAAAGACATAGAGCGGTTCGGCGGCAACCGCTAACCGCTTTGGCAAGGAGTTTCGCCATGACCGCAAAGAAGAAATGGTCGGCCGATGTGACCGAGCACAGCGATGCGCTGGACCTCGAGGAGCACGTCTTCGAATCCGACGACGCCAGGAAAATCGCCGCCTCGCTGAAGCGTTCGGCCGAGCACAGCGACCGCCGCAAGGCCGAGCCGTTCCAATCCGCCATGTCGATGTTGAATTTCTACATCAACCGCGCCGGCAAGAACCTGCCCGAGGAGCGTAAGAAGGTGCTGGAAAAGGCGAAGGACGAGCTGCGCGTCGCCTTCGGCCGCGAGAAGCAGGATTGAAGGTTGCTGAGATCCGGCTAGCACCAGTTCCTCAACACAGGAACCTGGAAAGATTGCAGGCTTGTCCAGGCAGGCTATCAACGTCCGTATGGGGTAGTCAGCGCAAACGCTGGCGATGAGCTGAGGGCTCCTGAACCTCGTCATTCTAGGGCGGAGCTACGCGAAGCGGAGCGCAGACCCTAGAATCCATGCCGTTACATCGACCGAAGTGTGCAACGGTGCAGAATTCTGGACCGCCGCGGCGCTTCCAAGTCACGGCATGGATCCTCGGGTCTGCGCGCGTCGCTTCGCTCCTTGCTCCGCCCGCGGATGACGACCGCGATAGGCGACTCGGCTAATCGCCAAGGCATGGGATCTGCCAACGCACGCATGGGCAGCGGTCAAAGTTTCTGTGCTGGAGTACTATCCAGTACAAGGCCTTAGCGCGATTGAATGACTTCGTCGGTATTGGCCAGCAGCTTGCGGACCGCGCTGCGCGCCGCATCCGGCCTTTTCAGGCGGATATTCCTCTCGATGGCCTCATGCAGCTTCTGAACATGCTGCAGATCGTCCAGCTCGCGCGTCGTGTAGGCGAAGAGGTGGTCGAAGGCGGATTCGATCAGCACGCCCAACGGCACCAGGAGGTCGTTGCCCGAGGCCCTCAGGATGGCGAGGTGGAAGCGCGTGTCGGCGCGGGTTCGTTCCTGCAGATTGGTGGCTTCGCCCATCTCACGGCAGGCCTGGCTGATCTCGGCCATCTGCTCGTCGGTACGCCGCATCGCCGCGAAGGCCGTCGCCTCCGGCTCGATGATGTGGCGGAATTCCTGCACCGTCTTGAGGAAAACCTCGCGGTCCGGCGACGTCGCGTACCAGGACAGCACGTCGCGGTCGAGAAGGTTCCAGCGTTCCTTCGGCTCCACCCAACTGCCGATCTTCGGCCGCGACGCCAGAAGGCTCTTCGCCATCAGCATCTTGATCGCCTCGCGCACCGCGGAGCGGCTGACGTCGAAGGTCTCCGACCATTTCGCTTCATTGGGCAGGATGGTGCCCGGCGGATAGTCGCCGCGCACGATGCGAAGCCCGATCTCGCTGGCCAGCGACGTATGCACGCTGGCACCAGGGATGCGTGGCGCGTCTGCCCGGCGGAAGCCGGCCGGACGCTCCGCGGCCGCCGTCTTCATCGGCTTTTTTTCGTTGTTCGGCTTAGCGTCCCGCATAGGTCCACAAAATCCCGTTTTCAGAGCCTGTCAAGCATGGCAAACCCGCTTTGCCACAACCTGCTGAGATGTGCACAGATCAGCCGGCTCTTGGCCCCGCCTTAGGCCGTTTTGACGTATTTGCGCCAGCTGTGCTCAGGCCGGAAGCCGAGCATGTCGCGCGCCTTGCGGTTCGAGAGCAGCGTCTCATATTCGCCGAGTTCGGCCTTGACCGGCACGCCCGGATAAAAGCGCTTCAAAAGCTCAGCTGTCGGCAGGTCCGACGAGGTATCGTCATTGGCCGCGTTGAACACCTGGTAGCCCAGGCCATCCTTCTCGATGGCGCGCAAGGTGATCTGGCCGAGGTCGCGCGCGTCGATGTAGCTCCAGGCGATGCGCTTGCGGAAACCCGGATCGGCGAACCATTTCGGGAACAGCGAATATTCATGCGGCTCGATGACATTGCCGATGCGTAGCGCATAGATGTCGAAGCCGCTGCGCAGCGCGAACGCCCGCGCCGTCTTCTCGTTGACGATCTTCGACAGCGCGTAGGAGTCCATCGGGTCGACGTCATAGTCCTCGTCGAGCGGGAAATGCGTCGGATTGCGCGGCTCGTTGGCGAAGACCAGCCCGTAGGTCGTCTCCGAAGAGGCGATGATGACCTTGCGGATGCCGAGCTTCACCGCCGCCTCGATGACGTTGTAGGTGCCCATCGCATTGATGCGGAACACCTCGTTGTCCGGCGTGATCATGATGCGCGGGATCGCCGCGAAATGCACCACGGCGTCGACCGGCTGGGCCCTCAGCGACGGATCGAATTCGTGCAGGCCCATATAGCTCGACAGGGCGTTGAACACCTGCCCGCTGTCGGTGATGTCGGTGATCAGGGTGCGTACCTTCGGATTGTCGAGCGGCTTGGTGTCGATGTTGAGCACCTGGCAGCCATGTTCGACCAGATACTGAACGACATGCCGGCCGGCCTTGCCGCTGCCGCCGGTGAACATGATCCGCTTCGTCATTTTACTCTCCACAAGGCTCAGGAATTATGTGTATTGTCAGACAATAGGATATTCCGCAATCGCTTGCCAACCGCGATCCGCGGAACCCTTCTCGGCAAATGCCCGCTGCGCGGGCGCCCATCACCACGAAAGACAGGGAAGAGACGACATGAGCACCACCGCTGCCCGCGAGAACATCGGTTTCATCGGCCTAGGCCTGATGGGGCACGGCATCGCCAAGAACATCGTGGACAAGGGCTATCCGCTTACCTTCCTTGGCCGCAAGAACCGCAAGCCCGCGGAAGACCTTTTGGGACGCGGCGCCAAGGAAGTGGCCACCTCCAGGGAGGTGGCTGCGGCTTCCGACATCGTCTTCATCTGCGTCACCGGCTCGCGCGAGGTGGAGGCGATCATCCGCGGTCCCGGCGGGCTGAAGGAAGGTCTGAGGAAGGGGTCGGTCGTCGTCGACTGCTCGACTTCCGATCCGGTCTCGACAGTGGCCCTGGCCGCCGAGCTCAAGGCGCTCGGCGTCGATTATGTCGACGCGCCGCTCAGCCGCACGCCGAAGGAGGCCTGGGAAGGCACGCTCGACGCCATGGTCGGCGCGCCGGACGCGGTGTTCGCCAGGCTGAAGCCAGTGATCGAGACCTGGGCCGGCCGGATCGTCCATATCGGCGACACCGGCGACGGCCACCGTATGAAGCTGCTCAACAACTTCGTCTCGCTGGGCTATGCGGCGATCTATTCGGAGGCTCTGGCGCTGGCGCAGAAGGTCGGCATCTCGCCGGCGCGCTTCGACAGCGTCATCCGCAACGGCCGCATGGATTGCGGCTTCTACCAGACCTTCATGCGCTGGACTCTGGAGGGTGACCGCGACGCGCACAAGTTCACCATCGCCAATGCCTTCAAGGACCTGACCTATCTGGAGTCGATGGCAGGCGCGGCCGGCATCGCCAACCCGCTCGGCAACGCCACCAAGAATTCCTTTGCGACGGCCCATGCCGCCGGTCCCGCCGAGCAATATGTGCCGATGCTCGCCACCCATATCGGCAAGCTCAACGGCGTCGACCTGATGCCTTCGAAGGACGGCGTGAAGCAGAAGATCTGAGACCAATTCCTGAAAAAGCGAGGGGGCGCCTTGTGGGCGCCCCCTCGTTTTTTCGACGGTTCCGATGCAGCCTACTTCTGGATGCAGGTGTCGGCGGTTTCCTTGGTGCATTCGTCAAGGCCGGTGAAGACCGGATCGTCGACCTTCTTGCCACCGATGAGGTCGAGCATCACCGCAGGCGCCTTGTAGCCCATTTCGAACGGCCGCTGGCCGACCAGCGCGGTGACGAGACCTTCCTTGGCGATCGCCACCTCGTCGCCGATCGTGTCGGCTGCGCCGATGACGAACTCGTTTTTGGCGATCTTGTCCGCCATCGGCTTGAACAGGTCGCGATAGGGCTGCGGGGCGCCGAATAGCGGCCAGCCGCCCATGATGCCGAAGGCGTCGAGCTTCGGGTTGGCGGCAAGGATGTCGGTCATCGCCTGCACGCCCTTGGCGCCGTCGTCATTGGTGAACACCGGGCAGCCGGGGGCTTCGGTCCAACCGCCTTCGCCGGCAAGTGCCGCCAGGCCTTCCTTGCCCGTCAGCGCATCGCGCATGCCTTGCGCGCGGCGCAGGATGTTGTCGGCCGCCGGATTGCCCTCGATGGTGCAGACCGTGCCGCCATTCGGCTTGGCCTTCTTGATATATTCACCGATCTTCTTGCCCATCAGGTAATTGTCGGTGCCGAGATAGGTCTTGCGAAGGGCGGCGTCTTCCTTGGCAAGGTCGGCGTCGACCGTCATGATCGGGATCGACGGATTGGCGCTCTTGATCGTCTGCGCGATCAGCGGCGCGTTCGACGGCGAGATCGCCATCGCGACTGTGTCAGGCTTGCTCAGCATGTCCTGCACGATCTGAGCTTCGCCGGCCTCGTCCGAGGTCGATGCCGGGCCGGTATAGAAGCATTCATATTCCGAGCTGGCGTTCTCCTTGTTCCACTTCTCGCAGCCCTGATGGATGGCTTCGAAGAATGGATTGTCGAGACCTTTCACGACGATGACGAGCTGTTTCTTGGCCAAAGCCGGCCCGGCGCCCAACGCCATGGCGGCGACGGCGGCAAGCAAAAGTGTTTTCCTCATATCAGTCCTCCCTTGAAACAAACGGACACCGCGTGCCCGCCACACCGATCAGTCCGGATGCGCAAGAACGATGCCAAGCATCTTCCCAATGCTCGTGTCCATGGCCGGGCTGATAAGCATTTGCCGATCCGTTTGCCCCAATACTGGCGCAGCCGAATCCTTGATCGTCAAGCCATTTGCCCCGTTCCGCCCTATGCGCGCTCGATGGGCAAATTATTCCTCCGAGGCTAGCTAATATCGGCTTTTCGCCAACGGTCAATTCCTATTTGTCCTACAAAACCGATTTTTTGTCGAGTCTCGAAATTAATCGTCAGACAATTGATTGACGGCTTTGCCGGCTTTTGCCTAAATGCATGTATCGCGCCGTTCGTGAGGAGATGGACGGGCGAACGCAAGCGCTGCTGGCAAGCCGGCAAACTGCTGCGTCAACAAATGGGGAGGCTTAAGGCTGGTGTCGGTTCTCGAACTCGCCAACATCTCGAAACATTTCGGCGCCATCCAGGCGGTCAACGACGTCTCGTTCTCGCTGGAGGCCGGCGAGGTCGTCGGCCTGATGGGCGACAACGGCGCCGGCAAGTCGACGCTGGTGAAGATGATCGCCGGCAATTTCCGCCCGAGCCATGGCACCATGCATCTGGAGGGCAAGGAGATTGTCATGCACAAGCCGGCCGAGGCCCGCCAGCACGGCATCGAGATCGTCCACCAGGACCTGGCGCTCTGCAACAATCTGACGGCCGCGGCGAATGTCTATCTCGGCCGCGAGCTGCGCCGGGGCGTCGGCCCGTTCCGCATCCTCGACTACGCCGCGATGTACAAGCGCGCCGGCCAGCTCTTTGCCGAGCTGAAGTCCGAAACGCGGCCGCGCGACCTGGTCAAGCAGATGTCGGGCGGCCAGCGCCAGGCGGTGGCGATCGCCCGCACCATGCTGTCGCAGGCCAAGATCGTGCTGATGGACGAGCCGACGGCGGCGATCTCGGTCAGGCAGGTGGCCGAGGTGCTCAACCTCATCCGCCACCTGCGCGACCAGGGCATTGCGGTTGTGCTGATCAGCCACCGCATGCCCGACGTGTTCGACGTCGCCGACCGCGTCATCGTCATGCGGCGCGGCCGCAAGGTGGCCGACAAGAAAATCGCCTCGAGTTCGCCCGAGGAAGTCACCGGGCTGATCACCGGCGCCATCGAACAGGTTGCGTAATCGCGTGGATCGAGCGTCATACCTCTCAGGAAAGATCGATAATGGCAGTCACCCTTGACCAGACGATCGCGCAGAAGCAGCACACCTTCCTGTCGCGGCTCCTCGCCAACCAGACATTCTGGGTGGTGATCGCGGTCATTCTCGCCTGCCTGTTCCTCTCCTTTGCAACCGATTCCTTCGCCACGTCGAAGAACCTTTTCAACATCACCCGCAACGTCACCTTCGTCGCCATCGTCGCGCTCGGCATGACCTTTGTCATCATCACCGGCGGCATCGATCTGTCGGTCGGCTCGGTGCTTTGCCTGTGCTCCATGGTGCTCGCCGTCACCATGCATGCCGGCTATTCGATTGAGATCGGCATCCTGGCCACGATCGTCACCGCGCTCGCCATCGGCGCCTTCAACGGCGTGCTCATCGCCTATGTCGGCTTTCCGCCTTTCGTGGTGACGCTCGGCATGCTCTCGGTCGCGCGCAGCCTTGCCATGGTCGCCTCGAACAACACCGTGGTCTTCCAGTTCGGGCCGGACCACCAGAAGCTCCTGGCACTGGGCGGCGGCGCCTGGGTGTTCGGCATCGCCAACCCAGTGCTCTACATGATCATCCTGGCGCTGATCACCGGCTTCATCCTGCGCTGGACCAAGTTCGGCCGGCACATCTTCGCTATCGGTGGCAATGAGCACGCGGCGACGCTGACCGGCGTTCCGGTCAAGCAGATCAAGGTCGCCGTCTACATGATCTCGGCGCTGTCCGCCGGGCTCGCCGGCATCATCCAGACCGGCTGGCTGGGTGCGGTCACCACCAATCTCGGCACCGGCATGGAACTGCAGGTCATCGCCGCCACCGTCATCGGCGGCGCCAACCTAGCCGGCGGCGTCGGCACCGCGCTCGGCGCCATCGTCGGCGCCGCGCTGATCGAGGTGATCCGCAACAGCCTGGGCCTGCTTGGCATCAACGCCTTCTGGCAAGGCACCTTCATCGGCGGCGCGATCATCTTGGCGGTGCTCTTCGACCGCATCCGCAACTTCCGCCGCAGCGACTAGCTCCTATCGCCCAGTCTGAAAATCGGCCCGGACGGGCGATGCGAGATGGCCGTCATTCCTGCCCGCCTTGACGCGGTCGCACCCCGGCCGCACTATCCTTGGGCAGGCGAAGGGAGGCCAGTCGCCCGCGGGAGGAACGATACCCATGACGGACGCGATCAGGCTCTATTGGGGCCGGTTCGGACATGTCTCCGTGCTGAATGTCGCCAACGACTTCGTCACCCATGCCCATGGCGAGGCGCATCTCATCATCTGGCTGGAGGGCACGGCCGGTGAAATGACCATCGGCCGCGAGACGGTGCGGCTGGGACCGGGAACCGCGGCCGGCATCAATTCGTTCCAGCCGCACAGCCACGCGCTGTCCCATGACGGCAGGCCCGGCCTGTTCCTCGCCTTCTACATCGATCCCGATTGGGCGCGCCGGCGCCGCGACCTGCCCTCCTCGGCGCCGCTGTTCACGCAGGCCGCGATCACGCTGGAGCCCTGGCTGCACCAGGCGGCGGCCAACCTACTCGATCACCTGACCGACAATGAGAGCATCGACGACGTCGCCAATTACGAGATCGAGCGTTTCATCGACTCAGTGCTTGATGCGGCGGACGCTTCGGCGCCGCAGACGGCCCGCGCGCACATCAACACGATGCTCGACTTCCGTGTCCGCAAGGCGATCCAGCTGATGAAGGCCAATGTCTGCGAGCGCATCTCCTTCGACGATGTCGCCCGTTCGGTCGGGCTCTCTCGGCCGCATTTCTTCGCGCTCTTCAAGGAACAGACCAACCTGACCCCGAACGTCTACTGGAACACGCTGCGCATGGAGGAAGCCGTGCGCCAGCTGCAGTGGTCGCAGGAGCCGCTGATTTCGGTCGCCTGCAATCTCGGCTTCACCACCCAGGGCAATTTCTCGCGCTTCTTCCGCGACCATGTCGGCGTGCCGCCGACGCTCTACCGCGAAGCAGCGCGGGCGACGGCCTGAGGCGCCTGTTTTTCCGACTGGTTGATACGCCTTCAAGACGCATTGATAAGCGCAAGCTGACCGATAGCCGTAGCCTTCTCCCGGTCTTTGCAAGGGAACCAGTCTATGGCGAAAGTCACCATTTCCAGCGTCATCGACGCGCCGGTCGAGCAGGTCTGGGCGCGCATCCGCGACTTCAACGGTTTGCCCGGTTGGCATCCGCGCATGGTGGAAAGCCAAATCGAGGACGGCAAGGACGCCACCACGATCGGTTGCGTGCGCAATTTCAAACTGGTTAGCGGCGCGACATTGCGTGAAAAACTGCTCGACTTCTCCGACGAGAATTTCCTGGTCAGCTACTCTATCCTCGAAACGCCGCAGCCGCTCACCAACCACAAGGCGACGCTGCAATTGCGGCGCGTCACCGATGGCAACCGCACCTATGCCGAATGGACGGCGAGCTTCGACGCCGCGCCGGAAGACGCCGACAAGCTGGCCGAGGGCATGGGCGCCAATGTCTTTCAGGGCGGCTTCAATGCCCTGAAAGCCCATTTCGCCGGCCAGAGCTGACGGAGCGCGCCATGTCGCTTGCGCTGCAGACCTTTTCCAGCGTGAAAGATGCGAATGCCGCCTTGCAGGCCGCCGGCACGCGTTATCTCGGCGGCGGTACGCTGGTGGTCCGCGCCGCCAATGAAGGCGATGTGTCCACATCCAGCCTTGTCCGCGTCACCGATCCTGGCCTCTCGCGGATCGCTGTTGCCGACGGCGACGTCCGGCTAGGCGCCTCGGTCACCATGGCCGCGATCGCACGCCATCCGGAGCTTGCCGCGCTCGCGCCGGCCGCGCGCGCTGTCGGCGGGCCGGCGATCCGCAACATGGCGACCGTCGGCGGCAATCTGTTCGCCCCTGCCCCCTACGGGGATTTCGCCGTGGCTCTGCTGGCGCTGGACGCGACCATCGTCACCGAAGACGGCGAGACGCCGATCGAGGCCTTCCTGGCCGGCCGCGACACCAGCCGCGCCATCGTCACCGCTGTCGGCTTTGCATTGCCCAAGGCGGAGAGTTTCCGCTTCCTGAAAGTGTCGCGCGTCAAGCCGAAGGGCGTCTCGGTGCTGAGCATCGCCGCGCTTCTGGAACTTGCCACTGACGGCACGGTGACCGCTGCGCGGATTGCGTTGGGCTGCATGGCCGACCGGCCGATCCGCGCCACGGCGGCGGAGAAGGCGCTGCTCGGCTGCAAGCTCACGCCGCGGGAGATCGCGCCGGCGCTGGCCGACGCAGGCGAAGGCATCGCGCCCATCACCGACCCGATCGCCAGCGCCTGGTATCGCGCCGAGGTCCTGCCGGTCCATCTCGGCCGGCTGTTATCGAATTAATCCGTGGGGGACACGCTTCTATCCGGGCCGATCCGGGCAGGCGCGCAGGGAGGAAAAATGGCGAAGGTCCCGGTTCAATTCACGCTCAACGGCTCCGAAAAGGCCGAATTCATCGAGAGCGGCACGACGCTGCTCAACGCGCTGCGCGACAAGATTAGCGACACCTCGCCGAAAGGCGGCTGTCACCAGGGCACCTGCGGCGCCTGCTCCGTCATCATCGACGGCGAGCTGAGGCTATCCTGCCTGACGCTGGCCGAAACCTGCAACGGCGCCGACATCAAGACCACCGCCGGCCTTGCCGAAGTCGGCGTGCTGCATCCGCTGCAGCGCGCTTTCCTCGATGCCTTCGCCACGCAATGCGGCTTCTGCACGCCGGGCATGATCATGGCGGCAAAAGTGCTGCTCGACCGCACGCCGAATCCCAGCCGCGAGGACGTCGTCGAGGCGCTGTCCGGCAACATCTGCCGCTGCACCGGCTACGAGCCGATCATCCAGGCGGTGCTGACGGCCGCGCGCGCCAATTCGCAGAACGCCGCCTGAGGGGACGAGCTATGGAACTGCGCAAGGATTATTTCGCCGATGTCCGCAAGGACGGCCTGCATGAGATCGGCCAGCCGCGCCCACGGCTCGATTCGCCGGGACATGTCACCGGCAAGACCGCCTATTTCGCCGACCGGAACTTCCCGGGCATGCTGCATCTGAAGATGGTGCGCAGCCCGCACCATCACGCCCGCATCCGCTCGATCGACACGTCGGAAGCGGAGAAGCACCCAGGCGTGGTCAAGGTGTTGACCGCCAAGGACGTGCCGCACAATGTCTACACCATCCTGATCCTGATCCAGGTCGGGCCGGAGGACGAAACCGTGCTCGCCGACGGCAAGGTGCGCTGGAAGGGCGAGGCCGTGGTAGCGGTGCTGGCCGAGACCGAGCGCGCGGCGCAGGAAGCCGCCGCCAAGGTCAAGGTCGACTATGAGGTGCTTCCCGCGGTCTTCGACATGGAGGAGGCGCTGAAGCCCGGCGCGCCCCTGGTCAACGAATATCACGGCCAGAACTACTATCTCTATGACAGCGGCGAGTGCCGCAAGGTGCGCTTCGGCGATGTCGAGGCGGGCTTTGCCCAGGCCGACCACATCCTCGAGCAATCCTATCAGTCCTCGCCGATCGAGCACGCGCCGACCGAGACGACCGGCTGCGTGGTGGCGCCCGAGGGCAATGACCGCTTCACCTGCTACACCAACACGCAGGCGATGTTCTTCACCCTCGACAACGCCTCGATCATCCTGCAGATGCCGGGCTCGAAGCTGCATTTCGTCGGCGGCACGGTCGGCGGCGGTTTTGGCGGCAAGGTCGATGTCATCGTCGAGCCGATCGCCATTCTCGGCGCCAAGCTCACCGGACGCCCGGTCTCCTTCGTCTACAGCCGCGAGGAGGAGATGCAAATCTCCTCGCCGCGCGCGGCCGAGAAAGTCGTCATCAAGGACGGCGTCATGAAGGACGGCCGCATCGTCGCGCGCAAGGTGACCGGCTACACCGATGCCGGCGCCTATTCGCGCCATTCCCCATATGGCGCGCAGAAGGGCGCCGCGCATTATCCCGGGCCCTACACGATCCCGAATGTCTGGATCGACACTTACTGCGTCTACACCAACCGCACGCCTTCGTCGGCCATGCGCGGCTTCGGCGTCACCATCGGCGACTTCGCGCTGGAAGTGCAGATGGACAAGCTGGCGCGGCTGATCGGCATGGACCCGCTCGAATTCCGCTTCATCAATGCCTATCGCGACGGCGACATGAAGGCGCATCGCCAGCCGACCGAGGGCGCCGCGTTGATCGAATGCATGCAGGAAGCCTCGCGCGCCGCCAACTGGCCGGTGGCGGAGAAATACATGGCGATGTCCTCCTACAGGAAGGGAGCCTGAGATGGCGATCCGGCGTGGACGCGGCGTCGCCGCGATCAACTATCCGACCGGCATGAACCTTGGCGGCGACCCGACGCAGGCGCTGGTCCATTCGACGCCGACCGGCAATTTCATGGTGACGCTCTCCAGCGTCGATCTTGGCCAGGGCATGAAGCAGATCATGGCGCAGATCTGCGCCGAGACGATCGGCGTGCCGACCGACCGCGTCGTCGTCGACACCGCCGACACCGACACCGGCCCGCACTGCATGGGCACCTTTGCCTCGCGCGGCACGCACCGCGCCGGCAACGCCGTCATCCAGGCGGCCAAGGAGGCGCGGCAGGTGATGCTGGAAGTGGCGGCCGAGGAACTCGAGGTGAACGCCTCCGACCTCGAAACCGACGGCCAGGGCAACATCCAGGTGAAGGGCGCGCCGCAGAAATCGATCTCGATCTTCGATGTCGCGCTGTCGGCGCATTTCAAGCGCGGCCGCTCGATCTCGGGCCGCGGCATGTTCCTGATCCCGCGCTCCTATCCGGAAAAGGAAACCGGCGCGATGAAGCCCTCGACCTGCTACGCCCACGCCTGCACCGTGGCCGAGGTCGAGGTCGACGACGAAACCGGCGAAGTGACGGTGCTGACGGTGAAGAACGTCTTCGAGATCGGCCGCGCGCTCAACCCGAAAATGGTCGAGCAGCAGCTGGTCGGCGGCTCCTGGATGGGCATCAGCCACGCGCTCTACGAGACGACCGAGCCCTATTACCCGAACCGTGACCATGGCGGCACCGACTTCAACCAGTATCTGATGCCCGGCCCCGGCGATTTGGCGCAGACCGAGACCATCGTCTTGGAGCGCCCCTCCGCCGACGGACCGTTCGGCGCCAAGGGTCCGGGCGAGATGTGCGCCAATCCGCAGATCCCGGCCGTCGCCAATGCCGTCTTCGACGCGGTCGGCGTGCGCATCGACACGCTGCCGATCACGCCCGAGCGCATCCTGCGTGCGCTGAAGGCGCAGGCCGCGGGCTGAGGGAGAAATGGCAAACGCCGATGCCGTTGCTGTCGCGGCTTCGCCGGAGGCGATAGCCGCGCGCCTTGCCGCCTCGCGTTACCTAGCCGACGACAGCCTTGCGACCGCGATCTTCCTGGCGATCCGCCTGGGCAAGCCGCTGTTGCTTGAAGGCGCGCCCGGCGTCGGCAAGACCGAAGCCGCGAAGGCGATCGCCGAGCTGCTCGGCCGCGAGCTTGTGCGCCTGCAATGCTACGAAGGCATCGACGCCGGGCATGCGCTGTATGAATGGAACTACCAGCGGCAATTGCTCGCCATCCGCCATGCCGGCGAGCACGAGATCGACATCTATGACGACCGTTTTCTCATCGCCCGGCCGCTGCTGCAGGTGTTGCGCGCACCTGAACGGCGTGTGCTGCTCGTCGACGAGATCGACCGCTCGGACCATGAGTTCGAGGCGCTGCTTCTCGAATTCCTCTCCGACTTCCAGATCAGCATTCCGGAGCGAGGCACCATCCGCGCCGCGACGCAGCCGATCGTCATCCTGACCTCCAACCGCACCCGCGAGCTGGCCGAGGCGCTGCGCCGGCGCTGCGTCTACCACTGGATCGGCTACCCCGACGCTCAGCGCGAGGCCGAGATCATCATGCTGCGCTCGGGCGATGTCGCCGAGGCGACCGCACGCGCTGTGGCGAATGCCGTGCAGGAAATCCGCGCGCGGCCTCTCGCAAAGCCGCCGGGCATCGCTGAAGCGGTGGAATGGGCGAATGCCGCGACCATCCTCGAAAAGGGCGGCAGCCCGTGGCCGGAGGCCTTTCGGCGGGCCATCGGCGTGCTGATCAAGGATGAGGAGGATTTGTCGGCGATCGCGCCGGAGCTGGGGAGGATTGTCGAGGAGGCGTTGGGGTGATGAGCAATCGCAACGCGCTAGCGCGATACCTCAGCTCCAATGCGCAGCGCTGGCGGGACAGCACCCCCCTCTGGCCTGCCGGCCATCTCCCCCGCAAGGGGGGAGATCGGACGTCACGCGGGCTTTCGCCAAACCTCAACGTCGCAGCATCGAGCGAAGCGTCGAAACTGCCAATCTCCCCCCTTGCGGGGGAGATGTCCGGCAGGACAGAGGGGGGTGTGAAGGAATGAGGCGCCCGGAAAACCTGCGCCCTGCCGCCGCGCCTTTCCTCGGCTTCGCCCGTCTGCTGCGCAGCCACGCCTTCCCCATAGCCCCCGAACAAGTCACCAGCTTCATGCAAGCGGTGACACTTCTGGGTCCGCGCTCGATGAACGACATCCGCGAGGCGGCGCTTGCGACGCTCGCCGCCCCGCCCGATCGCCGCGGCGAATTCGAAGCGCATTTCCGCGCCTATTTCTACGGTGATGCCAGGCCTTCGATCGAAGGCGAAGAGGACGATGAGACCCGCGTCAAGGACGATCGAGGCACGCGTGAAGAGGAAGACCGAGCAGCTCGCCGCGAGAAAGGCGGCGAGCTCTCCTCGGCACTCGAGCAACTGAGCAGCCGCGATTTCCCGGGCGACGCCGATGGTCTCGGCCAGTTTCGCCGCAAGCTCGCCGCCACCCTGCCCGCCCGCCGTTCCTTCCGCACCGTGCGCACTCGCTCGCGCGGCACGCTCGACCTTCGCCGCTCGCTCAGCGAAATCGTCAGCGCCGACGGCGACATCCCCTCGCCATTGCTGCGCCGCCGGCAGACGGTGGCGCGAAAACTGCTCCTGCTTATCGACGTTTCCGGTTCGATGAAGCTGCACACGGCCGATTATCTCAAGCTGGCGCACGCCGCCGTGCAGGGCGCGGATCGCGCGGAAGTCTTCACCTTCGGCACGCGGCTTACCCGTATCACCTCGGCGCTGCGCATCCGCGATCGCGGGCAGGCGTTGGCTCGTGCCGCGGCGCTGGTCGACGATTGGGACGGCGGTACTCGCATGGGGCCGACATTGCTCGCCTTCCTTTCCGTGCCGCGCTTCTCCGCCTTCGTGCGCGGCGCCTGCGTCGTCATCCTCTCCGATGGGCTGGAACGCGGCAGCCATGCCGAACTGGAGATCGCCATGCGTCGCCTCAGCGCCCGCGCCTTCCGGCTGTCGCTGGCGACGCCGCTCGCCGGCGATCCGCGCTTTCGCCCGGCAACGGCGGCGCTCCGGGCAATCCTGCCGGTGCTCGACGATCTGGTCGACGGCTCGTCGGTCGATAGTCTCACCGACTTCATCCTGTCGCTCGCCCGCCCAGCGCCTGCGGCAAAAACCGTCTGGAAAAGGGTATCGTGATGCAGAAAGCCATCGACGCGCATTTCCACATCTGGCGCCAAAAGGACCAGCCCTGGCTGGTCGGCCCGATGGTGCCGCGCATCTTCGGCCCCTACGAGCCGATCCGCCGCGATTACCCGATCACGGAATTCCTCGAAGATCAGAAAGGCTCGGGTGTCGAGAAGGCCGTCTACGTCCAGACCAACTGGGCCAAGGAGGATTTCGAAAAAGAGGTCGCCTTCCTGCAGAAGACCGCTGACGAGACCGGCTGGCCGCACGCCATCGTCGGCTATGCCGACATGACGGTCGACGACGTCCGCCCGCAGATCGATCGGCTGATGAAATACCAGCTGCTGCGCGGCGTGCGCATGCAGTTGCACTGGCACAAGACGCCCGCCTTCCGCTTCGCCGCCTCGGCCGACCAGGTGATCGATCCGAAGGTGCGTGCCAATGTGGCGCGGCTGAAGGATTACGGCCTCTCCTTCGACCTGCAGCTTTTTCCCGCGCAGATGAAGGACGGGCTGACGCTTGTCGGCGAAAACCCTGAGACGAATTTCGTTCTGACCCATGCCGGCATGCTGACCGGCATGGAGCCCGAAACCACCGAAGCGTGGAAGGCCGGCCTGCGAACGCTTTCGGCAGCGCCCAATTTCTACGCCAAGCTGTCGGGACTCGGCACGTTCGTCCACCGCAACGACCCGGAACTGATCGCCTATATCGTCGATAACGCGATCGATATCCTCGGCAGCGACCGGCTGATGTTCGGCTCGAACTTCCCGATCGAAAAGCTCTGGACCAGCCATGCCGAGCTGATCAAGGCGCACCGCGCGGCGGTGGCCAGGCACGGCGCGCAAGCCGAGGCGGACATCTTCTGGAATACGGCGAAGAGAGTTTACCGGCCGGTTTAACGCGGCTTCTTCCTTCTCCCCTTGTGGGCCCCTTGTGGGAGAAGGGAAAGTCGGCGCTTCACTTCACCTCGAATTGCGGATCGAGCGGAATCTGCATCGCCGTCACGAGGTGGTTTGTCTGGCCTGCGAGCCCGATGATCGACACCAGCTCGCCATGCTGCGCGTCTGTCATGCCCTTGGCACGCGCGGCGGCGGTATGCGAGTGGATGCAGTAGGAACAGCCATTGGCTGTCGAGACCGCGATATAGATCATTTCCTTGGTCAGCGGATCGATGGCGCTGTCGGCCACCATGACAGCCTTGAGCTGCTCCCACACCCGCTTCAGCGCCACCGGGTCGTTACCGAGCCCGCGCCAGAAATTGTTGACGAAATCGGACTTCCGCGTCGCCCGGATATCCTCGAACACGGCCTTCACCGCCGGGATTTTTTCGACCTCGGCATCGGTTAGAAGTTTCGTGGTGGCCATGGTTGGTCCTTTCGTTTGAATCGTTGGTCGAATTCATTGAATCAAGCGTTGCGCATAGACGGCTAACCCGTTTGTCCCGCTCAGTTTTTAGCTCAAAACAACACACAGTCGCGAGGTTGGTCAAAGCATCTCAGCATCGTCATTCTAGGGCGGAGCAAGGAGCGAAGCGACGCGCGCAGACCCTAGAATCCATTCCGTGACCTTGATCAATGAATGCAGCGGAGCAGAATTCTGCACCGTAAGCGGCTCTCGAAAGTAACGGCATGGATCCTCGGGTCTCCGCGCGTCGCTTTGCTCCTTGCTCCGCCCGTGGATGACGACGGGACGGACGATTCGGCCAATTGTCGAAGTGCCTACCAGCCAACACCCTAGTGAACCGCCGCATACATGATCTTCTCCTCCGTCGCCTCCGCCGGCGAGAACTCCTCCACGATGCGGCCTTGCCGGCAGACCAGGATGCGGTCCGACAGGTTCATGATCTCCGGCAGGTAGGACGAGATGACGACGACGGCGAGACCTTCGTCGGCCAGCCGGTTGATGATCTGGTGGATCTCGGCGATGGCACCGACATCGACGCCGCGCGTCGGCTCGTCGAGGATGACGATGCGCGGCTGCTGCACCAGCCCCTTGCCGATCATCACCTTCTGCTGGTTGCCGCCGGAGAGCTCGACCACGCGCGCATTGTCGTTGATCGCCTTGATGTTGAGCGTCTTCGTCCATTCGGCCGAAAGCTCGCGCATCTCCTGCTGGTTGATCACCCAGGCCTTTTCACGGCCGGCGGCGAGCAGCCCGCCGAACAGGTTCTCCGCGATGCCCATCGTCTCGAAGATGCCTTCGCTCTTGCGGTCCTCGGTGACGTAGACGATGCCGTCAGCCACCGCCTCCGCCGGCACGAGGTAGCGTACCGGCTTGTCGTCGAGCTCGATCGCGCCGCCACGCAGGAAGTCGCGCTTGTAGATGCCCGACACGATCTTGAACGTCTCGGTGCGGCCGGAGCCGATCAGGCCGAACACGCCGGTGATCTGGCCCTCGAAGATCGAGAAGGAATTGTTGCGCACGATGTTGCTCATCGAGATGTCCTGCACCGAGAGCACTTTCTTGCCGGCCTTGCGCAATTTCGCCTCGTCGCGCTGGCGGTAGATCTGTCCCGACAGCGAACGGCCCACCATGGCGGCGACGATCCTGTCGCGGTCGAAAGCCGGCGTGTCGTCGGTGATCACCAGCTCGCCGTCGCGCAAAATGGTGATGCGGTCGGCGATCATCAGCGCCTCTTCCAGCGCGTGGCTGATGAAGACGATCGACACGCCCCCCGCCTTTAGCCGGCGGATCAGCGCGAAGAAATGGCGCTTCTCCTCCGGCGTCAGCGTCGCCGTGGGCTCGTCGAAGATGATGATCTCGGCATTGTGGTGGACGGCGCGCGCGATCTCGACCATCTGCCGCTTGGCGGCCCCCAGCGTCGCCACCATCGCATTCGGATCGACGGGAAAGTTCAGCGACTGCAGGAATTGTTGCGCCGAGATGTAGGTGCCGCGCAGCCGGTTGAGGAATTTCTCCGTGCCGAGATAGAGGTTCTGCGCCACCGTCATCGACGGCACCAGGCTGGTCTCCTGGAACACCATGGCGATGCCGGCTTCAAGTGCTGCATGCGGCGAGGCATAAGCCGTCTCGACGCCCTTGTGGAACATCTTGCCCGAAGTCGCGTCGACGACGCCGGCAATGATCTTGGTCAGCGTCGATTTGCCGGCGCCGTTCTCGCCGAGCAGCGCGTGGATTTCGCCTTGCCTCAGGTCGAACGTGACGTTCTTGACCGCAGGCACGCCGCGATAGGTCTTGGTGACGTTTTCCAGACGGACGATCGGTTCCATCAGAAACCTCCCGTGATTGCGTCGAGCGCCAGCACGCAATCGCCGCTCTTCGCGGCGATGAACAGGCGGCCGTCGCGTTCGGCCACGCTGCAGATGCCGTGGCGCGTGCCGTTGGCGCGGCTGTGCAGGCTGAATTGCGGCTGCAGGGTTCGGTCGAGCTTCACGACGAGCCCGTAGGAGCGGCTGGGCGACCACGGCTTGTGAATGCCCATGGTGCGGATGCCGCCGCATTGCAGCGGCTCGAGGAAGCTGCGGTTTGACGCCAGCGCCGGCGCGATCCAGTAGGTCGCCGGCACCTGATCGATCATGTCCTGGCGATAATGCGTTTCCTGCAGCACGAATTCGATCAGCCGGTTGCGCGGCGCAAACAGGGTCAGCCAGGCGCCACCGTCGCCAGCCGGCGAAAGCCGCGCGGGATAGCCGGGCAGTTGCGTCAGCACGGTCGAGCGATTTCCGTTCGCGCCGTCGAAGCGCACGAGCTGATGGCGCCAGCTTTCGCTCACCAGCACGCCGGCGCCGATCGGGTGAAGCCCATAGGGAAAGGCGATGTCGCCGGCGGTCTTCTGAAAACCAACAGCCCCCGGCCCGCGCCGCCACAGCGAACCGGACGCGCCCTTCTTCATCAGGTCGGCCGCCCATTGTGACGGCGCATGCTCGGCGGAGCCATTGGCGAGCCACAGCGTGCCGTCACTGGCATAGGCAAGCGCGGTGATGCACCGGACTTCAGCAGACAACGAGACTTCCTTGCCGGCGATCAGTAGCTTGCCGTTTTCGAGCCCGACGGTCAGATCGCCTGATGGTGACAGGGCCAGCGCGGTGACGGAGGATTGAAAGGTCTCGATCACGACCGGTTCGGAACCAGCCGCAATCGCAAGGACGGCGTTGCCGCTGGAGACGAGCAGCCGGCCGTCGGCCGCCAGCAGATTGTCCGGCTCGCTCAATTCGGCGAAGGCCGGCGCATCGTCCAGCCGCGTGTTGGGACGGAACGCGCCGTCGAGCGGCGGGATGGTGACCGCCTTGCCGCGGAAGACATCCAGGATCGGATCGAGGATCATGGCTTGCCTCCCCAATAGGAAGCGGGGCTCGTCCAGTTCGGGTCGGCGCCCGAAATCTTGTAGCGCCCGATGCGGTTGTTCAAGATGCCGCCGACGAACAGATAGCCCTTGTGCTCGCGCATCGAAGTGACCATCGGATGCGCGTCGCCCGAGAGATCGCCGAGCGTCTCGACGATGCCGCCCTTCTCGTTGAACTTCACCACGCCGCCTGTGTTGATGTTGGGAAACAGCCATTCGTCCTGCGGTAGGCGCCGCGTCATGCGCTTGCGCATGTCGGGGTGGCGCAGCGACAGGTCGAAGCTCGGCGTGCGCATGCCGAGCCAGGCCATCCAGTAATTGCCGTCGGACGCGCGGTTGATGTTGTCGGGATAGCCGGGCATGTCGCGGATGACGCATTCGGCGGTGCCGGCCTTGGGCCCTTCCAGCCAGTAGCGATGCACGCGGCAGGCCCAGCTCTCGGCGAAGAACAGCGACTTGCCGTCATGCGCCATGCAGACGCCGTTGGTGTAGCGGTAGCCGTCCAGCAGCGTCTTGGTCGAGCCGTCCTTCGGATCGTAGACCAAAAGGCGCCCCGTGGCGCGGTTCTCGATCGAGTCCAGCGCCCAGTCGTGGGCGTCATAGCGCTTGGTCGAGTCCGTGAAATAGATGCGGCCGTCCGGCGCGATGTCGCAATCGTTCGGGTCGCGCAGCCTTGCGTCGTCGACGATCGACGTCCAGGAGCGCGCCGTCTCGGCCGACAGGCGCTTCACCTCCCGCTCCGGCGAGACGGAATAGAGCCCCATGGCGCCGACGCAGCTGATCAGATTGCTGTCCTTGTCGAAAGCGAGCCCCAGCGGGAAGCCGCCGATATGGGCAAAGACCTCGGAGCGTTTGTAGTCAGGCGCGAAAAAGCGAACGATCTCGCCGTGGCGAGTGCCGCAATAGAGATGGTCGTCGCGATCGAGGATGACGTCCTCCGGCCCTTCCAACTCGCCAAGCCCGATATGCTCCGCGGCCGAGAGCCGGTTGTCGAGCTCGTAAGGCGTGCCCGAACCGGGCGCGGCTGACTGCGTCTCGCCCATCTTGAGGTAGACCGGCGCGACATAGACCTCGTTCAGCACCTTGTGGCGGTTCTTCAGCCAGCGGATGTCAATGGTGACGGCGACAGCCAGAAGGATTCCGAGCACCATCTGGTTGGTGCCGGTGCCGTAGCCCAGCCGGATCAGCCCGTTGGTCATGGTAAGAACGATGATGGCGCCCATCAGCCCCTTGACCACCGAGCCGCGTCCGCCGCCGAGGCTGACGCCGCCGACCACCGCCGCCGTCAGCGCCATGATTTCGAGATTGAGGCCGGTCCCCGGGCCTGCCCCGCTCAGGCGGCAGGCGATGAGGAACCCGCCGATCGATGAGCAGAAGCCGGAAAAGACATAGGTCATGAAGACGGTGCGGCGCACGCGGATACCGGCATTGTGCGCCGAGCGGCGCGAGCCGCCCACCGCCAGCACATGCCAGCCCGGCCGCGATCGCGTCAGCGCGACATGGGTGACGATGGCGAGGACGACGGCCAGCCAGACCGAAACCGACAGGCCCCAGAATGTGCCGTCGCCGATGAAGTCGAGCACGTCGGACGAAGCCTGGGAAAGCTGCACGTCGGCGGCATAGGTGCTGACCAATATGTCGAACAGCGCCCGCCCGAAGATGAAGGTGACCAGGGTGGTGAGAAAGGCGCGCAGCCTCAGATAGCCAACGAGGTACCCATTGATGGCGCCGAAGACCAATCCGGCCGCGAGCGCCGCGGCCAGGGCCAGCCAGATCGACTGTTCGAGGATGAAGAAGACATAGACGGCGGAAAAGCAGGACAGCGCGAAGATCGAGCCGACCGAGAGGTCGATGCCGCCACCCAGCATCACCACTGTCATGCCGATGACCACCAGCGAGAACTCGCCGAGCTGGCGTGTCGATTCTTGCAGGGAGGTGAGCTTGAAGAAGCCCGGAATGATCGAGACGAACACGCCGAGCGTCGCCACCAGCGCCAGGAACGGTATGGCGTTGTCGGTCCAGCGTTTGGTCAGGATCTCGCCGACCAGATGGTCGGGCACGAGATTATAGCGCCAAGCCTGGAGGCGTTCACGAAAAGTCATCGGCGGCTGCTGTCATTCAAGCGGGAAAGAGGTGGCAACGGGAAAAGAGGTGGCCGGGGTGATCCGGCCACCTCGTGGATACCATCCGGACGCGCTGTCTATTTCGCCGCCGCTTCGGCCTGCAACGCCTTCAGGTCCCAACAGCTGTCGGGCTTGAGGTCGGCCTTGGTCGTCGCCTTCTCCAGCGTGTAGATGTAGGTGTGCGAGGTGCCGGCCGGCTGGCCGCTCTGCAGCAGGAACTTGATGATGGCGTTCATGTCGCCCGACTGTCGGGCGAGGTCGGTCATCACCACGGCGCCATAGGTGCCGTCGTTCAGCTTGTCGCAGTCGGCCGCCTTCTCGCCGCCGCCGGTGGTGACCAGGAACACCTTGCCATCGAGCTTAGCGTCGCGGATCGCGGCCGAAGCGCCGGTGGCGTCGCCGTCCCAGAAGTCGATGATCGAGCAGATGTCGGGGTGCTGCTGCAGCATCGTCGTTGTCACATTGCGCGACGTGGTCGCGTCCCAGTTGGAATCCGGCTTGGCGACAACCTGGAAGTCGGAATGCTTCTCCAGCACCTTCATGATGCCGGCATACTGGTAGAGGCTCGACGAGTTCGCCTGGTCGCCCTGCACCAGCCCGATCTTCTTGGACGAATTCTCGCCGCAGCCCTTGATCGCTGCTTCCGCTTCCAGCTGGCCGAGCTTGTCCCAGTCGCTCCCGACGAAGGCATCGGCCGGGAAGTTGGCCGGGTTGTCGACCAGGATCACATAGGTGCCGGCAGCCTGCGCCTTCTTCATCAGCTTGGAGTAGGAATTGAGGTCAGGCGCGTGGATGATCAGAACATCCGGCCGGGTGTCGGAAGCGATGGCGTCAGTGATCGCCTGCGCGCCGGCATCGACCACCCAGTTCGGATCGCGGGTCTCGAACGTGCCGCCCCAGGCCTCGACTTCCTTCTTCAGGTAATGCGCCCAGCCTTGCGCCAGGTCGAAACCCATCGCCAGCGGCACCAGCATGACGCGCTTGCCGTTGAGCGCCTTGGCATAGGCGGCGGGACCTGGATCGTCGGCGGCGAAACTCGGCGCGGCGAAGGCGGTAACGGCGAGCGCCGTGGCGGCGGCCATCAATGTTTTGAGTAGTCTCATGTCACATCCTCTGGTTCGGTTTTCATTGCCGGGCGATCGTCGCGATCGCTCCGGGTACCCCAAAGCAAGATGGGCCAGCCCATCGGCTCTAAATGTCGCCCTGCTGCGCGGTCTGCTCGTCGCGCGGATTGATGATGCCGTCGACGATGATGGCCCCCAGCAGGATCGCCGCCTTGATCAGGTTCTGGTAGAGCAGCGGAATGTCGATAATGGTCATGGCGTTGAGCAGGATGCCGATCAGCGCCGCCCCCACCAGCACGTTGCGCACCCCTCCCCGCCCGCCCGAAAGTCCGATGCCGCCGATCACCGCCACCAGCACGATGTCGTAGAGCAGCGTCGAATTGACGACGCGCGTGTTGATCGAATGCAGGCTGGCCGCCGTGAGCAGGCCGGCGATCAGCGCCACCACGGCCGAAAGCGCGTAGCGCAGCACCAGCATCGGGCGCACCGGAATGCCGATGTTGCGCGCCGCGACCGGGTTGTCGCCGGCGAAGTAGATGAAGCGGCCCCATTTGGTGTAGCACAGGAACAGGAAGACCAGGAACGCCAGTCCGGCGAAGACGAAAACCTCGACCGGAATGTCGAGGAAGCGCACGCCGCCGAGCAGTTCCACCCAATGGCCCTGCGGCACTGGAACGGCATCCTGCGTGATCAGTTGCGAGCGCACATAGCCGAAGACGAACGAGCCGGTGGCCAGCGTGACGAAGATCGCCGGAACGTCGGCATAGGCGACCAGAAAGCCGTTGAGCAGGCCGATGGCTAAAACGCCCGCCAGCACATAGGCGAAGGCCAGGCCGTCCGAGGTGCCGGTGTTGAGCAGTTGCAGATACCAGGCAACCGACATCGCCATGATCGCCACTGCCGACAGGTCGATGCCGCGGCCGATGATGACGACCGCCATGCCGAGCGCCAGAATGCCGAGCACCGAGACGGAGCGGACGATGGCGACCAGATTGTCGGCGGTCAGGAACCCGGGCAGACTGAGCGCTGCGGCGGCGAACAAAAGGATGGCGATGGCAAAGACGATGCCTTCCTGATTGAGGCGCCTCCAGTTCGGCCAGCCGATCGCGTTCATCGATAATGTCTTTCGCCCCGATGGCAAGGCCCTTAAGGCCGCCACCCCGCACGAAAGCTAATCGGCTCAACAGCGGCTCGTCAAATGAATCCGCGTTCAACAACCGCCCCTCTCCGACTATTTTCCGAGTGGACGCATCGATTGCCGTAACTGGCGCAATAGCCGGAAACTCTTGGGCTTTTTGGCTGTTCGTTGCCCCAATCGCGCGGCCCGCGGAAGAACCCGTTCGAAGGCGACGCGGCCGGCGGAATTTGAGTCCGCGAAATCCCCCGGCGCGACCTCAATTGTTCGTCGAATGCCCCGAAACCTCGGCGCCGGCGTTGGCCGGCAGCACCAGGAAGCGCATCGCCGCGGCGAGACCGAGCAGGCCGATCGCGACGAAGGTGATTCTGAAGTCGACGAGGTCGGGCAAGGCTTCGCTCCTGACGATCTGCGACAAATTGAGGATCGCCGCCGCGATCGCCACGCCGAACAGCATCGATATCTGCTGCAGCATCGAGGAGAGCGTCGCCGCCGAGCTCCGCTGCGGCGCGCCGATGTCGGCGAAGGCGAGCGTGTTCAGCGCCGTGAACTGCATCGAGCGCGTGAGACCGGCGACCAGCATCAGCGCCACCACCAGCACCTGAGACGTCTGCGGCGAGATCGCTCCGCAGGCCATGATCGCCAGCGACGCGATCGACCCATTCACCACCATCACGGTGCGGAAGCCGAAGCGCCTCAGCGTCGGCGTCGTCACCGTCTTCATGCCGAGATTGCCGAGGAAATAGGCCAGCACCAACAGGCCGGCATCGACTGGACTCAGGCCGAAGCCGACCTGGAACAGCAGCGGCAGCAGGAAGGGCGTGGCGTTGATCGCGACGCGGAAGACCGTGCCCGCGGCAAGCGTCGAGATCGCGAAGGTCAGCACCTTGAAGGCCGAAAGGTCGAGCAGCGGATGCCGAGCCTGCAAGAGGTGGCGAACGGCGAGCCACCCGATCATGATGCCAATGCCGATGGAGCCTACCGTCGGCAACAAGCCGTTCTCGGGATGCGCGAGGCGTTCGAGCCCGTAAAGCATCACTGCAAGCCCGAGCGAGGTGAGGAAAAAGCCCGGCCAATCGAATGGCCTGGCCTCGGAATCGCGGTCGCCCGGCACGAAGCGGGCGACCAGCGCAAGCCCGGCCAGCCCCAGCGGCGCGTTGATGAAGAAGTTCCAGTGCCAGGAGAGATAGGTCGTGATGAAGCCGCCAAGCACCGGCCCGACCACCGGCGCGAACAAAGCCGGCCAGGTTATCAGCGCCGTCGCGGCGATCAATTCGGATTTCTCGGCGTTGCGCAGCACCAGGATGCGGCCGACCGGCGTCATCAGCGCGCTGCCCAGGCCCTGCACGATGCGGGCGGCGACGAACTGGGTCAGGCTCTGCGAAAACCCGCAAGCAACCGAGGCCAGCGTGAACAGCGCGATCGCCAGGAGGAAAATATTGCGCGCGCCAAAACGGTCGGCAAGCCAGGCCGACAGCGGCACGAACACCGCCATGGTCAGCATATAGGCGGTGATGCCGATGCTCATCGCCACCGCCGGCACGCCGAAGGACTGGCCCATCTGCGGCAGCGAGGTCGAGATGATCGTCGAATCGAGCAGTTGCATGAAGAAGGCGACCGCCACGATCAGCGCGACACGACGCGCCTGACGTGCGGAATTTGCGGACGGGGACACGGCTGCGTTGTCGGGGATGCTGGTCATGACGCGGTGGTTGAACAGCATAAGCCCGGTCCAGTCCAGAGCTTATCCAACAAACTTTCGTGTCGCCTCTCCGCCTGTTATGGAAGAGCGCGGGCCGACCGAGGGAAACGCATGAAGCCTATCTACATCGACTACCTCAACGCTCTCGACATCGAAGCGCTTGCCATGACCGACGCCGAGATCATCGGCGCCGTCGAGGCCGGGCTCGTCGCGCAGGGCAACGGCCAGACCGTTATCGAGCCGCGTGTCCATCTCGAGCCGGATCCCTCCTTCCACGGCCACTTCAACGTGCTTCGCGGCTATGTGGCGCCACTCGACGCCGCCGGCGTGAAGATCGTCGGCGACTATGTCGACAACTACATGCACGGCCTGCCGTCCGAGTTCGGCATCCTCAATCTTTTCGATCCGCGCACCGGCACGCCGCGCGCCATCCTCGACGCCACCGTCATCACCGACATGCGCACCGGCGCCGTCACCGCCATCGGCGCCAAGCATCTGGCGAAGAAGTCGTCAAAAGTGCTCGCCCATATCGGCGCGCGCGGCACCGCCTATTGGAACGTGCGGCTGCTCGACCATCTTTTCGACTTCGACGAGATCCGCGTCCATTCGCGCCGGCCCGAAAGCCGCGACAGCTTTGCCGCGAAGCTGGCCGCCGATCTCGGCAAGCCGGTCCTGGCCGTGGCCGACTGGAAAAGCTGCGTCGAAGGCGCCGACATCGTCGTCGAGGCCTCGCGGCTGCCGGAACCGCAGCCACTGCTCAAGACCGAATGGATCAAGCGCGGCGCGCTGGTGGTGCCCTATGGCACGATGAGCGCCGTCGAGCTGTCGCTCACCGATATCATGCAGAAGATCGTCGTCGACGACTGGGGCCAGTGCAAGGGCGGCAAGTTCGGCTCGCTGCGCGCCCATGTCGAGACCGGACGGCTGAGCGAGGCGACTTTGCACGCCGAGCTTGGCCAGATCGCGGCCGGCCTCAAGCCGGGCCGGCAGAGCGATGGCGAGACGATCCTGTTCTGGCATCGCGGCCTCTCGCTCTCCGACATTGCGCTCGGCAAGGCCATGCTCGCCAAGGCCGGCGAAAACGGCATTGGCCAAAGGCTGCGCTTCGCATGAGCCCGCTCGTACTCACCGGCGCCGGCGTCAGCATCGAGGATGTGCTTGCCGCCGCGCGCAATGCTTGCAAGGTCGAGGTCACGGCTGGTGTCCTCGAAAAGCTCAACAAGGCTCGCCAGGTCCTCGATGCCGCGGCGGCCGGCGGCCAGCAGATCTATGGGCTGAACACCGGCCTCGGTGCCAATCTCATCACCGCGGTCGAAGGCGACGCGAGCGCCTTCCAGCGCCAGCTGATCGAAGGCCGCAGCGCCGCGGTCGGCGAGGCCCTGCCGGTGCCGGTGGTGCGGGCGGCGATGTTCGCCCGCCTTGCGATGCTCGCTTCCGGCGGCTCGGGCCTGTCGCCGCGCGTGTTTACGGCGCTGGTCGAGGCGCTCAATGCCGGCGTGCATCCGGTGATGCCGTCGCTGGGCTCGATCGGCGCCGGCGACCTCCTGCTGATGACGGCGATCGCTCGCATGCTGATCGGCGATGGCGAAGCGGAATACCAGGGCCGCCGCATGCCTGCCGCCAAGGCGCTGATGATGGCGCGGCTGGCGCCCGTCACGCTCTCGCCGAAGGATGGTCTTTCCCTGATCAACGCCTCGGCGGTCTCCACCGGGACCGGAGCGCTGGCGCTGACCGACGCGCTGTCGGCGCTCGACCAGCAGCAGCAGGCCGGCGCGCTGACGATGGAAGGCATCGGCGCCAACCGCACCATCCTCGATCCGCGCCAGCACCAAGCGCGTCCGGGCGCCTGTCAGCAGCTTGCGGCAAAGGCGCTGCGCGACCTCTTGGCGCGCGATGAGGCGCCGGCGCCGACGACCATCCAGGATCCGCTGTCGATCCGCTGCATGCCCTCGATCCACGGCGCGCTGATCCAGGCGATCGACCATGCGAGGCTTGCGGTCGAGATCGAGCTCAACGCCGCCGCCGACAATCCGCTGGTGCTTGCCGAGGATGAGCTGGTCATGTCGACCGGCAATTTCCACACCGCATCGCTGGCGCTCGCCTTCGAGACGCTCGGCCTGGCGATCGCGCAATGCGCGGCGGCTTCAGCCGCCCGCTTCGTCCAGCTCACCGGCTCGACCCGGCACGGCCTGCCGAAATATCTCTCACCGGTCGGCGGCGCCTCGGCGGGCTTCGTGCCGCTGCAGAAGACGGTGACGGCGATCCTGGCCGCCATCCGCCACAAGGCCAATCCGGTGATGCTCGATTTCCTGCCCGTGTCCGAGGGCGTCGAGGATCACGCCACGCAGACGCCGCTCGCGGTCGCGAAATGCGCCGAGATGATCGTGCTGTGGCGGCGGCTGATCGCCTTTGAGTTGATGGCGGCGGCGCAGGCCGTCGATTTGCGCGAGGGACTGACGCTTGCGCCGGCCACCGGCGCAATCCACGCGGCCGTGCGCTCGCATGTGGCGACGCTCAAGGAAGACAGGCCGCTGGGCGCCGACGCGGAAGCGCTTTATACCGCCCTCGCAGGCGGAGCATGGCAAGGTCCGCCGGCAACGGGCTGACGCTTTTCGACTCTTGGTTCAGGGCTTTGCGTCCACCTTCCTCATGAAGAGGGTGAGCTCGTCCGGATCCATACGCACGATATGCCTGTCTTCGGGATAGGCGCCGCTGTTGACGTCGGCGACATATTCGGAAAACGCGGCGATGCGCTCCTGCTGCAGCCGGTCATATTCGGCGGCGAAGTTGCGATAGACCTTTGAGTGGCGCGGCAAGTGACCGCGATTGGCGCCGAGAATATCCTCGGCAAACAGATATTGCGCGTCGCAGCCCGTGCCGGCGCCCATCGACAGCATGATCAGCGAAGTGCGCTCGGAGATCGCCTTTGCTACCTCCACCGGCACCACTTCGATCTCGGCGCCGATAGCGCCGGCGGCCTCCAATTGCTTGACCGCCTCGAACACCTGCATGGCGGTATCGGCGGTCTTGCCGACCGCCTTGAAGCCGCCCGTCCAGGTCGCGCGGGAAGGAATGAGGCCGACATGGCCGATCACCGGAATGGCATCGTCGGCCATGCGCTTGATCGTGGCGTAGCCGGCGCTGCAATAGACGGCATCGGCGCCGGCCTTGTAGAGCCGGAACGACCAGCGCAGGAAATCGTCCGCCGTGCCGATCTCGAAGAAATTCTCGCCGGGCATGGTGAAGAGGCTGGGCGCCGCGTCGCGATAGTGCGGGTTGAGCACGAGCTCCGGCGGCACCGAGACGATATCGATGCCGGCGCGCTCGGCGGCCTCGGCTTCCTCCAGCGTCAGCACGCGCAGCATGGTCAATTGCCGCTTGCCCTTCATGGCGCGCAGATCGGCGACGGTCGGTCTCTTTCGGCTCATCGGACTTCGGTTCCCTCTATATGTTGCTGCGCGTTGCTGTCAGCCGATATCGATCATCACCTTACCGGCCTCCACCTTGACCGGATAGGTTCTGAGGTTGACGCAGACCGGCGCGCCTTTGGCCTGGCCGGTCTTGTAGTTGAAGCGGCCATTGTGCTTGGGGCATTCGATGATGTCGTCCATCACCAGCCCGTCGGCGAGATGCGCTTTCTCATGCGTGCAGAAACCGTCGGTGGCGAAGAAGGTGTTCTCCGGCGAGCGGTAGATCGCGAAGCTGCGGCCGCCATGGTCGAAGCGGATCACGTCCTCCTCGTCCACGTCGTCGACCGCGCATGCCTCGACCCACTCCGTCATCGTCTGTCTCCGAGTTGCCGAGCGCCTATTCGGCGGCCGCGGCCGTTATGTCGAGATCATGGAACTCGCCGCGATAAGGCTTCGCCGTCGGCGGCAATTCGCGCTTGAGGTAGAAATCCTCGTATTTCAGTTGCCTGAGCAGAACCGGCCAGACCTCGCGATAGGCGTGCCACATCGACGGGTTCGCCACCGGCAGATCGTGCTTGATCAGCTCATGCAGCTTCGGAAGCGCGTGATAAGGCACCATCGGGAACATGTGATGCTCCACATGATAGTTCATGTTCCAGTAGATGAACCGGCTGACTGGGTTCATGTAGACGGTGCGCGTGTTCAGCCGATGGTCGGTGACGTTGTCGGCGAGCCCGATATGCTGCAACAGCCCTGTCAGCACCATGTGCCAAGTGCCGTAGAGGCCCGGCAGGCCGATCAGCACCAGCGGTATCCATGATCCAAGCGCGATCGCGACAGCGATCGTCGCGGCATAGACCACCATGTGCCAGCGCGCCGCGGTCACCGCCTTGTGCTGCTCCATCTGCGGGATGTAGCTCTTCTCGTCATCCGACAATGTGCCGAAGGCCTGGCGCAACAGCGTCGGCAGCGAATAGCGGAAGTCGAGGATGCCGGTGAAGGCCAAAGCCGCCTTGAGCAAATCCGGCGGCCGCATCACCGCGATCTCGGCGTCGCGGCCGACGATGATGGTGTCGGTGTGGTGGCGCGCATGGCTCCAGCGCCACTGCACCGGATTGCGCATCAGCATGAAGGAGGCGATGTGATAGACGACGTCGTTCATCCAGCGCGTGCGGAAGGCGGTGCCGTGGCCGCATTCGTGCCACCGCGAGTCGCTCGACGAGCCGTAGAGCACGCCGTAGACGAACAGGAACGGCACCACCCACCATGTCCCCCAGAACCAGACGATGCCGGCCGCTGAGCCCAGGATCGCGGCGATCCAGATGATGGTGTCGCGGATCGCCGGCCCGTCCGAGCGCTGCATCAATTCCTTCATGGTCTTGCGCGCCACGTCGGTGTGATACCACTCGGCCGAGGCGAGCCCGGTCTCGATCGCCCGGCGCGTGCTTTCGCCGACAAGGCTGTAATCGCGCTTGGTGCTGGAGACCGTCGTCATCTTCCCTCCACGATCAAAGCCCGTTCGCGCGGAATTTGTCGTCGAGAAATGTCTTGGCGCGCGGCACGTCGTCCTCGGTCAGATGCTCGATGATGACCGGGATGTTCGGATGCTTCTCGCTGAGCCGCTTGAGGTAGAGGTCGTAGTTCAGCGCGCCCAGCCCCGGCGCCGGCAATTCGATCTCGCCGACGCCGCGGAAGGTCAGCCCCTCATGCGCGTCCGCGTCGCCGATATCTGCATGCTTTTCGCTCTTGTCCCCGCCCGAACGCTTCACGTCCTTGGCATGAGCGATCCTGATCTTGTCGGTCAGCGTGTCGAACACCTGGTTCAGCACCTGGTCCATGCGGTCGATATTGTGCGCCTCGAAATAGTTGGTCGGGTCCATCAACAGGCCGAGGCCGGGATGGTCGACCTGCGCGAACATTTTCACCGTCTCCTCGACCGAACCGACGACATTGTTGACATAGGTCTCGAGCAGGAACACAGCGCCGTGGTCGTAAGCCGTCCGGGCGAGGTCGGAGATCACCTTGCGGCATTCCTCGAAGCCTTCCTCGGTCTTGTTCTTGGGGTGGTGCACCCAGTCGGACTCTGTGTTGTAGGTGCCGGTCTCCGAGATCACGTAAGGGCTACCGAAGTCGCGCGCGTTACGGATGATCTCCTTGAGATAGGCAAGCCGCCGGTCCCGCTCTCCCTTGTCCGGATGGATGATATTGGTGTAGCCGGACACGCAGCAGACCGGCAGGTTATGGTCGCGAAACGTGTCGCGCACCTTCCTCGCTTTGTCCTTGGTGATCTGCCCGGCCGACAGGTCGATGTCCTTGAAATGCAGGTCGAGCTGCACGGTGTTGAATCCGAGCGCGCGGATGCGCTTTGCGGATTCCCCCAACCCGTAGGGGAAATAGCCTGTGAAGATACCTGCCTGCATCATGAGGTGAAGTCCTCCGGGTAAGCGATTCAGTTGCCGCGTCTTTCGGCTGCCTCAGTCGACGCGGATTTCGGACAACTTGACGGTACGGCCTTCCGCCATCGACCGGTAGCCGGCCTCGACCAGCGCCATGGTCTTGACGTTGTCGGCGACGGACAGCGCCGGCGGCGTGCCGGTCTTCAGCGCATATTGCAGTTGCTCCATGACGCCGATGAAGGCGTGTGGAAACCACATCGTCTCCCAGCTTGGGCTGACCCATTTCCCGCCCGTCGTCTCGGTCGAGGCGTATGTCAGCGTCGAGGCGATGCCTTTCGGCCAGCCGATCGTGCCCTTGGCAACACCCTTGGTGCCGTCGACGCGCCAGGCGATGTGCTGGTCGTCATCGTAGCCTTCCTGGCGTGGACCGGACCAGACATCCTCCAGCGATACCGCGAGCACGCCGGACGGAAAGCGCAGCGTCGACACGGTGATGCCGTCGGAATGGTCGAATTTCGTGCGCGGGTCCTTGCGCGTCAGCGTGGTGATCTCATCCGGATCGCCGAACAGGAAGCGCAGCACGTCCAAGTGGTGCACGCTCATATTGGCAAGCGTCAGCCGGTCGTAACCGGCCAGGAATGTCTGCCAGTGCGGGATCGCGTGCATGTCGATCTCGGCAAAGACGACCTCGCCAAGCGCGCCACTGTCGATGATCTGCTTCAACACGCGCATCGACTGGTCGTAGCGCATGTTCTGGTTGACCGAGAGGATCTTGCCGGAAGCCGCCGCCTCGTCGCGCAGCTTCACTGCCTCCTCGACCGCGAGCGCCAGCGGCTTCTGCGCCAGGATCGCCTTGATATGCGGCTGCTTGAGCGCATGGCGGATCAGCGCCGGCTGCTGGTCCGGAGGAAAGGCAAGGTCGACAATCTCGACGCTGATGTCCTCGATCAATTGCTCCGGTGTGTCGTGGACGGTCGGGATATGCCAGCGATCCGCCACCTTCGCGGCATTCGCCTTGGTGCGTGAGGCGCTCGCCACCACCGGAAAGCCGGCTTGCGCATAGGCGGCGAGATGGCATTCGGCCATGATCATGCCGGCGCCGATGCAGCCGATCCGGTAGTCCTTGACCCGGACCTTTACGTCCGGCTCGAAACCCGTGCTCGCCATCCATTCCTCCCGTCGAGGACTGGATATAGCGCGATGCTCCAGGCCTCAGCCAAGGCCCGCGCCATCATTTCCCATCAGCGATATCAGGCGGCCGCGATCAGCACCGTGCTATCCGGCGACCAGCTGAGGACCACCGGCTGGCCCTCGGCCAGCCGCTCTGCGCCGGTGTTCTGGACGATCACCTTCAGTGTCTGGCCATCGCGCTCGACGAAATAGGTGCTGTTGTTGCCGGCGAAGATGCGCTTCGAGACCTGCCCCGTGAGCATGTTGGCATCGGCTGGATCGGGCTTTGCCGCGCCGGTCGATATCCGGATGCGCTCGGGCCGCACCGCGCAGCTCGCCTTGGCGCCCGCCGGCACCGATGCGCCTGTCGAGGCCGCGATCGTCGTGCCGTCGGGCAGCTTGATCCCCGAGCCGGTCGCATCGCCGCGAAAGATGTTGGCGTCGCCGAGGAAGGTCGCGGCAAACTCGCTTTGCGGCCTGTCGTAGATCTCTTCCGGCGGCCCTTCCTGCACCAGCCTGCCGTCACGCAAGATGCCGATGCGGTCGCTCATCGTCAGCGCCTCTTCCTGGTCGTGGGTGACGAAGATGGTGGTAATGCCGATCTCGCGCTGGATGCGCTTCAGCTCGATCTGCATGTCGACGCGCAGCGCCTTGTCGAGCGCGCCGAGCGGCTCGTCGAGCAACAGCACGCGCGGCTTGGTGACGATGGCGCGCGCCAGCGCCACGCGCTGGCGCTGGCCGCCGGAAAGCTGGTGCGGCTTGCGCCCGCCGAGCTTGCCTAGCTGCACCAGATCGAGCGCGCGCTGAACCTCTGTCGCGATCGTCGCCTTAGGTTCACCACGCACCGAAAGGCCGAAGGCGATATTGTCGGCGACGCTCATATTGGGAAACAGCGCATAGTTCTGGAACACCATGCCGATGCGGCGCTTCTCGACCGGCACGCGCTCGACGCTTTCGCCGCCGATGGCGATGCGGCCACTGTCCGGAAAATCGAAGCCGGCGATTTGTCTCAGCAGCGTGGTCTTGCCGCTGCCGGACGGTCCGAGCAGCGCATAAAAGCCGCCATCGGCGAAATCGATCGAAACATCGTCCAGCGCCTTGTGCGCGCCGAAGCTGCGCGAGACGTTCGCGACCTGGACGCCAGCCATTATTTCTCTCCGCCGAATTTGAAGAAGCGCGCCGTAAGCAGCATCAGCGCCATCGACACCACAATGATGATCGTCGAGACCGCGTTGATCTCGGGCGTGAAGCCTTTGCGGATCGCGGCATAGATTTCGACCGGCAGCGTCGTCTGGCCGGGCGTCGACAGGAAATACGAGACCACGAACTGGTCGAACGACACGGCGAAGGCGAACAGGCCGCCGGCGATGACACCTGGCATGATCCAGGGCAAGGTTACGCGCATGGTCACCTGCCACTGGTTGGCGCCGAGCGAGCGCGCCGCCTCCTCCAGCTCCGGCGCGAAGGTCTGCAGCCGCGCCGAGACGACGACGATCACATAAGGCAGCGCCAGCGCGACATGGCCGAGCAGGATGGCCACCAGACCTCGCCCGATGCCGACGCCGAAGAAGAAGATCAGCATCGCCGTGCCGGTGATCAGCCACGGAATGGCGATCGGCGGGAAGAGCAGCGCCTGCAGGACTTTCTTGCCGCGGAACTCGTAGCGATAGAGCGCCAGCGAGGCCATCGAACCCAGCACCGTCGAGATCAAAGTGGTGATGACCGCGATCTCGATGCTGTTCCAGGTCGCCGCGATCAGCTGATCGTTCTGCCAGAGCGATTGATACCAGTCCGTGGTCCATTCGAACGGCAATTGGTAGAAGGGCGAAGCGTTGAACGACATCGCCGCCATGATGATGATCGGCAGATAGAGGAAGCCGAGCAAAAGCACGATGTAGAAGCGCCCGAGCCATTCGAGCACGCGCGTCGTTGCCATCACGCAGCCCTCCGCAGGACCGGTGCCGCCAGCGCCAGGATGATCAGCACGACCGCGAGCAGGATGAAGGAAAGTGCTGCGCCCAGCGGCCAGTTGAACACGGCGACGAACTGGTCCTCGATGACGGTGCCGTAGAAGGTGCCGGTGCGGCCGCCGAGGATGCGCGGTTCCATGAAGGAGCCGACCACCGGCACGAAGATCAGCGCGGCACCGGCGATCAGGCCTGGCATCGACAGCGGGATGATCACCCGCCAAAGCACCTGCCGCCGCGACGCGCCGAGCGAGCGCCCCGCCTCGATCAGCGAGTCGTCGATGGCCTGCAACGTCAGATAACAGGTCAGCACCATGTAGGGCACATAGGAGTGCACCAGGCCGATGATGACGGCCGGATAGGAATACATGAGATCGATGTTGATCTTGAACGGCAGCACCGCGTTGAGCGCTGTGTCGAGGATGCCGCCTTCGCGCAGCACCATCGCCCAGGAGAAGATGCGCACCAGCCCGTTCGACCAGAAGGGCAGGATGACGAGCAGGAAGATCGCCTCGCGGCTGCGCCCTTTCAGCACCTTGGCTAGCACATAGGCCGCCGGACAGCCGATGACGACGCACCACAGCGTCACTTCGAGGCCGAGCCGCAGCGACGCGAAGAGGAGCGTCGAATAGAGGCTTTGCGAAAAGAACGCCGCGTAATTGCCGAGCGTGAACGACCACTCCTTTCCGGCCAGCGGCAGGTCGGTCATGAAGGAGAAGAACACCATGGCCGACAGCGGCAGGAAGATCGCCACCGTCAGCCACAGATAGGCCGGAAGGAGAAGCGGCAGGGCCGGCCTCAGTCCGCGGCGCGAACCGATCGCAAGCTGGTCAGCCATTCTGCCTCTCCTCCCCGAAAGACATCGATTACTTCACGTTGACCTTCAGCTCCTGCCACAGCGCCAGGTACTTCTCGCGCTGCGCGTCGGTGACCGGCGCCTGGAACTGGATACGCTTGGCGACGTCCGGGCTGCCCATGACCTTGCGGTTGAAGGCGTCCTCGGGCAGCGCGTCGACCGCCTTGGTGTTGGCCGAAACCGGCGCGCCGACCTTGGTGACCCATTCGACATAGAATTTCGGATCGATCATGTAGTTGATGAAGGCCTCGGCGCCGGCGACGTTCTTGGAGCCGACGGGGATCGAGAAGGCGTCGAGCCAGGCGACTGCGCCTTCCTGCGGGATGACCAGCGAGACCGGCAGCTTGAAATGCGTCTTGGCGCGGTCGGCCGAACCGCTCCAATAGGTGCCGATGTCGATCTGGTTGGAGGCGACCATCTGGTTCCAGTCGTTCTCAGAGCTCCAGAAGGTCTTGATCTGCGGCATCAGCGAGGTGAGCTTCGCCTTGACCGCGTCCATGTCCTTGATGTCGTTGATGTTCTGCCCCGAAGCGATCGCGCCGAACTGCACCGCCTCGACGGCGTCGTCGCGGATGATGACGCGGCCCTTATGCGCGGGATCCCACATCTCGGCGATGCTCGTCGGCGGCTTGTCGAAGGACTTGTCGTTGATGGCGAGAGCCGTCAGGCCCCACACCCACGGCACGCCATAGACCTTGCCGTCATGGTTGAGCATCGGCGAGCCGGCCTTGTCCTTGGCGATGTCGGCGTAGTTGGAAAGCTTCGAGACGTCGATCGGCTGGATCAGCTTGCCGGCCATCGCCTGGTCGTTGAAGGCGGCGTTGATCATGACGACGTCATAGAGGCCGGGATTGGTGCGGATCTTGGTCAGCATCTCCTGTTCGGAGTTGAAGAAGTCGTTGACCACCTTGAAGCCGGTCGCCTTCTCGAAATTGGCGACCGCCCACGGCTCGTCGGCGCCGTAGCCTTTCCAGTTGAGCACATGCACTTCCTCGGCGGCCTGTGCTGCCAGCGTGAAGGCTGAGACGAAGACGGCGGTGGCCGTCAGGAAAGCGGTCAGTCTGGGCATGCGCATGTTCTTTTCCTCTCATTGTTTGCCCGTTGACGGGCTTGTTAAGTTGCAGTCGCTTCCGCCTGGCCAGGCGCGGTCGTCGCTTCGCCGCGCTCAGCCAGGAATTCCAGGATTTCGGAATCGGTCGGCGCCGAAGACCCGCCCTGGCGGGTGACCGAAAGCGCGGCGGCGGCATTAGCGTAGCGAGCCGCCTCGCAGGGCGATATGCCTCGCGACAACGCGCTGACGAAGGCGCCGATATGCGTGTCGCCGGCCCCGTTCGTGTCGACCGCCTCCACCTTGAAACCGGGAACCGCGCGGGTGCCGCCATCGGCCTTGCGCACCAGGCAGCCATGCGCGCCGGCGCGGATGACGACGCCTTCGGCGCTGGGGCAATGCTCGGCGAGCAACCGTATGGCGACGGTCTGGACGTCGCCGGCGCCCGCTATTTCGGCTGCTTCATTGGTGTTGCAGCTCAACCAGGTCGTACGCGCCAGCACCCTGTCCAGGATCGGGCGCGGAATATCGGCGATCACCGGTGTCGGGTCGAAGACGAAAGGAATGCCGGCCGGCAGCGCCTCGATCCAATCGGTGAGCGCATCGCGGCTGCCGGGATAGCTCAGCGTATAGCCCGAGGTGAAAACCCAATCGCCGGGAACGGCTTGTACCGGCTTCATCATGTCTGGCGTGAGCCGGCTCTCGGCGCCCGGCCAAGAGACGAAGGTTCGCTCCGCGTCGCCGCTGATCATGGCGACGCAATTGCCGCTGTCCATCGCGGGCGACGGCGGCGTCAGCGTCTCGATGCCTTCAGCGGCGAAAGCGGCGCGCAGGAAGTCTCCGTCCGGCCCGGTCCCGAGCTGGCCGCCGAACACAACTTTCATGCCGGTGCGGCTTGCGGCGACCATCATGTTGAAGCCGCCGCCGGCGACGCGGGCGTAAGCTGACGCGGTCTTTTCGGTACCTGGCGCCGGCAAAGCATCGATGCGGTAGACATAGTCGACCACCGCGCTGCCGACATGGACGAGCCGCCCGGTCATGCGGCGTCCTCCTTGCCCGGGCCGGATTTGGAGCCGCGTGCCGCGACCAGATCCGCAGCCAGCGCGCGGACCTCCGCGATGTCGATGCCTTTCAGCTCGGCGATGCGATCCTGCGGCAGGTTCGACAGGCCGGCGCAGGCACCCGCCATACCGGCGGCAATCGCCCCGATCGTGTCGGTATCGCCGCCGAGATTGGCGGCGATCACGGCAGCCCGCCAGGCATCGCCTTGCGCGACCTCCAGCACCGCGAAGGCGGCCGGCACCGATTCCTGGCTGGCGACGCCGGTGCCGACCAGGTCGACGATCAGCGTGATCGCTTCCTTGTCTGCCTTGCCGCGGACAAGCTCCTGCGCCCAGGCAATACGGGCGGCGATGTCGCCGCCGGTGACCCAATGGCCAAGGCTGGCGCCGAGCCCCGCCGCCGCGACGGCATGGCCGCAAGCGGCGCGCCAGTCGCCGCCCGAGACGCCGAGGCTGACAGCGGCGGCAACGGCACTAGCGGAAGCTATTGCGATCGATGTGTTGTGCGTGGCCCGGCAGGTTTCCGCCACCTTGGCGACCAGCGCGCCAAGCGGCTCCGGCGGCATCATGATGCCGACCGGCCCGATGCGCATCGCCGCGCCATTGGTGTCGCCGCCGCGCCCGGCCTCTTCGGCCGGCACGCCGCTGTTGATGGCATCGATGGCGCGCTTGGTCGATGGTCCGAGCAGGTCGTAGCTCCCGCGCGCCTTGACGTCGCGCTCCCAGTCAAGCAGCGCGTTGACCCAGCGCGCATGGTCGAAACGCTCGCCGGACTCGACCAGGATGCGGCCAAGCAGCAGCGCCTGCTCGGTGTCGTCGGTGATCGCGCCGGCCGGCAGCCCCTTCGACACCGGATGGTCGTCGGAAGGCGCGACGAAACCCTCGACATGGCCGTAAAGCTCGACGATGCGGCCCGGCGACAGAAGCTGCGTCGGCATGCCCAGCGCATCGCCAAGCGCCCCGCCGACCAGCGCGCCCATTGCCCGATCTATCGCCTCCCCCGCCATGCTCAGAACTCCAGATGCAGCGCGAAATGCGCCGGGTTGAGCAGACTGGTGACGAATTCGATGGCGCGTCCGTCGGCGGCGCGCGTCAGGCGGCGGGTGCGCAGGAACGGTGTGCCCGGCGCGCAGGCTAGGATCGCGGCGTCGGCCGCGCTCAGCATCTCGATGTCGACCCATTCCTCGCCGTGATCGGGAATAAGCCCTGCCCCGCGCAGCGTCTGGTGCAGCGTGCCTTCGCGCAGGCCGCGCAGGGGAATGTCTTCCAGTTCAGGCGATAGCGGCAGGCGGCTGCGCTCGATCGAGATGGCGTGGCCGTCATCGGCATTGGTGCGGGCGCGGTCGACGGCGATGAAGGATGGGCTCTCGACCCCGAGCCTGGCCGCCAGCTCCGCGTCCTCGATGATCTCGAGCCGCAAGGTGCGGGTCTCGGCATTGGCACCCGCATTGGCAAGCGCGCGCGACCAGCCGATCGCGTCGTCGACCGGCATGCCGTCGAAGGTGACGAAGGAGCCGATGCCGACCTTGGTGGTGATAAGGCCCCGGCTCGACAGTTCCTCGAGCCCCTTGCGGATCGTGTTGCGGCTGACGGAGAAGCGCTGGACGAGCTCGTTCTCGCTCTGCAGGCGGTCGCCGAAGCCGAGCACGCCGGAGCGGATCTCATGCTCCAGGACCGTCGCGATTTGCTCGGGCTTGCCCGTGCCGGGAGAGAGCTGCATCGCGCGACGGGCCATATCGATACCTGTTCAATGAACCTGTATAGTCCTGTTCATTAGCGCATCTGAAATGAAGCGTCAACACGCCTCGACCGACCTTTAAACGAAGAAGAACTCCTCCACCCGCTGCTTTGCCTGCCGCAGCACCGGCAGGATGTCGCGCTCCATCGCCTCGACCGAGAAACGCGCCGACTGCGTCGAGACATTGATGGCGGCGACTGTGCGGCCGGCGCGATCGACGATCGGCACCGCGATCGAGCGCAGGCCGAGTTCCAGTTCCTCGTCGACGATGGCGAAGCCGTCCGCTCTCGCCTTGTCGATGGCCTTGCCGAGCGCGGCCCGGCTGGTGATCGTCTTTGGCGTTCGCCGTTCGATGGTCGCTTGCGCAAGGAAGGCCTTTAAATCGTCCGCCGCCAGGCCGGAAAGCAGCACGCGCCCCATCGACGTGCAATAGGCCGGCAGCCTGGTGCCGACATCGAGCGCGACGCTCAAGATTCGCCGTCCGGGAATGCGCGCAACATAGACGACGTCCTCGCCCGACAGCACCGCCGCATTGCAGGCTTCGTCGAATTCCCCCGCTACCTCGCGCATAATGGGCGCGGCGAAGGTCCAAAGCGATGCTCCGCCGAGCCAGGTCCGCGCGACGGTCAAGAGACGCGGCGACAGCGAGAACAGCCGGCCGGACTGCGTCGCATAACCCGTGGCGACCAACGTCAGCAGAAAGCGGCGGGCGCCTGCGCGGGTCAGGTCAGCCTCTTCGGCCATCTCGGTCAGCGTCATGCCGGCCGGATGGCGCGCGAGGATTTCCATCACGGCCAGGCCGCGCTGCAGCGAGCCGACATGATCGCGTGAGCCAGCTTCATCGTCCGCCACAGCTTCCATGACATTGACTCCCAATTCGGGTCGGATTAAAAAAGTATCACATATCAAACATATGTTCGCAATGCGAACTTTTCTGATTTGTCGGAGTTGGAAAATGGTGAAGTTCCTGCCGCTCAAAGAGGCGGTCGCGGAAAACCTGCATGACGGCGACACCGTCGCCTTCGAGGGCTTCACTCATTTGATCCCGACCGCCGCCGCGCATGAGGCGATCCGCCAGGGCTTTCGCGACCTCACTCTCATCCGCATGACGCCCGACCTGATCTACGACCAGATGATCGGCATGGGCATGGCGAAGAAGATAATCTTCTCCTATGTCGGCAATCCGGGCGTCGGCCTGCTGCGACGCGCCCGCGACGCCATCGAGAACGGCTTTCCGCGGTCGATCGAGGTCGAGGAGCACAGCCATGCTGGCATGGCCAACGCCTATGAGGCGGGCGCCGCCGGCTTGCCCTGCGCGGTGTTCCGCGGCTATCGCGGCGCCGGTCTCGCTTCGGTCAATCCGAACATCAAATCGGTCACTTGCCCCTTCACCGGCGAGGCGCTGGCCGCCGTTCCGGCGATAAGGCCCGACGTCACCTTCGTCCACGCGCAGAAGGCGGACCGGAAAGGCAATGTGCTGGTCGAGGGCATCATCGGCATCCAGAAGGAAGCGGTGCTGGCGGCAAAGCGCGCGGTCGTGACGGTCGAGGAGGTGGTCGACAATTTCGACGACCTCCACCCCAACCTCACCGTGTTGCCAAGCTGGACGATTGCGGCGATTTCCGTCGTGCCGGGCGGCTCGCATCCCTCCTACACGCATGGCTATTATGAGCGCGACAACGCCGCCTATCTCGAATGGGACGAGATCGCCGCCGACCGCGACCGCTTCCAGGCATGGATGCAGAAGAATGTTATCGAGAGCTGCGCCGACGACTTTGTCAGCCGCGTCGAGCATCTGAGGAAAGCCGCATGAGCGACACGAAGGATCTGGGTTTCAGCCCAAACGAGATGATGACGATCGCCGCCAGCCGCGCCTTGAAAAGCGACGATGTCTGCTTCGTCGGCATCGGCGCGCCATCGGCCGCCTGCAACGTCGCGCGGCTGACGCATGCGCCCGACATCACGCTGATCTATGAGAGCGGCACCATCGGCACCGCGCCCGACGTGCTGCCGCTGTCGATCGGCGACGGCGAATTGTGCGAGACGGCGGTCACCACCGTCGCGGTGCCGGAGATGTTCCGCTATTGGCTGCAGGGCGGCCGTATCTCGATCGGCTTCCTGGGCGCCGCCCAGCTCGACAAGTTCGGCAACATCAACACCACCGTCATCGGCGACTATGCGCATCCCAAGACACGCCTGCCCGGCGGCGGCGGCGCGCCGGAGATCGCCACCTCGTCGAGACAGGTCTACATCACCATGGCGCAGTCGAAGCGCGGCATGGTCGAGAAGATCGACTTCTTCACCTCCTTCGGCCATGGCGAAGGCGGCGATCATCGCAAGCGGCTCGGCATTAACACCGCCGGCCCGACGCTTTTGATCACCGACCTCGCCATCTGGAAGCCGGACCCGGTGACCAAGGAGTTCACCGTCGTGTCGCTGCATCCAGGCGTCACGCGCGAGCAGGTGCAGGAGACCTGTGGCTGGGCGGTAAAATTCGCCGAGGCCCTTGACGAGACGCCGGCGCCGACGGAACTCGAGCTGACGACATTGCGCGACCTGCAGGCCCGCACCAAGGCGGCGCATCAAGGGACCGCGAAAGGGAAAGCTGCATAATGGCTGAAGCCTTCATCTGCGATTACATCCGCACGCCCATCGGCCGCTTCGGTGGTTCGCTGTCCTCCGTCCGCGCCGACGATCTCGGCGCCATCCCGTTGCGGGCGCTGGTCGAGCGCAACAAGGGTCTCGATTGGGCCGCCATCGACGACGTCGTCTATGGTTGCGCCAACCAGGCCGGCGAGGACAACCGCAACGTGGCGCGCATGGCGCTGCTGCTTGCCGGCCTCCCGCAGGAGATTCCCGGTTCGACGGTCAACCGCCTGTGCGGTTCGGGCATGGATGCCGTCACCATCGCCGCGCGCGCCATCAAATCAGGCGAGGCCGAGCTGATGATCGCCGGCGGTGTGGAATCGATGAGCCGCGCGCCCTTCGTCATGCCGAAGGCCGACACGGCTTTCTCGCGCAATGCCGAGATCTACGACACCACCATCGGCTGGCGCTTCGTCAATCCGCTGATGAAGAAGCAGTATGGCGTCGATTCCATGCCGGAGACCGGCGAGAATGTCGCCGAGGATTTTTCCGTCAGCAGGGCCGACCAGGACGCCTTCGCCGTCCGCAGTCAGGACAAGGCGGTCGCCGCGCAAGAGAATGGCCGGCTGGCGAAGGAGATCACGCCGGTGACCATCCCGCAGAGGAAGGGCGAGGCTATCGTCATTTCGAAGGACGAACATCCCCGCGCAGGCACCACCATCGAGACGCTGGCCAAGCTGCCGACGCCGTTCCGCCAGGGCGGCACGGTGACCGCCGGCAACGCTTCCGGCGTCAATGACGGAGCTGCTGCCCTCATAATCGCCTCCGAAGCGGCGGCGAACAAGCATGGGCTGACGCCAATCGCCCGCATCCTCGGCGGTGCCGTCGCCGGCGTTGCGCCGCGCATCATGGGCATTGGCCCCGCCCCGGCCACGAACAAGCTTTGCGCCCGCCTCGGCCTGACGCCCGAGCAGTTCGACGTCATCGAATTGAACGAAGCCTTCGCTTCCCAGGGCATTGCCGTGCTGCGCCAACTCGGAATTTCCGAGACGGCGGAGCATGTGAACCCCAATGGCGGCGCGATCGCGCTCGGTCATCCGCTCGGCATGTCCGGCGCCCGCATCACCGGCACGGCGGCGCTCGAGCTCAGCGAGCGCGGCGGCAAGCTGGCCTTGGCCACCATGTGCATCGGCGTCGGCCAGGGCATCGCGATCGCGCTGGACCGCGTCTGAGCGCGGCGGCCGATCAATAGGGAAGGCCGACGTAATTTTCCGCGAGCGCCGTCGACGCGGCCTTCGAATGGACAAGATAGTCGAGCTCGGCTTCCTGGATGCGTTGGCCGAACTCGCCGGTCTCCGGAAAGCGGTGCAGCATCGTCGTCATCCACCAGGAAAAGCGCACCGCTTTCCACACACGCGACAACGCCTTGGCCGAGAAGGCGTCGAGCCCGGCCTCTGACCTTTCGCGGTAGAATTCGCGAAGCCCGGCAAAGAGATAACGAACGTCGCTGGCAGCGAGGTTGAGGCCCTTGGCGCCGGTCGGCGGCACGATGTGGGCGGCGTCGCCGACCAGGAACAATTTTCCGAAGCGCATCGGCTCGGCGACGAAGGAGCGCAGCGGCGCAATCGACTTCTCGAAGGACTGCCCGGTGGTGACGGCGGCCGCAATCTGCGCCGGCAGGCGGCGACGCAACTCGTCCCAGAAGCGGTCGTCGGACCAGGCCTCGACGCGCTCATCGGCGGGAACCTGCACATAGTAGCGGCTGCGCTGCGGCGAGCGCATCGAGCAGAGCGCAAAGCCGCGCTCGTGATTGGCATAGACCAGCTCGCTGTCCGCCGGCGGCACCTCAGCCAGCACGCCCAGCCAGCCGAACGGATACTGCCGCTCGAACGTCTTCAGCGCGCCCTGCGGCACCGACTTGCGGCTGACGCCGTGATAGCCGTCGCAACCGGCGATGAAGTCGCAATCGATGCGATGCGTCGCGCCATCCTTGTCGTAGGTGACAAAGGGCGACGCGCCGTCGAAACCATGCAGCGCGACATTCGACGTTTCGAAGACGGTCGGGAGTCCCGCCGCTTCGCGCTTCTGCATCAGATCGAGCGTCACCTCGGTCTGGCCATAGACGGTGACATGCTTGCCGCCGGTGAGCGCGCTCATGTCGATGCGATGCGCGCGGCCGTCGAAGGCGAGCGAGATGCCTTCATGCGGCAGGCCCTGGGCATGCAGCCGGTCCGCGGCGCCCGCTTCGCCGAGCAGGTCGACCGTGCCCTGTTCGAGCACGCCGGCCCGAACGCGACCGAGCACATGCTCGCGGCTCGACCGTTCGAGGATGATCGTCTCGACGCCGATGCCGGCGAGCAACTGTCCAAGCAGCAGGCCGGACGGTCCCGACCCAATGATGACGACCTTCGTGCGCATCAGTGACCAAGGCTCTCGATCTGCGCGGCAAGCTCAGCGGCAAGCCTGAGCGCGGCCGCCGTCGCCACGACCATTTGCGGCAGGATCAGCCACTCCAGCGTCCAGGCCGCGCCCGAGCGCTCCTGCTCATGCACCAGCGCCTGGTGCATGCCGGAAAGCTGCACCGCGTTGAAGCGCGCCAGCGCCACCAGCACCTCTGCCTTCACCGGGTTCTGCTTGTGCGGCATGGCCGACGAACCGCCGCCACCGGACAGCTTGATGTCGGAGCCAACCTCCGCCATCAGCGCAATGTCCTGCCCGAACTTGCCGAGGCTGCCGGTCATCAGCGATAGCCAACTGGCGAACTCAGCGAGCGCGTCGCGCTGGCTGTGCCATTGCGGCGCGTCGGCAAGACCGAGCTTCGCGGCAAGGGCGGCGCGAACGGCGGTGCCCTTGTCGCCGAGCTTTTCCAGCGTGCCGGCGGCGCCGCCGAATTGCAGCGCCAGCAGACGGTCGGACATTTCGGCAAGGCGCTGCTGGTGACGCTCGAGCGGCGCCCTCCAGGATGTAGTCCGACCCTTCACTGTAATCGGGATTGCCGGCTGCATGCGCGTCATCGCCATGAACTGACGTTCTCCGAACTCCAGCTCGAGGCCGGTGAGGCGCACAATGTTCTCGCCAAGCAGCAGGCCGATATGGTCGATGGCCTGCCGCAGGCGCAGCACCAGCGAGGTGTCGATGACATCCTGGCTGGTGGCGCCGAAATGCACATATGCATCATGCGGCGCGCCGACTGCGGCTTTGATCTGCCGAGCCAGTTCCGGCACCACGACGCCATCCCCGGCGACACCGGCGCGCAGCTTCGCCGTGTCCGGCCGGAAGGCGGCCAAAGCTTGCACGATCGCCGCCCCGGCATCACGCGGGATGACGCCGCACCCGGCCTCAGCCTCAGCCAGCGCCCGCTCGAAAGCGAGCATCGCATCGATGTCGGCTTCGACGGAGAAATGCCGTGCCGCCTCCTCGTCGCCGAGCAGGCCGGAAAGCAGCGGATGATCGAAGGGCGAAACGGTCATATTGGTCGCGGTCAGCTGTCGAAGAAGACCGTCTCCTTTTCGCCCTGCAGGTGGACATCGAAGACGTAAGTGTCGCCCTGCCGCTCGGCGATCAGCGTCGGCACGCGCAGGCGATGCTCGATGCGGGCAAGGATCGGATCCTCGGCATTGGCCTTCTCCTCGTCCGAAAAATAGAGCCGGGTGTGCAGGCCGACATTGATGCCGCGCGCCACGATCCACAGCGTGATATGCGGTGCCATCAGCCGGCCATCGCGGAACGGCACGCGGCCGGGCTTGATCGTCCGGAACAGGCAAACACCCGTTTCCATATCGGTCGGCTGCCGGCCCCAGCCCAAAAAGTTGGGATCGGCGGCGCCGCGCATCTCCGCCGGTGAATTGTAGAGCCCGCTGGCATCCGCCTGCCAGATCTCGATCAGCGCATCCTTCAGCGGCGTGCCGGTGCCGTCGAGCACGCGGATGCGCAGCTCGATGCGCTCGCCCTTGGTCTCGCCGTTGACCATCGTCGAGCCGAGGTCGCTCTGATAGACGCCGCCGATACCGCAGAAATTGGGCGTCAGCCCGATATGCACGTAAGGGCCGGCGGTTTGCGAAGGGCTCTCCCTCAGCTGGTCGAGCGACTGCGCCATCAATTGCCCTCCGGCCTGTTCTCGAATAGCGTCGAACGCCGCCCGCGCAGCACGATGTCGAACGTGTAGGCGAGCGCGTCCATCGGGATCGTCGCGTGCATGTCGAGCGCGGCGATCAGCGCCTCGATGGCTGCCTTGTTGGAAATGCCGCCGACGATCGGGCAGCGCCAGATCAGCGGATCGCCTTCAAAGTACATCTGGGTGATCAGCCGCTGTGCGAAGCCATGCCCGAACACCGAAAAATGGATATGCGCGGGGCGCCAGTCATTCGGGCCGTTCGGCCACGGATAGGGCCCAGGCCTGACGGTGCGAAAGGCATAGCCGCCATCCTCGCCGGTGATGGTGCGGCCGCAGCCGCAGAAATTCGGATCGAGCGGCGCGAGATAGCCGTCCTTCTTGTGACGGTAGCGGCCGCCGGCATTGGCCTGCCAGAATTCGAGCAGCACGCCCGGCACGCCCTTGCCGCGCTCGTCGAGCACGCGTCCATGGACGATGATGCGCTCACCGATGGCGCTCTCGCCCGACTTGGCGAAATTGTGGATCAGGTCGTTGTCGAGCTCGCCGAGCATCGCATGCCCGAATACCGGTCCGGTCAGTTCCGACAGCGTGTTGTCGAACGACAAAAGCGCTTTCTGCGGAGAGCGCAGCACCGAGCTCTTGTAGTTCGGCGTGAATGCCGGCGGATGCCACTGCCGGTCGCGTTGGAAGAAGGCGCCGGTTTCCGGCGCGCGGTTTGAGCCGGACTCAGCCATGGGCGGTCTTGGCTCCGTCCATCTGCGCGAACACCTCCTTGGCGATCTTGAAGGCCCGGTTGGCCGCCGGCACGCCGGCATAGATCGCGACATGCAGGAAGGCCTCGCAGATGTCGTCTCGCGTGGCGCCTGTATTGGCGGTGGCGCGCACATGCATGGCGACTTCCTCGTCATGGCCGAGTGCCGCAAGCAGCGCCAGCGTCACGATCGAGCGCTCGCGCTTCGACCAGCCCGGTCGCGCCCACACGGTTCCCCAGGCGGCTTCGGTGATCAGTTGCTGGAACGGCCGGTCGAAATCGGTGGCGGCATCCTCGGCGCGGTCGACATGGGGATCGCCGAGCACGGAGCGGCGGACCTCGAGACCGGTCCGGTAGCGGTTCTTCGTGACATCATCCATGAGCAGGCTTTCCCTCGGGCAACGAGGCGACGAAATCGCGGATCAGACTGACGAGCGCTTCGGGCTGCTCGATACACGGAATGTGTGCGGCGTCGCGGACCACTTCGAAGCGTGCGCCGGGGATCAGGCCGGCCAGCGAGCGGACCAACTCCGGCGGCGTCGAACCATCCTGGTCGCCGACGATGCAGAGCGTCGGCACAGCGATGCGCCGCGCGCTGTCGGTGAAATCGGCATCGCGCACCGCCATGCAGGTGCCGATATAGCCGGGCAGCGCCTGCCTGGTCAGCATGTTGCGGCAACCGGCCAGATCGGCGGCGCGCGCGGCGTGGAATTCCGGCGTGAACCACACTTTCATGATACCGTCGGCGATCACCTCGATGCTGTCGCGCTCGACGGTGGCGATGCGCGTGTTCCAGCTCTCTGCGGTGCCTATCTTGTGCGCGGTGTCGCTGAGGATCAGCGCCTCCACACATTTGGGATGGCGGGTGTAGAGTCGCTGCGCGACTAGGCCACCGACCGACAATCCGCACAGCACGACCTTCCCGAAACCGAAATGATCGATGAGGCCGAGCAAGTCGTCGACATGGTCGTCGATCGAGCGCACGCCGCTGCCGATATCCGACAGCCCATGGCCGCGCTTGTCGTAGACGAGCATCGGCATTTCACCAGTAAGCCGCGCGACGAGGTCGTCCCAGATACGGAAGTCGGTGCCCAACGAATTGATGAAGATGATCGGACGCGACGTGCCGGCCGCCTCGATATGGCGATGATGCAGCGTGACGCCGCCTATGCTGACGAATGGCACGATTTCGATCCTCCAAAGCCACATTGCACCAGCGGTTTGGTTCGGTAAAATGATATTTTGCGGCGTTTCATTAACTCTGAGGTTATCGAACCATGGCCGAAAGCCGGATTCGCTTCCGCCACCTGCAGGCGTTTCTCGAAGTCGCGCGACAAGGCAGCGTCGCGCGCGCGGCCGACTTCCTGCATGTCAGCGCGCCTGCCGTGACCAAGACCTTGCGCGAACTGGAAGAAGCGCTTGGTGTCCCGGTGGTCGAGAGAGACGGACGCGGCATCCGTGTCACGCGTCTTGGCGAGATCTTTCTCGGACACGCCGGCTCGGCGATTTCGGCGCTGAAGCGCGGCGTCGATTCCGTGCGCCAGGATGGCGCCCTCCATCGTGACCCGATCCGCATCGGCGCGCTGCCGACCGTGTCGGCGCGGGTGATGCCGCTCGCCATGACCCTGTTCCTCGAGGAAAACACCGGCGCCGCGCTCAAGATCGTCACCGGCGAAAACGCAGTGCTTCTCGAGCAATTGCGCGTCGGAGCGCTCGATCTCGTCGTCGGCCGCCTCGCCGCGCCGGAGCACATGACCGGCTTCTTCTTCGAACATCTCTACTCGGAGCAGGTGCTGTTTGTGGTGCGGGCCGGGCATCCCCTGTCCGAGCCGGGCGCCGACATCTTCGCGCGGCTCGACGAGTTCCCCGTCCTGATGCCGACGCGGGAATCCGTCATCCGGCCTTTCGTCGACCGGCTCTTCATCACCAATGGCATGACCGCGCCGGCGACGGAAATCGAAACCGTTTCCGATTCCTTCGGCCGCTCCTTCATGCGCCAGAGCAACGCGGTGTGGATCATCTCTGCCGGCGTCGTCGCCAACGAGATCGCCAGCGGCGCCTTCGTCGCCCTGCCGGTGGATACGGAAGAAACCAAAGGGCCGGTGGGCTTGACCATGCGCACCGACACCGCGCCCTCGCCCGCCTTCACCATCCTCTTGCAGACGATCCGCGAGGCAGCGCGGCACCACGCCTGACGATCGGCCCTGGCAGTTCGAATTCCGCTAACCCAGGGGTTAATGAAACACCGTAAAATATCATTTTACCGAACCAAACCGCTAGTGCAATGTGACCTCGGAGGATCGAGAGCCGTGCCGTCCGGCCGCAAACGGAAGACCCGTTTGCCGTCGTGTCGAACGGCCACTGAGGGAGGAGCAGATGTCTCGCATTATCGGCAGCAAACCCGCTCTATCGGGCATTTCACGGCGCCAATTCATCGCCACGTCGGTGGCCGGCGGCGCGGCACTGGCATTCGGCCGCGGCAAGGCCTTCGCGCAAAGCGCCGACACGCTCAAGGTGGGCTTCGTCAGTCCGCGCACCGGCCCGCTCGCCGGCTTCGGCGAGACCGACGGCTATGTGCTCGACCTTGCCCGCAAGGCCCTGGCCAACGGCATCGAGCTCGGCGGCAAGAAATACAGCGTCGATATCCTCGACCAGGACACCCAGTCCGACCCGTCCCGCGCCGGCCAGTTGGCAAAAGACCTGATCAACAACCAGGCCATCGACCTGATGCTCGCCGTCTCCACGCCGGAGGTGATCAATCCGGTGGCGGATGCCTGCGAAGCAGCCGGCGTGCCCTGCCTCTCGACCGTCATGCCGTGGGAGGCCTGGTATTTCGGCCGCGGCGCCAAGCCCGGCGCGCCCTCGCCTTTCAAATGGACCTATCATTTCGGCTTCGGCGTCGGCGAATTCTTCAAGACCTACATTTCGCAGTGGAACCTGATCGAGACCAACAAGAAGGTCGGCGTCATGTATCCGAACGACGCCGACGGTAACGCCATCCGCGCCAACCTCGCGCCGCTTCTGGCCAAGCAAGGTTTCACGATCGTCGATCCCGGCGCCTATGAGACCGGCACCACCGACTATTCCTCGCAGATCGCGCTGTTCAAGCAGGAAGGAGTCGAGATCTTCAACTCCTTCCCGATCCCGCCCGATTTCGCCGCCTTCTGGCGCCAGGCCGCGCAGCAGGGCCTGACAAGGCAGATCAAGATCGCTCAGGTCGCCAAGACCGGCCTGTTCCCTTCCGACATCGAGGCGCTGGGCGATCTCGGCATGAAGATTGCGAGTGCCGCCTATTGGCACAAGGCCTTCCCGTACAAGTCGCCGCTCACCGGCGTCTCGGGAACGGAACTGGCCGATGGCTACGAGGCGGCAAGCGGCAAGCAGTGGACGCAGCAACTCGGCGCCTCGATGTCGCTGCTCGACGCCGGCTTCGAAGCCCTGAAGGCGAGTTCCAACGCCAAGGATAAGGCGGCGGTCGCCAAGGCACTGAGCACGCTGAAGACCGAGACCATGATCGGCAAGGTCGATTTCACCAGCGGCCCGGTCGCCAACGTCTCGCCCGGCCCGATCATCGGCACGCAATGGGTGGCCGCCAAGGAAGGCTCGAAGTTCCCACTCGATTATGTCGTGACCGAGAACGCCACCGATCCGAAGGTGCCGGTCGAGGCCAAGCTCCAGCCTTACAACGGCTGATCTGTCGAGGGACCGCATCGTGAACGCCATGCCCAACGGTGCGATCCTCAGTGCCGCCGGCATCCACAAGCGCTTCGGAGCGCTTGTGGTGCTTGACGACATCGACTTCGCCATGGGCGCCGAAGAGGCGGTGGGCATCGTCGGCCCGAACGGCGCCGGCAAGACGACGCTGCTCAGCGTGCTTTCCGGCGCCTATCCACCAAGCGCTGGAACGATTGCCTTCAAGGGCGATGACGTGACGGCGCTGCCGGCGACGCAGCGCTGCCGGCTGGGCCTCGTCCGCACGCACCAGGTGCCAAGACCCTTCGGCGGCATGACCGCCTTCGAGAATGTCTTCGTCGCCGCCTCGCATGGCGCCGGCCTCGGTCGCGATGAGGCCTATGAGGAGGCGCTCGGCTCGCTGAAGCTCTGCGGCATGCTAGGCGTCGCCAACCGGCGCGCCGAGACGCTTGGCTTGCTCGACCGCAAGCGGCTGGAGCTGGCGCGCGCGCTGGCGGCAAAGCCGACGCTGCTTCTGCTCGACGAGATCGGCGGCGGCCTGACCGACGGCGAGGCCGGCGAGCTGGTCGAGACCATCCGCGAATTGCGCCGCCGCAGGATCGGCATCGTCTGGATCGAGCACATCGTCCACATCCTTCTGCAGGTGGCCGAACGGCTGATCTGCATGGACGCCGGCAAGATTATCGCCGACGGCGACCCGCAGGCGGTGATGGCCGACCCGCAGGTGATCAGCGCCTATCTCGGCGGAGGTCCGAAATGAGCCTGCTGTCGGTCGAGGATCTGGTCGTCCGGCATGGCTTGCTGCAGGCGGTGCGCGGCGTGAGCTTCAGCGTCGAGCGCGGCGAGACGCTGGCGCTGGTCGGCGCCAACGGCGCCGGCAAGACGACATTGTTGAGGGCGATCGCCGGCGCGCACCAGGCAGTCTCCGGCCGCGTGGTCTTCGACGGCGCCGACCTTTCCGGCGTGCCTTCGCATGAGCGCGTCCGCAAAGGCGTGGCCTTGGTGCCAGAGGGCCGTCGGCTATTCGTGCAGATGACTGTCGAGGAAAATCTTCTGCTTGGCCGCACCGCCGGCCGCCGCGGCGACTGGAGCGTCGAGCGCGTGCTGGAAACCTTCCCCAACCTCAAGCCGCGCCGCCACGCCAAGGCCGGACATCTTTCCGGCGGCGAGCAGCAGGCGACGGCAATCGGCCGCGCATTGATGAGCAATCCCGACCTGCTGCTGCTCGACGAAGTCTCGCTTGGCCTGTCGCCGCTGGTCGTCGACCGCGTCTATGCCTCCCTTCAGGGTCTGATCAGCTCCGGCACGACGATCATTCTGGTCGAGCAGGACCTCAACCGCGCGCTCTCGGTCTCCAACAAGGTCATCTGCATGCTCGAGGGCCGCATCGCGCTTGCAGGCGACAGCAAGAACGTCTCGCGCGACGAGGTGACCAAAGCCTATTTCGGCCTGCACCGCAAAAGTGCCGGGGGCGTGCCGGCATGATGAACCAGATCATCCAGGGCATCCTGCTCGGCGGCTATTACGCCCTGATCGCCTGCGGCCTCTCCTTCATGTTCTCGGTGATGCGTATCATCAACCTCGCGCATGGCAGCCTTGCCGTGCTGTCGGCCTTCGCGCTATGGCTGCTCGCCTCGCGCTTCCACATCTCGCCTTTCCTCGGCCTCGCCATCGTGTTGCCGCTGATGGCTGTGATCGGCTGGGCCCTGCAGCGCTTCCTGCTCGAGCGCAGCGCCCGGGGCGGCGCGCTGCTGCCGATCCTCACCACCTTCGGTCTGGCCATCGTCATCGACAACGTGCTGTTCGAGCAGTTCGGTGCCGACACACGCTCGCTGGCGCCCTATATCGGCAGCCTGTCCTACGCTTCCTGGGAATGGCCGGGCAGCATCTATGTCGGGAAGCTGGCGGTGATCATCTTCGCCACCGCCGTCGTCCTGCTCGGCGGGCTGCAGCTCTTTCTCACCCGCACCGGCCTCGGCCGCTCGATCCGCGCGACCTCGGAAGATCCTGACACTGCCGGTCTCGTCGGTGTCGATGCGCGCCGCGCCATGGCGATAGCTGCGGCCATAGCCATGGTCACGGTCGGCCTTGCCGGCGCCTTCCTCGGCATGCGCGCCACCTTCGATCCCTATGCCGGCGCGACGCAGCTTCTGTTCGCCTTCGAGGCGGCCGTCATCGGCGGCGCCGGCTCGCTCTGGGGCACATTGATCGGCGGCATCGTGCTTGCGCTCGCCCAAACGCTCGGCGCGACCGTGCACCCGCAGGGCTTTCTCATCGGCGGGCATGTCGCTTTCCTGATCGTGCTGTTCATCCGGCTCTACACCTCCGGCCTTGGCTTGGGTGGTTTGCTCCGACTCTCCACGGGGAAGGCATCATGAGCGCCACCTCCCCCGTCATCGAACGTGGCACCGCCGCGTCCCGCATCGCTGGCGTCGGCGTCTTGGCCATCACCGTGCTGCTCGCCGTCGCGCCGCAATTTCTCTCGGCCGGCGCGGTCGACCGCATGACCGCGCTGTTCATCTATGTGATCCTCGCCGCGATGTGGAACGCGCTCGCCGGCTTCGGCGGTCTCGTCTCGGTCGGTCAGCAGGTGTTCTTCGGCCTCGGCGCCTACTTCGCCATCCGCCTCGCCAATGCCGGGCTCAATCCGTTCGTCTCGCTGTTCATTTCGGCGGTCATCGTCGGCACCGTGTCCTGGCCGATCTCGCTGTTCATGCTGCGCTTGAGGAACGGCGAGTTCGCCATCGGCATGTGGGTGATCGCGGCACTCACCCACCTTCTCGTCAATCTCGACCGGTTGATCCAGGGCGAGACCGGCACCTCGCTGATCTCGCTCAACGTCTACGACGCGTCGACAAGGCGCATTACGATCTACTGGCTGGCGCTGGCCTCGATGACGGCGCTGCTCGCCGTCCTGTTCGGCCTGCTGCGCGGCAGCACGGGCGCCGCCATCCGCGCCATCCGCGACAATGAGGACGCGGCAGCCTCCATCGGCGTGCGCGTCACCGGCACCAAGCGGCTGCTCTTCGTGCTCGCCGCCTTCGGCATCGGCGTCGCCGGCGCGCTGTGGCTGGCGACCGCGATCACCTTCCAGCCGAAAACCTATTTTAGCGTGCAGTGGACCGCCTACATGATCTTCATGGTGCTGGTCGGCGGCATCGGCACCTTCGAGGGCGCCATCCTCGGCGCGCTGCTGTTCTTTCTCATCGAGACCTGGTTCGGCGGCGCCGGCGTCTGGTACCTGATCGGCCTCGGTGCCACGGCGCTGGTCTTCTCGCTGCTCTTGCCGCGCGGTCTGTGGGGCACGCTCGAAGAACGCTTCGGCTGGCGCCTGTTGTCGGTCGGCTACCGCGTCAGGCTTCCTGTCAACGCAAGCGACACGACCGGTGTGACCGCTTCGCCGGAACAGATAACAACATCTCGGGAGAAAGCGTGAGCATGCTGTTCGGCAAGACGATCCTCGTCACCGGCGTCGCCTCGGGCATCGGCGCCCGCACTGCGGAACTCGCTGGCCAACTTGGCGCCGATGTGATCGGCGTCGACATGCGCGAGCCAGCCGATCATCAGGGCATCTTCGTCAAGGCCGATATCTCGTCCAAGGCCGGCGTCGACGATCTTGTCGCGCAACTGCCGCAGCGGCTCGATGCGCTGTGCAACGTCGCCGGCCTCTCCGGCAACACCGGCGCGGCATCGACGCTCGCCGTCAACTTTTATGGACTGCGCGCGCTGTCCGAAGCGCTGGCGCCAAAACTTCGCGAGGGCGGCGCCGTCGTCAACGTCGCCTCGATTGCCGGCTTCGGCTGGCGCGCCAACCTCAACCGCGCCGCCTCTATGGTGAGCGTCGAGGGCTTTCCCGATGTCGCCAAGGTGATCGCCGACCATGCGGTGAAGAACGAGGAAGGCTATCCCGTCTCGAAGGAGCTCCTACTCCTGTGGACCTTCCGCGCCGCGCATCAGGAGCTGTTCAAGAGCCGCGGCATCCGCGTCAACGCGGTGAGCCCGGGCCCGGTGGAGACGCCGATCCTCAAACAGTTCCGCAGCGTGCTGGGCGACGCGAAGGTCGACAGCGACATCGCCCGGGTCGGCCGCGCCGGCACATCGGGCGACATCGCGCCCGTCGTGCTGTTCCTGTGCTCGGATGGCGCGCGCTGGATCAATGGCGCCAACGTGCCCGTCGATGGCGGCCTCGAGGCATCGATCAACGCGGAAGTGCTTGGCTTCTGATTTTGCAACGCTCCACCGGGAGCGAGGGAGAGAACAATGGATATCGGACTTCTGATCGACGGCGACGAGCGGGCGGCCACCGGCAAGGCCTCCTACGAACGCCTGGACCCCTTCACCGGCAAGCTCGCGACGCGCGCCGCTGCCGCAAGCATTGCCGACGCCAATGCCGCAGTCGATGCTGCGGCCGCTGCTTTCGACGCCTGGTCGAAGACCGGGCCTGGTGAACGCCGGACGCTGCTCTTGAAGGCGGCCGATGTGATGGCTTCGAAGGTTGGCGAGTTCACGAAGCTGATGATGGAAGAGACCGGCGCCACCGGCCCCTGGGCGGGCTTCAACGTCATGCTGGCCTCCAACATGCTGCGCGAGGCGGCGGCGATGACCACGCAGATCTCCGGCGAGGTCATCCCCTCCGACAAGCCCGGCACGCTGGCCATGGCGATCCGCCAGCCGGCCGGCGTGTGCCTCGGCATTGCGCCGTGGAATGCGCCGGTCATCCTCGGCACGCGCGCGCTCGCCATGCCGCTCGCCTGCGGCAACACGGTGGTGCTGAAGGCGTCGGAAATGTGCCCGGGCACGCATCGCCTGATCGGCCAGGTGCTGGTCGAGGCCGGCCTGCCCAAAGGCGTCGTCAATGTCGTCACCAACGACCCAAAGGACGCGGCGGCAATCGTCGAGGCGCTGATCGCGCATCCGGCGGTGAAGCGCGTCAACTTCACCGGCTCGACCAAGGTCGGGCGCATCATCGCCGAGCTCTCCGGACGGCACCTCAAGCCGGCCCTGCTCGAGCTCGGCGGCAAGGCGCCGCTCGTCGTGCTGGACGACGCCGACATCGACGCGGCAGTCAATGCCGCTGTTTTCGGCGCCTTCATGCATCAGGGCCAGATCTGCATGTCGACCGAACGTCTTATCGTTGACGAGAAGGTGGCCGACGAGTTCGTCGCCAAGCTTGCCGCCCGTGCCTCAAAACTTCCGGCCGGCGATCCGCGCGGCCATGTCGTGCTGGGCTCGCTGATCAGCACTCAGGCCGCCGACAAGATGGAGGAGCTGATCGCCGACGCGACCGCAAAAGGCGCAAAGCTTGTGGCCGGCGGCAAGCGCGCCGGCACGGTCGTGGAAGCCACGCTCCTCGATCACGTGACGCCCGCCATGCGCGTCTATTCGGAAGAGTCCTTCGGTCCGGTGAAGCCGGTCATTCGCGTGAAAGGCGAGGATGAGGCCGTGCGCGTCGCCAACGACACCGAATACGGCCTGTCGTCCGCCGTCTTCAGCCGCGACATCCGCCGTGCCCTGGCCGTCGCCGCGCGCATTCAGGCCGGCATCTGCCACATCAACGGCCCGACCGTCGGCGACGAGGCCCAGATGCCGTTCGGCGGCGTGAAAGGCTCGGGCTATGGCCGTTTCGGCGGCAAGGCCTCGATCGCCGAGTTCACCGACCTGCGCTGGGTGACGATCGAGGACCCGGGCCAGCACTACCCGTTCTGATCGGCAGCTTCTTCCTTCTCCCCTTGCGGGAGAAGGGAAGATGCCCTCACCCCAGCGTCAATCCGGCCTTCTTCGCTTCCTCGCGCAGGAACGGCAGGCCGACCTCGATGACGTCGCGGGGGTCTTCCGCCACCGGGCGCCACACGGCGAGCCCGCCGGCTATGTCGACATCGACATGGTTCATGCTTTCGAGCGTGATCGCCCCCTTATAGCCGATGTCGGCGATTGCCTTCATGCAGGCCGCCCAGTTCAGCATGCCGCGCCCCGGCACGCCGCGATTGGCTTCCGACACATGCACATAGCCGAGATAGGGCGCTGCCGCCTCGAAGCCGGCGGCAAAGCTCTCTTCCTCGATATGCATGTGGTAGGTGTCGAGATGGATGAAGATGTTGTCGGCGCCGACCCGCTCGATGATGCGCGCCGCGTCGATGCCGCGGTTGATCAGATGCGTCTCATAACGGTTGCAGGGCTCGATGCCGAGCTTGAGGCTGCGCGACTTCGCCGACTTCGCTGCACGTTCGAGGAAGCGGCACATGCCGTCGATCTCGCGCTGCGTCGGCGCCCGTCCGGTGGTCTTGCCGATCGTGCCGTAGGTGACGCCGCCGAGCGCCTCGGCGCCGACCTCATTGCAGACTTTGAAGGCCGGCTGCAGGAAGTCGAGCGCCTCTTCTGGCCGCTCGACCACATCGAGCGCGCGCGGCAGGCCAAGCGACGGGATGAGCTCGACGCCATAGTGATTGGCGAAGCCGCGCGTGCGCTTGGTGTCGATCTCCTCCGGCCTCAGCAGCGGGATCTCCATCAGCCCGATGCCGAGCTCCTTCAGCCGGTCCATCTGCGGCTCGATGCGGGCAAGGTCCCAGACCGGCGCGATCGCGAAAGTGTGCAGTCCGAAGGTATTCATATCAGCCTCGTTGCTCATGCGCCGCCGCGGCGGCAATGTCGCCGCCGCCGACGATGCGGCTGACGACTTCGTTCATATTGGTCCTGGCGGTGACGAGATCGGCATCCGCCCGCCCATGGCGCAGCACGACGATGCGGTCAGTGACCGACAGCACGTCGTTCAGCCGGTGCGAGATCAGGATGACGGCGATGCCTTCCGACTTGAGCCGCCGGATGAGGTCGAGCACGCTCTGCACCTCGCGCACCGCAAGGGCCGCGGTCGGCTCATCCATGATGACGAGCTTCGGGTTGAAGGTGAGCGCCCGCGCGATCGCCACCGTCTGCTGCTGGCCGCCCGAGAAGGAACCGACGGACCGGTTTATCGACGGCAGATGCGCGCCCAGCCGCTCGATCATCTTCGACGCCTGGCGATCCATCTCGCTTTTGTCGACGAAGCCGGGGAACAGGCCGAACAGCCGCTTCGTCGGTTCGCGTCCGAGGAAGATGTTCGACGCCACGTCCTGCTGCTTGGCCAGCGAAAGATCCTGGTAGATCATCTCGATGCCGAGTTGGCGGCGCTGTCCAGGATCGAGGGCAAGAACGTCCTTGCCGTTGAATTCGATCGAGCCGGAGTCGGCGCGGTAAATGCCCGTGATGGTTTTCATCAGCGTCGACTTGCCGGCGCCGTTGTCGCCGACCAGCCCGACCACCTCGCCGGCCGCGACCGAGAGGTCGACGCCATGCAAAACGTCGACCGCGCCAAAACTTTTGCGAATGCCGTGAAGCGAAAGCAGGGTCATACGCGTGACTCCTTCCGCACCTGGTACTGGTCGATGAACACGGCGAGGATCAGCACCGCGCCGATCGCCATCTGCTGGTAGTAGGATTGCACCGCGAGCAGCGTCAGCCCGTTCTGCAACACGCCCATGATCAGCGCGCCGATCATCGTGCCGAGGATCGAGGCGCGGCCGCCGAACAGATTGGTGCCGCCGATGATCGCCGCCGTGATGGCGGTGAGCTCGTAATTGATGCCGGCGGTCGGGTCACCCGCATTGACGCGGGCGGTGAAGAGCAGGCCCGCGAGCCCGGCGAGCGCGCCGGACAGCGTGTAGATGATGCGGCGGTGATGCTCGACGCGGATGCCGGCTGCGCGCGCCGCGCCTTCGCTGTCGCCCAGCGCCAGCGTGTGGCGGCCGAAGCGCGTATAGGCAAGCACCGCATGCGCGACGATCGCCGTCAGCACGAAGATGATCACCGGCATCGGGATGCCGAACGGCCGCCCCTGGCCGATATAGACGATCTCGGGCGGCAGGCCGTAAATCGCCCTGCCCTGCGAGATGACCAGCGCCAACCCGCGCGCCAGGCCCAGCATGCCGAGCGTGACGATGAAGGCCGGCACGAAGGCGCGGGTGACCAGTTGCCCGTTGATGTAGCCGGCGATCGCGCCGGCCAGGATGCAGGCGATCACGGCGAGCACCGAGGGCCAGCCGAGATTGACGGCGACGAAGGCGCCCGCGACGCCGGCAAGCCCCATCACTGAGCCGAGCGACAGGTCGAGCCCGCCCGAGCCGATGACGAAGGTGGCGGCGATCGCCAGCACGCCGATCGTCGAGGTCGCGAGCAAGATGTTGAGGAAATTGCTGAGCGACAGGAAATAGGGCGACAAGAGCGCCATCGCCGTGCCCAACGCCAGAAGCACCACCAGCGACTCCAGCCTGATGTGGAGCCTTTCGACGGATGCGCGCTGCACCCGAGCCCAGAAACCGGGCTGCGTCGTTTCGGAAGCCATCTTGCCTCGCTGTTCGCAAAAAAGTTGGCTGGCGCAGGGTAGACCCGCGCCAGCCTGTCCGGGAGGACTATTTCACATACTGCAGCATCGGCTCCTTGCCGGCGTCGATCACGTCCTTGGTCAGCACCAGGGTCGGCACGGCGATGCTTTCCTCGACCTTCTCGCCGGCGAGCGCCTTCTTGACGTTCTCGACCGCCTGCTTGCCGACGAGATAAGGAAGCTGCGCGACGGAAGCGTTGAGCCGGCCTTCCTTGATCGACTTCACGGCATCGACATTGCCGTCGACGCCGATGATCGTCACCTGCTGGCCCTTGCCGGCCGCATAGACCGCTTCTACGGCGCCCAGCGCCATGCCGTCATTGGCGCAGAAGATGGCGACGAGGTCGGGATGTGCCGTCAGCGTGTCGGTGGCGATCGAGGCGGCCTTGCCGCGATCCCAGTCGCCCGGCAGCGAGGCGACGATCTCCAGCCCGGGCGCCAGTTCCTTCAGCTTGTCGGCAAAGCCCTTGGCGCGCTTCTCGCCGGTGATGTTGCCGGAGAGGCCCTCGATCACAAGCACCGGACCCTTGGCGTCCTTGCCGAGCTTGTTGGCCAGGTACTCCGCGCCCTGCGCGCCGGCGGCGATGTTGTCGGAGCCGATATGGAAGGTCACCTTGACGCCTTCCTTGTCGAGGACCGCCTGGTCGAGATTGTTGTCGAGGTCGACGATCTTGATGCCGGCGTCCTGCGCCGACTTCAGGCAGGGCAGAAGATTGGTCGAGTTGATGGCGGCGGTGATCATCGCCACCGGCTTGCGCTCCAGCATCGTGTTGCAAAGGTTGAGCTGCGGCTCGGCCGCCTGGTCGCTCTCGGCCGCCTGCTGGAAATACTTCACCCCGGCTTCCTTGGCGCCGTCCGCGACGCCCTGCGCCATCGCGCCCCAGAATGGATTGGCCAGCGTCTTCATCAGCACGCCATATTCGCCATCCTCGGCCTTGGCGACACCGATGGCCGAAAACGCCAGAGCCACGCCCAATGCAAGGGTAAATCGATTTATCTTCAGGGTAAGCGATGTCATTCCAGTCCTCCTTCTGATCTGGGGTGCCGGACGCCTTTGGCCAGGCCGGCGGTCCTTCCGTTGTCGACAATGGGGGCTATTGTCGGTCTCCTCCCCCGGAATACGGGCCGTTGCCTGGCGAGCCAACGGATTCCCGCTCCAACACCTGGCAGGGCTCGAGCCGTGCCGTGGGTGGTCCCACGGCGCCCTCGACCCTGCGAAACAAAACGTTCATCGCCTCGCTGGCGATCCGGTGCACCGGCTGCACCACGGCGGCGATCGCCGGCCATGTCACCTGCATCCATTCGGCGTCGTCGAAGCCGACCAGCGAGATATCGTCCGGGCAGTGCCAGCCGCGGCGACGGAATTCCGACAGCGCGACGAGCGTGCCCTTCAAGAGCAGCGAATAGACGGCGGTCGGCCGCTCGCCTTGCCCGAAATAGTCGCGCAGTGAGGACCTGAGTGGCTCGACGCTCACCTCCGACGTGATGACGTCGATGCGGATCGCCGGATTGAGCGCCAGTGCCTGGGAGCGAAAGCCCTCCAGGCGCGCGCGCACCGTCGCCGCCTGCTCGGCAAGGCCGATGACCAGGATATGGCTGTGGCCCTTGCCGACCAGCATCCGCGCAACTTCGGCGCTGGCGGCGGCGCTGTCGGCCGAAACGGTATCGAAAGCGTCGTCGGACAAGACGCGGTCGATCAGCACGCCGGTCATGCCGTTGGCTTTCATGAAGGCAGCCGCCGGCCCGTGCTCATTGCGCACCGGCGCCAGCACCACGCCGGCAACACGCCAGTCATGCATGCGGGCCAGGATCTCCTTTTCGCGCGCTTCCGATTCACGGCTCGACGCCGCGACCAGCGTGTAGCCGCGCTGCTCGGCAAGGCCCTCCAGCTCGGTGACCATCTGGCCGAAGAACTCGCTTTCGAATTCCGGCATGATGGCGCCGATGATGCGGCGCTTGGCTCGACGCATGTCGGAAGCAAGGGGGTCGACGCGATAGCCCAGGCGCTCGACAGCATCGAAGACGCGTTGCGCGTTTTCAGGCTTCACCGTGGTGACGCCGGCCAGCACCTTGGAAACGGTGGCCGCGGACACGCCGGCATGGCTTGCCACGTCGTGGATCGACGCGCGCCGCTGCTTGGCCTCGTGTTGCGCCATTGACCTCCTCCCGAGGGCAGGCAGCTGGTTTTACTGCCTCGCTACTCCAATCGATAAATCGATTTTTCGTTCTTGTAAATCGTTTCACCGGGAGTAAGACTGGAAAGATGTGATTGGCGCGATCCAATCGCGTCCCGGGAGGAAAACATGTCCGACAAGACGTTGCCGCTGGTTATCAGCGCGCCCGAACCGCGTACGCTGGACCTGATCTTCACGCCGCCGCAGCTGGCGCTATTTCGCAAAAAATATCGCATCGTCGAGACAACGCCAGAAGGCGTCGCAAAGTTGCCGGCGGATGCGCTGGCCGAAGCGCGCTATATCGTTGGCCAGCCGCCCATCGCCTCGGAAACGCTGCAAAAAATGACGGCGCTGCGCTGCATCTTCAATGTCGAGACCAACCTCATCAACAACATGCCTTATGAGACGCTGTTTGCCCGCGGCATCCATGTCGTCACCACCGGCCTGGTCTTTGCCGAACCGGTGGCCGAGCTCGGTCTTGCCATGGCGCTCAATTTGGCCCGCAACATCGTCGACGCCGACCTCGCGTTCCGCCAGGGCAAGGAATTGTGGGGCGGCGATGGCAACCAGACGGCGCGGCTGCTCTCCGGCGCCGATGTCGGCATCATCGGCTTCGGCGACCTCGGCCGCGCGCTCAACCGCCTGTTGACCGGCTTCCGCACCCGCACGAAGGTCTATGACCCGTGGCTGCCGCCATCGATCCTCATCGACAACGGCGTCGAGCCGGCCTCGCTGGACGAGGTGCTGTCGCAAAGCGATTTCGTCTTCGTCGTCGCTTCCGTCACCAGCGAGAACCAGGGTTTCCTCGGCGCGGACTCTTTTGCCAAAATGCGCAAGGGCGCCGCCTTCATCCTGCTCAGCCGCGCCGGCGTCGTCGATTTCGACGCGTTGATGCAAGCGGTGAGGAGCGGCCACATCGTCGCCGCAAGCGACGTCTTTCCGGAAGAGCCGCTGGCCAAGGACCATCCTGTCCGCGACCTCCCCGGCTTCCTACGCTCGGCGCATCGCGCCGGCGCCCTCGACATCGCCTTCAAGCGCATGGGCGACATGGTGCTGGAGGATATGGACCTCATCGACCGCGGCCTGCCGCCGCTGCGCTCCAAACGCGCTGAACGCGAGACGGTCTCGCGCATGCGCTCGAAACCCGTCGACAGGAACTAAGGCTGCTGCGTCAGGCGACAAGGTCGTCTCTGGCAGTATGGCTTGCCGAGTCTCCGAAATTGGCTTCGAGCCAAGCGATCGCGCTGGCGACATCCTCGATCGCGAAGCGGGCAGCCGTCTCGCCCTGCGGCTTGACGCGAATCGAGATCCCGCCCGCGGCATTGACAGTCTCGAAGCCGTTCTCGTCGGACGTATCGTCGCCGAGAAACACCGGGCGTCTGCCGGTGAAAGGATCGAGCTGCATGAAGCGCCGGATCGCGGCGCCCTTGGCGGCTTCGAGCGGCATCAGCTCGACGCCGGCATTGCCGGCGATCACGCGGTAGCCCTTGGGCAGGCGCTCAAGCGCTGCCTCGACCAGCTCCGTCGCCCGTGCCAGAAGCTGCGGCGCGGCTCTCGTGTGGATGGCGAGCACCGGCCCCTTACGTTCGACATAGACGGCCTGGCTTGCCAGCTCGAGTTCAATCTCATCGGCGAGGGCAGCCATATCCGCCGGTTCGTCCGCGGCCTCGATCGGTCCGTCCGGGAGAAGCCTGTGCTCCAGCCCGTAGAGGCCGGCAATCCGGAGTTTCAAGGGGGCGAACAGATGGTCGACGGCCGCGATCGAGCGGCCGGTGATGAAGGCGAGCGCACCGTCCAACCGCCGCTCGATTGTCTGCAGGAGATCACGCAACTCCTCGCTGACCGAGACGGCGTCGGGGTGTTCCGCGTGCTCCAGCAAAGTGCCGTCGATGTCGAGGAAAAGCGCCCACCGTCCCGCGGGAAGCGGCGGGGTGAGGTCTGTCTGGATGTTCATCTAAATCCCACTGCCTGTTTGCGTTCGAACATGGAAACGACATTGTCGCCGGTCGGGCCTGCCGGCCGTTCGTATAAGGCCGTGACTCGATCCAGGTCGCCGCGCTTCCTCAGCCGCGCTGCGTCGAGCAGCATGCTGCCGGCCCAGCGATAGACATTATTGTCGCGCACGATCTCGCGCATGCGCCGCATGCGCTCACGCTGTTCGTCCGGCCCCATGGTCAGCGCCTGCAGCATCGCTTCGCTCATCATCGCCGCGTCGTAAGGATTGACGATCAGCGCCTCCAGCAGCTCGCGCGAGGCGCCAGCGAAGGTGCTGAGCAAAAGAACGCCCTGCTCGTCGTCCCGCGACGCGACGAACTCCTTCGCGACCAGGTTCATGCCGTCATGCAGGCTGGTGACCAGACAGATGTCAGCGGCGCGATAGAGTTCATAGACTGCCGCTTGCGAATGATGCTCGGCCACCATGACGACCGGCCGGTAGGATTCGCTGCCGTAACGCTGGTTGAGTTCGTCGGCACAGCGCAGACATTCCTCGTGCAGCTGTTTGTAGGCCGGCAACGTACCCCGGCTCGGCGCCGCGACCTGCAGGAACACGACTTTACCCACCATTTCAGGATGACGAATGAACAGCTCCTCTAATGCACGGAAGCGGTCGAGGATGCCCTTAGTATAGTCGAGACGCTCGACGCCGACGCACAGCTTGGCGCCGACTGCAATCCTGTGGCGCTTGCGCACGCGCAGCCGGCATTCCTCGACGTTGGGCAGGGCTTTCAGGAGATCGTCCGGCCATTCGATCGAAATCGGATAGGAATGCACCAGCGTCACTTGGCCGCCATAGGAAATGGCGGCATCGGCGCGCTCTATGCGGCTTTCCATGAAACGGTCGACGCTCTCGGTGAAGTTGTTGGCGTGATATTGGGTATGGAAGCCCACGATCGAGCTGCCGAGCAGACCATCCAGGATGCGCTCGCGCCACGGGCATATGCTGAACACTTCAGAATTCGGCCAGGGAATATGCCAGAAGGTGATCACGATCGCATCGGGCAGACGCTCGCGGATCATGCGTGGCAGAAGCGCGAAGTGATAGTCCTGGACCAGCACGATCGGTCGCTCGTTGCGCGCCTCGGCAACCACCGTGTCGGCAAACTTGCGGTTGACGGCTTCATAGGCTTCCCAGTCCGACTCGCGAAAAATCGGCCGCGTGAAGGCGATATGGCAGAGCGGCCACAGGCCTTCATTGGCAAAGCCAAGATAGTAGCCCTGATATTCGTCGTCGCTCAGCCAGACCCGCCGCAGCGTGTAGGAGGGATGGCCAGGCGGCACCTGCACGCGGTCATGTTCGTCGACCATCGTCCGGTCGGCGCTGCCGCCGCCATAGGCGATCCAGGTGCCGCCACAGGCGCGCGTGATCGGCTCGAGCGCCGAGACCAGTCCACTCGCCGGCACAACGAGCTCGACCTCGCCGTCCTTGGTTTCGTTGTGGATATAGGGCTCGCGATTGGAGACCACGATGACCTGCGCATCCGGCAGGTCCTCGGCAAGGATCTTGCGCAGGGTATCGGGCGACCAGCTAACCAGCGCCGCGTCCACCGACTGCCCGTTCTTCTCGAATTCGCGCAGCACTTTGCGCGCGGCTTCGGTGGCGGAGTCGTCGCCGGAAGTCGGCACAGCCAACGCTCTTGGATGATTGCGACGGTACCGGGATATCGAAATGAAAATCGCTAGTGCGGACAGTCCGAGGCTTGCGAGAATAAGGACCAGTAGCAGGTCGACGCCGTATTGTGTCATTGAAATGCCAGGTTGCCTCCGGCCGTCCGTTCATTGTTTTCGTTCGTGCCGGCCGCGGACGGGCAGACCGGCTTAGGTCTGCAACGCGCGAACCAGCGATCAGTTCCGACACTTTTCGATTGTTGGACGCGGGGTTGCGGCGCTTTGTTTACGTGCGCACGATCAGCGGCACCTGGCCTTCATGCCTGTCGGGCAAGAAGGCAGCAACGCGGTCGCCGATCCGTTGGAAGGTGAGATCGACCGCTTTGTCTCCGACCGTCAGGTGCCGGAGCGTGAGCGTGTCGATACCGATCGGCAGCCTTGGCCGCGTGACATGCAATTCGCCCTCCCAGCCGTCGATTTCGAGCCCAAGGCACGCCTGCATCAGCATGAAGGTGGAACCGGCCGACCAGGCCTGTGGCAGGCAGGCTACGGGATAGGCGATGGGCGCCTCGCCCGGAGCCCGGGCGAAGCCGCAGAACAGTTCCGGCAACCGCATGTTGAAATGCACGGCCGACTCGAACGTGCCGCTCATCAGCCGCACGACGCTGTCACGCTCGCCGTAACGCGCCAGGCCGACGCCGCAAAGTGCTGTGTCATGCGGCCAGATCGAGCCGTTGTGGTAGGACATCGGATTGAAGAACACGGCGTCGTCGGCAAGCGTCCTCAGCCCCCAGCCTGAATGGAAGGACGCCGACAGCAACTGGTCGGCGACCAGCCTGGCGCGCTCCGGCTGCGGCAGCCCGACGAAAAGCAGATGCCCGGCATTCGACGTCCGGACCTTGCAGGGCTGGCCTTCGCCATCGATGGCCAGGGCGTAGAAATTCATGTCGTCGAGCCAGAAATCGCGTTCCACGGCGACCCGCATTTCCTCGGCGCGGTTCTCCCAGTGCTCGGCGTCGGCGAATTCGCCGCGGCGGCGCGCCAGCGCCGCCAGGCCCCGAAAGGCGGCATAGACATAGCCCTGCACCTCGACCAGCGCGATCGGCCCTTTTGGAATGCGGCCGTCGGCGTGGAACACCGAATCGAAACTGTCCTTCCAGCCCTGGTTGGCGAGACCGGACTCGGCGGCGCGCTGATAGGTGACGAAGCCGGTGGCGCGGCTCGCCTCCTCGGTCCATTCGGCGGCGGCCTTGAGCGAAGGCCAAAGCTTGTCGATGAAGGCCATGTCGCCGGTGCGGTCGGCATAGGCGGAAGCCAGATGAATATAAAGCGGCGTGGTGTCGACACCGCCATAGTAGCGCCCGAACGGAAGCTCACGCAGCGCCGCCATCTCGCCCTTGCGCGTCTCATGCATGATCTTGCCCGGCTGGGAATCCGAAAAGGGCGACGTTTCGGTCGCCTGGTGCTCGGCCAGAAATGCCAGCACGCCGCGCGCCAGGCCCGGATTGAGCCAAAGCATCTGCAGGCTGGAGATCACCCCGTCGCGGCCGAACGCCGTCGAGAACCACGGGATGCCGGCATAGGGATAAGGTCCTGTCGAAAGCTCGGTGGTGAGCAGTGCCACGTCGGCGCGAGCCCGCTCGACCCAATCGTTGAAGACGCGGCCCGAACTGTGCACCGTGGCGCCATGCCTGCGCTTGGCGCGCATGCCGAAGCGTGCGCGTGCCGCAGCCGCGCGGAAGCGGTCGCGGTCGGGCGCATCGGCGACCTCGGGACCGACTTCGACATAGAGCACTTTCTGGCTGCGCTTGGTCACCGCGATGAGAAAATCGGCGCGATTGTCGCTCAATTGGTCTGGCGCCTGCGAAAAGGAGATTGCGGAAAGCCGCGGCAGGCCGTCGAGGCCATCATAGCCGAGCAGCACCGAGGTCTTGTCGGTCTTGGCGACATGCGTCGTGCCGCGCTTCACCCTAGTCGAGCCGCGCACTTCGAACATGTCGCGAAAATCGGCGGCGAAATGCAGCGAGGCGGTGATCGTCGAATGCTCGCGGCTGTAGTTGGAAAGCGTGATGCGCTCGAACAGCCTATCCTGCCAGATCAGCCTCACGCGTTCGATATGGATCGCGCCCTGCGGGATATCGCGGCCGGCCGCGCTTTGGATCGGCAGGTTGGTGAGGTTCGACGTGAACAGCACATTGTCCTGGCTGAGCGAAGCGCCGAGCAGCGACATCTGCCTACCGCCGATGGTCAGCCGGAATTCGGACAGCACGCGCGTGTCGTCGCGGAAGAAGCCGTCGCCCGCTCCCCTGATGTCGCCATAAGCGTCGGCGACGGCGAAGCAGTCGCCCTGCTTGAGGGCAAAAAGCCGGTGCGGTTCGCGCGGCGCCGTTTCGTCGAGTGAAGAAAGGGCTACGGCAGGATCGAGCTTGCGCTCGTCGAGCTCCATCATTCGTCACCTCTTCGTTTGCCCCGCCCTAGAGCATGATGCCGAAAAGTGTGAAGCGGTTTTCGGACGACATTATGCTCTGTCTCTTTGATTTAGAGCCGGATTCAGATTTCAGGCCGAACAGAGCTGAAATCATCCGGCTCTAGGCAGTGAAGGTCAGGAGGCTTTCGCCTCCGGCATGCCGGTCAGACGCATATAGGCAGCAACATAGTCGCTTGCCATTCTTGCCGCCGAGAACCTTTTCTCGAACATCGTCCTCACCCGCCGCCGGTCGAGATCGAGAAGCGCCGGCATCGACGCGACCGCAGCGTCAACACTGTCCACGACGAAGCCGGTGACGCCATCGTCGACGATCTCCGGCAAGGCGCCCTGGTCCCAGGCGATCACCGGCGTGCCGCAGGCCATGGCCTCGATCGCGACAAGGCCGAACGGCTCCGGCCAGTCGATGGGGAACAAAAGGCCCGCCGCATTGCCGAGGAATTCGGCCTTCTCGTCCTCAGTGATCTCGCCAACATAGTCGATGCGGTCGCCGTCGATGAGCGCCTCGATGTTGTCGCGGAAATAGGCGCGGTCGTCGTCGCCGATCTTGGCCGCCAGCTTCAGCGTCAACCCAGACCGTCGCGCGATCTCGATGGCTCGGTCCGGCCGCTTGTCGCGCGACAGGCGTCCGAGGAAGGCGAGATATGGTTTTTCCGCCCGCGGCTCATAAGTCGGCTGGTAGGCGTCGAGCGGCAATCCGTGATGGATCGTGGCGAGCCAGTTCGCGTCCGGCAGGCCGCGCTTCTGGCTGTGCGAGATCGAGATCATCGGAAAACGCGGGAAGCGTTTGTAGGCCGGCGCCAGATCCACATAGTCGAGCCGGCCATGCGGCGTCGTCACCGTCCGCCCTGCGATCTCTTCGAAGAAAGGAAAATGCAGGAAGTGGCTGAGATGAAAATGGATAATGTCGAACTCTTGGGCGCGCGCTCGCACATCGGCGAGCATGGCGAGATGCGCGGCGATCTCCGATTTCTTCGGCCGCGGGTCGAGGCGTATGGCTTGGTCACGCGCGGACACCAGCCTGGCCGACGTCTCGCTGTCGCCACTCGCGAACAGCGTCACATCGTGGCCGAGCTCGACCAGCGCTTCGGTGATGTAGAAGACGATCCGCTCGGTCCCGCCATAGAATTTCGGCGGCACCGATTCATAGAGCGGCGCAACATGGGCAATGCGCATCGGGTCCCTCAGCTGTTGACGCGAAGCAAAATGCGTCAGCCGCCAGATCGTTCCTGCCCAATTGGTCGAGGTGCCGTTGGCCGCCGATTTTGCCGCACCGCGCTTCGCCCAGGTGATCGCGCCGGGCGACCTGTATTTCCTAAAATGCAGCCTCCTACGCTGGCCCAAGCCTCGGACTGCTGAGCGCTAAGCCCCTATAATTAAATCAACTTGAGTTTCTGAAGTGGCATTCTACAGTTCCGGCGACTGGCATAACCGCATGACCCTCAAGAAAGCCATCTCCGGCACCAATCTCGAACAGGCGAAATCGCACAACCGGCGTGTGGTGATCGAAGCCATCCGTACCAGTGGCGCGCTTTCGCGCGCCGCGATCGCCAGGCTGACGGCGCTGTCGTCGCAGACCATCTCCAACATCGTCGAGGAACTGGAAGAAGCCGGGCTGCTGCGGCCTGAGGCAACGCTCAAGGGCGCGCGCGGCCAGCCGGCCGTGCCCTATTCCATCAACCCCGATGGCGGCTATTCGATCGGTCTCCAGCTTGATCACCAGCTTGCCGTCGGCGTCGTCAGCGATCTCTCAGGCACGATGCGCGCCCGCATCGAGAGAAATGTCGACCGCCCCACGCCCGCCGAGGCCCTGCCGTTGCTGGCCGCGATCTCGAGCGACCTAATCGCGACCTCCCGGCTGGAGCGGAAAAGGCTGCTCGGCATAGGGATGGCGATGCCCGGGCCGTTCGGCGTCGAAGGCATGACGTCGGTCGGGCCGACCGCCCTGCCCGGCTGGCACGATTTTCCGGTGGCCGACGAATTGGAACGGCTGACCGGTATCGCCGTCACCGTCGAGAACGACGCCACCGCGGCGGCAATAGGCGAGCGGCTCTATGGCGTCGCCCGCAAGCTCGGAAGCTTCGTCTATCTGTTCATCGGCACCGGCCTCGGCGCCGGGCTTTTCCTCGACGGGCATCTCTACAAGGGCAGCCGCCACAATGCCGGCGAGATCGGCCACATCATCGTCAGGCCTGGCGGCCTTCCCTGCGGCTGCGGCAAGCGCGGCTGCCTGGAGCGCTACGTCTCGCTGCGCGCGGCCTATGACAGGCTCGATCTGCCGGATCCTGACCATGCCTCTCCCGGCCTGCTGGAAGAACTCCTGGCAAAGGGCGACAGCCGCTTCGAGGCTTGGCTCGCGGAGGCGGTCGAACCGCTGCGCCAGGCGATCGACATCCTGGAAATGGCGCTCGATCCCGAGACAGTCGTGCTCGGCGGCTTCATGCCGCTGCCGGTGATCGAGGCCTTGGCCAGCCGGCTGGAGCCGCTCCATCTCTCCGTGAGCGCGACCCGCGCCCGCACGACCCCGCGGGTCCTGGTCGGCGCCGCGGGCAAGGACACGTCCGTTCTCGGCGCGGCCGCCTTGCCGATCTTCTCCGAAACCAACCCGCAATTCGATGTCCTTCAGAAGCCGGTAACCTGACACATGGCGGTCCGGCCGATCATAAAATTTCCCGATCCTCTGCTGCGCACCATCGCGGATCGCGTGGAGCTGTTCGACAGTGACCTGCGCGGTCTGGCCGACGACCTTGTCGACACCATGCACGCAGCGCCTGGAATCGGCATAACCGGCCCGCATATCGGCATCCTCAAACGCCTGGTCGTGATCCAGGTGCCTCCTGCCGCAAAACCGGCGATCTACGTGAATCCGGCGATTGTCGAGGCCTCGACCGAAATGCTCCGTCATACGGAAGGCAGCATTTCGATGCCCGGTGTCACCGAAGAGGTTGAGCGGCACGCCCGCGTCCGGGTTCGCTACCAGGATCTCGAAGGCCAAGAGCAGTTCGAAGATGCCGAAGGCCTGCTGGCGGTCTGCCACCAGCACGAGATCGATCAGTTGGACGGCCTCTTCTGGATACACAGGCTATCGCGCCTGAAGCGCGAGCGCCTGATCAAACGCTACGACAAACTGATGCGGGCGTTTTAGGAAAATCAGAGGATTGAGCCTGTTCCTTACGTCGATCCCGGCGCCGCCGCGGTGACCCGCCACACCGTGTTGCCGACATCGTCGGCAATCAGCAGCGCGCCGGATTTGTCGACGGCAACGCCGACCGGACGGCCCCTCGCCTCGCCCTTGTTGTTGAGGAAGCCGGTGACCACGTCCTTCGCCATACCGTTCGGATGCCCGCCGCTGAACGGCACGAAAACCACCTTGTAACCATTGAACTGGGAACGGTCCCAGCTGCCATGCTCGCCGACGAAGGCGCCGCCGCGATAGGATTGCGGCAGGTTGCTTGCGGTATAGAAGGCAAGCCCGAGCGGCGCGACATGCGAGCTCAGCGCATAGTCCGGCGGGATGGCCTTGGCCACCATATCCGGCCGCTGCGGCATCACACGCGGATCGACATGCTGGCCATAATAACTGTAGGGCCAGCCATAGAAGGCGCCGTCCTTCACCGACGTCATGTAGTCCGGAACGAGGTTCGGTCCGAGCTCGTCGCGCTCGTTGACCACGGTCCACAGTGCCTTGCTCTGAGGTTCGAACGACAGGCCGTTGGGGTTGCGCAGTCCACTGGCGAAGATGCGCGAACGGCCGGTGGCGCGGTCGACCTCCCAGATCGCGGCGCGGTCCTTCTCGGCCTGGATGCCGTTCTCGGTGATGTTGCTGTTCGAGCCGACTCCGACATAGAGCAATGAGCCGTCCAGGCTCGCCACCAGGCTCTTCGTCCAGTGGTGGTCGATCGGCCCGCCCGGCAGCTCCGTCAGCACCTTGCCTGGCGCCGTGATCTTGGTGTCGCCCGGCTGGTAGGGATAGCGCACAATCGCGTCCGTGTTGGCGACATAAAGGTCGTTGCCGACCAGCGCCACGCCGAAGGGCGAGTTGAGGTGGTCGAGGAACACGCCCTGGTAATCCGGCTTGCCGTCGCCATTGGTGTCGCGCAGCAGCGTGATGCGGTTGCTCGGCCCGGTGTCGCCGCCGGAGGTGACCCAGCTTTCGACCAATCCCATGATGATGTCTTTCGGTCGCTTGACCGATGCTTCATCCGGCGCCTTGGACTCCACCACCAGAATGTCGCCATTGGGCAGCACGTAAAGCGACCGCGGATGCTGAAGTCCGTTGTTGGCCAGCGCCTCGATCTGCAGGCCTTGCGCGACGGCCGGCTTTTCGTTGTTTTTCCAGCCGACCACCGAGGCCAGATGCATCGGTGGGAACAGGTATTGATTTATCTCCGGTAGTTTCGGATTGGGACCGATCTGGGCGTTCGGATCGGTGTTCTCGTCGCTGCAGCCGGCAACGCCCAAGGCCATCGCGCTGCAAAGCGCCGCGGACATCCATCTTGTCGTGCTGTCAAACCGTCTCATCGGCCACTCCTACGTGATGGCGGTAGACCAGCCCCCAGCCGAGCCAGCCTGTGAAGATCAGGATGATCACCACCAGCGCCGACAGGATCAGCCCGGTCGGCACCACGGATGTCCAGGCATCGCGCGTGTGGATCAGCATGTTGAAGACGGACAAAACAAGCACCACGAGGTTGCCGGCCATATGCAGCCATGCAGTCGGCTGAGCGCGTATCCTGCGACCGCCCAGAAAGTCGGTAAGCCCCGCTATGGCAGCCAGGATGCCGACGATGACACCAACGGTCAGGAGCCAGGCCGAGAAGTTGGCCCAGGTCATTTCGGCCGTCCGCCAATAGGCGATATCGGTGAGCAAGGTCCCGACGAAACAGGCGATCGGGATGGTGACGAGCATGGGGTGGATGGGATGGCCGGCTATGCTTGCCGTGGATCGCGGATTGTCCATGCGGCAACTCCTTTCCGCGCTGCTGCTTCGGCGTAACAGCGCGAAAAGAGGAATGTTCCGCCGGAAATTCGTGCGCTCACCGGAAGGTGAACGCTGAAATCCCTTCAGTCACCGGTGACCCGGAATAGACCATTCGATTGCGGCGGGGCGCGCATTCTGCGGACGATGTCACTTAAGACGGCTGGCATGCCATTTGAGGTGATCGTCCATGAAGGTCGACATGAAATTGTAGGAATGGTCGTAGCCTTCCCGCATGTGCAGGATGAGGTCGATCCCTGCCTTCTTGCAGGCCTCTTCGAGCAGCCATGGGCGAAGGCCATCCCGCAGGAAGCCATCCGCCGTGCCTTGATCGACGAGGAATTCGGGATATCGCTTGCCGTCCTCGATCAGCAGCGTCGCGTCATAGGCGCGCCAGCTCTTTTCGTCCGCTCCGAGATATTTTTCGAAAGCGGGGCGCGACCAGCCGGCCGTCGACGGTTGCACGATCGGCGCGAAGGCCGAGCAGCTCCGGTAGCGCTGCGGGTTCTTCAGCGCGATCGTCAGCGCGCCGTGCCCGCCCATCGAATGGCCGAAGATCGCCTGGCGTGACATGTCGACCGGGAAGTTCGCGGCAACGAGCGCTGGCAATTCCTCGGCGATGTAGGAATACATCCGGTAGTTTTTCGCATAGGGCTCTTGCGTCGCGTCGAGATAGAACCCGGCGCCGCAGCCGAACTGCCAATTGTCCTTTTCGTCGGGAACGTCCGGTCCACGCGGACTGGTATCGGGACACACGACGACGAGCCCGAGCTCGGATGCCATCCGCCGGTACTCGCCTTTGTCCATGACGTTGGCGTGCGTGCAGGTCAGGCCCGACAGATACCAGACGACCGGCAGCGGCCGGTCCTTGGCCTGCGGCGGCACGAAGACGGCGAAGGTCATGTCGCAGGCGCAGACCTCCGAAGCGTGCGAATAGACGCCCTGGATGCCGCCATGCGACTTGGAGGTGGAAACGACCTTCATCGGCTGCCTCTTGTCTGGAAAATCCTGGACGGGCATAGCCGCCGGCTGGGGCTCGCGCAACCTCGCGTTTCGCAAAGCTGGACGGATGGCGCAACGGAACCGTGACGGTGCCGGTTAACCCGATGGAGCGATCAAGTCCGGACCAATCTCGTGGAAACTCGGCACCCCGGAAAGCTTCAGGCCGGTCGCGATCCCGTCGAGCAAAATATCCAGAACCCGTTCGACACCGGCCCGTCCGGCCACCGCTCCGAACAGGGCGGCGCGGCCGATAGCGGAGGCCATCGCTCCGCGGGCTTTTGCCTTGATGACGTCCATGCCCGTGTGGATGCCGGAATCGATCAGGACCGGAACCCCATCGCCAACGGCTGCATGCACAGGCCCGATAGCGTCGATGCTCGAGACTGCGCCGTCGAGCTGCCGGCCGCCGTGATTGGACACCCAGATCCCGTCCGCGCCCTCCCCGATCAAACGCACGGCATCGGCCGGGTGCAGGACGCCCTTGACGATCAGCGGCCCCTTCCACCAGTCGCGGATCGTGCGAAAGTCGTCCCAGTCGAAACCCGGATGGAGATTGCCGCCGACGCGCGCGGCGATCGTCAGTCCCGCGCTGGTGTCGCCGAGATAGCCGCGGACATTCTCGAACTGTGGCAAGCCGCCGCGAAGCAGACGAAACGACCAGCCCGGATGCGTGATCCCTTCGATCATGTGTCGCAAAGAAGGCCTGAGCGGGATCGAAATTCCGTTCCTCAGGTCCTTCTCGCGCTTGCCGCCCGTCTGCAGGTCGACGGTCACGACCAGCGCCGAATAGCCGAACTCTTCAGCCTGCCGCACCAGCCGGCGATTGAAATCGAAATCCTTCAGCACATAGAGCTGGAACCAGAGCGGGCCCTCGACCGCCCTTGCCATCCGCTCGATGCCGGTCGTCGCCATGGTCGACAGCGTGTAGGGAATGCCGCGCGCCGCCGCCGCTTTGGCGATCGCGATGTCAGCGCCGGGCCGCACTAGCGCGCAGGATCCCATCGGACTGATCACCAGCGGCGTCGGATAGGTCTTGGACCACAGCGTCGTGGTCAGATCCGGCCGGGATACGTCGGTCAGAACACGCGGCAGCAGCCGGATGCGTTCGAAGCCGGCGCGGTTGTCGCGCAAGGTCAGTTCCTGGCCCGCCCCGCCATCGACGAATTCGAAGACCGATTTCGGCAGCCGGCTGCGCGCCAGCTGGCGAAAATCCTCCACCGAAACGGAGCGATCGAGCCGCCCCATCGCCTCAGGCCGCGAGCCGGTCGCAGACGTTCCCGGTGATCTCGGCGGTCGATGACTTTCCCTTCAAATCGGCGCTGAGCAGCCCGTTCGCCAGGCAAGCCTCCGTCACGCGACGGATCTGTTCGGCGGCCCGGAGCAGCCTTTCGTCGCCAGGTCCGCGGCCGAGCCACTCGAGCATCGCCGCCGCCGACAGGATCGTCCCGTAGGGATTGGCGATCCCCTTGCCGGCAATGTCCGGCGCGGAGCCGTGCGCCGCCTGGAAGAAGCCCTTAGCGTCGCCGACCTCCGCCGACGGCGCCATGCCCATGCCGCCGACCGTCGCCGCCGCAAGGTCGGAGAGAATGTCGCCGAACATGTTCTCGCTGACGATGACATTGAAATGGCCGGGCTTCAGCACGAGATGCATGGCCATGGCGTCGACCAGCGCATGTTCCGTCGCGATGTCAGGGTAGTCCTTCGCCACCTCGTCGAAGACGGAGCGGAAAAAGGCGTAGCTGCGCAGCACATTGGCCTTGTCGCAGCAGGTCACCCGGCGAACACCGTCGCGCGGCGCGCCGTTCGACTGGCGCGCCAGCTCGAAGGCCTTGCGCACGATGCGCTCGATGCCGGCGCGCGTCTGCACGAGCGTGTCGACCGCCACCTCGCCGCGCAGCAACGCCCCTGCCCCGCGCGCGGCGTAGAGCCCCTCGCTGTTCTCGCGCAGGATGACGTAGTCGATGTCGCCGGCCTTCACCCCGGCGAGTGGGCTCGTCACCCCTTCGAAGAGCCTGATGGGGCGGATATTGGCGTAGAGGTCGAGCTCGAAACGGAGCCTCAGCGTGAAGTCGAGCCCGGCTTCCGTGCCGTCCGGATAGACCACACCCGGCAGGCCGCCGGCGCCATGCAGAATCGCATCCGCCGCCCGGCACGCCTCGAAGGTCGGCTGGGGAAAGCTCTGCCCCGTCTTCAGAAAATGCTCTGCGCCGGCCGGATATTCGGTGAAGCGCAAAGGGCAGCCCGGTCCGAGCGCTGCCTTCACCACCTCAACGGCCGCGGCGCAGACCTCGGGGCCGATGCCGTCGCCATGCACGACCGCGATCTGGTAGACATCATTCATCGCCAATCCCTCAGGAACCGCAAATATTCAGATGCACTTGCCGCCGTCGACATTGAGGTCGACGCCGGTGATCATGCTGGCTTCGTCGGAGCACAGGAACGCCGCGGCATTGCCCATGTCCTGCGGCGTCGACAGCCGGCCGATCGGGATGGTGGCGACGACGCGGGCGCGGTTTTCCTCGCCGGAGCCGATGAAGGTGGACAGAAGCGGCGTGTCGCCGGCGACCGGATTGATCGCGTTGACGCGGATGCCGAACGGCGCGAGCTCCACGGCCATGGCGCGAGTGGCTGCGATCGCCCAGCCCTTCGAGGCGTTGTACCAGGTGAGGTTCGGACGTGGCGAGACGCCGCCCGTGGAAGCGACATTCAGGATGGCGCCGGCCTCTATAGATTTGAAATGCGGCACCACGGCACGGGCGCCGTTATAGATCGAGCGCATGTTGACGTTGGCGATGCGGTCGAACAGGCCTTCATCCATCGTCTCCAGCCGCAGCGGCGGCTGCGCGACGCCGGCATTGTTGACCAGTATGTCGAGCCCGCCAAAGGCCGAGCGCGCCAGATCGGCCGCCGCGACAAAACTCTCCAGCGTCGAGACGTCGCCGGTGATCGGCCGCACCTTGTCGCCGACTTCGCGAGCGACGCGGGAAGCCGCGGCCTCGTCACGGTCCATCAGCACGACCGACGCGCCTTCCTCGACGAATTTCCTGACGATGCCTTCGCCAAACCCCGACCCGCCACCCGTGACGATGGCGACCTTGCCAGCAAGTCTCATATCTGTTCCTCCGTTGCCGGCAACATCGGGGAAGACGCGCGCGTTGCACAGTCCGATTATCTGAACGCCCTTTTAGCTTTCCTTGTTTGAGGTCGCCCGAAGCGGGAGTAATAGTCGCCTCGGAATTCGTGAGGAGGAGACGATGACGCTGAACTTCGACCCGAGGGCGAAGGCCACGACGCTCTATCATGGCGAATTCCGGCCGATGTTCATCGGCGGCAAGTGGGTCGCGGCGCAGTCCGGCGAGGTCATGCAGGCGTTGAACCCGGCGACCGGCGAGGTGCTGGCGACGGTGCCGCGCGGCGGAGCCGCCGATATCGACGCGGCGGTGGCCGCTGCGCGGGCTGCGTTCGAGGGGCCCTGGTCCAAATTCTCGCCCTACGAGCGGCAATGCGTGCTGCTCAGGATCGCCGATCTGTTCGAGAAGCATTGGGAGGAGCTCAGCGTCTCCGACACGCTCGACATGGGATTGCCGATCACCCGCACGCTGGCCAACCGGCGCCGCGTCATCGGCATGCTGCGCTTCTATGGCGGCATGGCGACCGCGCTGCATGGCGAAGCGATCGACAATTCAATCCCCGGCGAGATCGTCACTTTCACCCGGCGCGAGCCGGTCGGCGTCGTGGGCGCGATCATTCCCTGGAATGCGCCCACCGCCGCCTCGGTATGGAAGATCGCGCCGGCTTTGGCCACCGGCTGCACCATCGTGCTGAAGCCGTCGGAGGATGCATCGCTGACACCGCTCCTGATCGCGAAGCTGATGCAGGAAGCCGGCGTGCCCGACGGCGTCGTCAACATCGTCACCGGCACCGGCGCCGAGGCCGGCGCGCGGCTGGCCGAACATCCGGAGGTCAACAAGATCGTCTTCACCGGCTCGACGCTGACCGGCCAGGCGATCGCGCGGGCCGGCGTCGCCAATCTCAAGCGCGTCTCGCTGGAGCTCGGCGGCAAGTCGCCGATCATCGTCTGCCGCGACGCCGATATCGACAAGGCCGTGCCGGTCGCGGCGATGGCGGTGTTCGTGCATTCGGGCCAGATCTGCATCGCCGGCTCGCGCCTGTTCGTGGCGCGCGAGATCCATGACGAGTTCGTGCGCCGGGTCGCCGAATTCGCCGGCAAGCTGCGCATCGGCCACGGCATCGAGGCGGAGACGGAAATCGGCCCGCTGATCAATGCAAGGCAGGCCGGAAAGGTGGAAGGCTACATCAAGGCCGGCAGCGACGAAGGCGCCAAGCTGGTCGCGGGCGGCTCGAGGCTGACGGGCGAGCTCTATGACGGCGGCAACTTCATCGCGCCGACCGTCTTCGGCGCGGTGTCGGACAAGATGACGATCGCGCGCGAAGAGATCTTCGGGCCGGTGATCTCGGCCATGCCCTTCGACACGCTGGACGAGGCCGTCGCGCGTGCCAACGCGACGCCCTACGGCCTGGCGGCCGGCATCTTCACCACCAATCTCGGCACCGCGCACAAGCTGGCGCGTCGCGTCAAGGCTGGCTCGGTCTGGGTCAACATGTACCACGCCATCGATCCTGCCGTGCCGTTCGGCGGCATGAAGATGTCAGGCTACGGCCGCGAAGGCGGCGTCGAGCATCTGCACGAGTATCTGGAGACGAAGGCGGTCTGGATCCAGACAGATTGATATTCAGAGGAGGCCGGCCTGCGAATTGCACCGTTCTGCGCAGGCGCCCGTAGCTTCGTCATCCTAGGGCGAAGCAAGGAGCGAAGCGACGCGCGCAGACCCTAGGATCCATGCCTGAATTTGCGAACGCTACTAGGGTGAAGAATAGTCACCAGCTGATCCCGCAAAATAGCTCGGACCAAGTCGGATTGGTCTTCTCGATCAGTTCGACCTTCCATTGCCTTGGCCAGCGTTTCAGCGATTTCTCGCGCTGAATAGCGTCGGCGATATCGAAAAACTCCTCGAACCTTGGCCAGCTTTGTGCTCTGGAATTCGGTGGGCGAGGTCATTGGTGACGCCGATGTAGATCGTACCGCCTTTCTGGCTCGCGGTCATGTAGACGTATCCGGTCATGTGGCGATCCTAATCGGTGCTGCTGTCAACGACCATCCTGCACCGTGGCACTTCACGGTCGAGATTCCGGCATGGATCCTAGGATCTTCGCGCGTCGCTTCGCTCCTTGCTACGCCCTAGGATGACGAACGGAGTGGCTTCGGCACTGGTCTTTAAAGCGCCGTGCTCAGTGCGCCAGCTCGCGCAGATTGGTGCGGATCAGGTTCATCAGCTGCTCCGAGAAGGAGTGGTGCACATAGCCGCGCGCGGTGATGATGCCGACGGCGCGGTGCGCGTCGCGATGGTCGATCGGCACCACCCGCATGCGCTCGTCATTGCGCGAGATTGCGATGCCCGGCACCACGCACACGCCCAGTCCCGACGACACCAGCGCCACCGCCGTCTGCGCGCTTTCGACTTCGTATTGCGGCTTGAGCTCGATGCCCTCCGCCGCAGTCAGCCGGTCGAGCAGGCCGCGCACCGCTGTCTTGCGGTTGAGCAGGATCAGTGGGAAGCGTTTCAAGTCCGACAGATTGAGCTTCTTCTCGCCGCCATAGGTCTCCGTCGGGATGCAGGCCATCAGCGGATCGTCGAGGATCGATTCGAATTGGAAGTCGTTGAGGTTCGGCAGTTCGGGACCGATGTAGAATTCGACCTCCTGCTGCTGCAACAGCGCAAGTGCCCCCTGCGGCGGCGTCTCGATGACCTCGACGATCGAGCGCGGATAGCGCAGCTTGAATGTCGCCAGTATGTCGCCCAGCCGGCTCGCCGCAAGCGTCGGCGCGCAGGCGATCTGCACCTTGCCCTTGCGCCGCGCCGCGATCTCGGTCAGCCGGTCGAGGCTGGTCTGCACCTGCGACATCGCGTTGGCGATCTCCTCGAACAGCACCTGGCCTTCCGGCGTCAGGCTGGCGCGCTGCGCCGTGCGGATGAACAGCGAGATGCCGATCTGCTCCTCGAGGTCGCGTATCTGCATGGAGACTGCCGAGGGCGAACGGTTGCTCTCTTCGGCCGCGCGCCGGAAGCTGCCATTTTCGGCGGCAAGCAGAAACGTCTGCAGAAGTTTGAGGTTGATGCTGGACATGTCCGCTCGGGCAGGTGATCTGAACCTCCTGACCTATTCAGACGCGGAAGTGATTGCAAGGCAATAGGGCCGTTCCCGGCCTTAGCCAGCAAATCTGTTCCTGTTCAGTGGACAGCGGCGAACATGACGCGTTCCTCAGTTGCGTCAGACAGCATCATCTCCTCGACCACGCGGCCGCGTTTCACGACCAGGATGCGATCGGAAACCGCAAGGATCTCCGGCAGATAGGACGAGATGACGACGACGGCCATGCCCTGATCGGCAAGGTCGCTGATGAGCTGGTGGATCTCGACGATCGCGCCGACATCGACGCCGCGCGTCGGCTCGTCGAAGATCACCAGCTTGGGCTTTTGGATGAGCGACTTGGCGATCACGACCTTTTGCTGGTTGCCGCCGGAGAGCTCGATCATGCGAGCGCGGTCGCTGATCTGCTTCAGCCTCAGCCGCTCGCCCCATTGCTTGGCAAGCTCCCTGGCGCGGGCCAGGGACACGATCGACACCGGGTTGGATTTATCGGTCAGTTCGCCGATCTGCAGGTTCTCGCCGGCCGTCATCGTCTCGAAGAACCCGTCGAACTTGCGGTCCTCCGTCACATAGACGATGCCGTCGCGCACCGCCGGCCGCGGCACGCGGTAGCGCACCGACTTGCCGAGCAAGCGGATTTCGCCGCCATGGAAGATGTTACGCTTCAGCAGTCCGGCGACGACCTTGGCCATCTCGGTGCGGCCGGCGCCGACCAGTCCGAACATGCCGGTGACCTGGCCCGAAAACACCGAGAAGGACGAGTTTCGCACAAGGCCGGCGCAGGAGAGGTTCTCGACCGAAAGCACCTTGTCGCCATAGGGCCGCGCGGTGCGCTTGACCTCGCCATGCAGCGTTTCGGTGAGCGTGCGGCCGACCATGGCCTGCACGATCGAAGCGCGGGTGAAGCCCTTGGCCTCGCCCGACGCCACGATCTCGCCGTCGCGCATGACGGTGATGCGGTTGGCGACGGCGAGCGCCTCTTCCAGCGCATGGGTGATGAAGATGATGGCGATGCCTTCCTTCACCAGCCGCTGCAGCAGGTTGAAGAAATGGCGTTTCTCTTCCGGGGTCAGCGTCGCGGTCGGCTCGTCGAAGATGATGACGCGCGCCTTGTGGTGGACGGCGCGCGCGATCTCGACCATCTGCTTGTGCGCGGCGCCCAGCGTGCTCACCTGCGCGGTCGGATCGACCTGAAAACCCATGCCGGCGAGGAACTGGCGCGCCTGGATGTAGAGGCCGCGCAGCCGGTTGAACATCTTCTCTTCGCCGAGATAGAGGTTCTGCGCCACCGTCATCGCCGGCACCAGATTGGTCTCCTGGAACACCATGGCGATGCCGGCGCGCAGCGCTTCGGCGGGGGTGGAGAAGGACACCTCCTTGCCGTCGAAGAACAGCTTGCCCTCGGTCAGCTTGAACACGCCCGCCATGACCTTGGTCAGCGTCGATTTGCCGGCGCCGTTTTCGCCCAGCAGCGCGTGGATCTCGCCCCTGCGCAGGTTGAAATTGACCTTCTTGAAGGCCGGGATGCGCGAGAACGCCTTGGTCGCGTCCTTGAGTTCGATGATGTTATCCGACATCGCTTAACCCCGCTTGCCGCCGGCGGCCTTGGCCACACGCACGATCCGCGATCCGCCGCGCGAGGCGACGAGCAGGTCGTCGTCGACCTCGCAGGCGCTGATCGTGCCGTGCACCGTGCCGTCGGCGCGCGAATGGAAGCTCGACAGCGGCTTCATGTTGTGGTCGCAATGGACCACCAGCCCGTAGGACCTGGTGACCGCGTAGGGCTTCAACACGTTCATCTGCTTCAACTGGCTGCCCTGCATCGGCTCGCGGTAATCGCGCCAAGAGCCGAGCGCCGGCGCCATCCAGTAGTCTTCCGGGATCTCGGCCAGCATTCGCTTGCGGTAGGTCTCCTCGCGCAGGATGAACTCCACCAGCTGGTTGCGCACCGAGTAGAAGGTCAGCCAATAGCCGGCGTTGAAGGCGGGCGCGATACGCGCCGGATAGGCCGGCAGATGTTCCAGCACCGGCGCTGTGGCCTTGCTGGCGAGATCGATGGCCAGCACGCGATGGCGCCAGGCTTCGGTGACGTAGACGCGGTTCGAACCCGTCGTGGCGATGCCGGCCGGCCAGGCAAGGCCGTCGCGGATCAGCTCCAGCCGGCCGCTTTTCAGGTCGAGCCGCCAGACCGAGCCGGAGGCGTTCTTCTGCATCAGGTCGCGGCGCCAGGCGCTCGCCGGCAGGGAGGCCGAGCCGTTGGCCACCAGCAGAGTGTTGCTGTCGAGGAAGGTGAGAGCGGTGACGCAGGACAGGCTGCGGTCCTCGTCGCCTGTCGCCTCGCGCCCGTCATGCAGGCCGCCGCGGATGACGACGCCCTTGCCGTCGATGGCCAAAGCGGTCATGCCGCGGGCATGGGCGAGCGCGGTGATCTCGCCCGGAAATTCTTGCAGGACCTCGGCCTTGCCGTCGGCGCCGAAACGCATCAGCAGGTTCGCGCTGCTCGCCAGCATGCCCTTTTCAGTCCGCACCAGATTGTCGGCGTCAACGAGGCCGGCAAAAGTCTCTGCCTCTTCCAGTTCCTGGTTGGGCAGCAGCGGCCCGTCGAGCGTCGGTACCGTCACCGCCCAGTCGCCACGGCCAAGGAAGCGATCGAAAAGCCGGCTGACGGCGCTCATGGCTTTTTGCCCCAGTAGGAATCCGAGCTGAACCAGTTGGGGTCGACCCCCCTCAGCGGCAGGGTGCCCATGCGGTTGTTGAAGATGCCGCAGAGATAGAGGACGCCCTTGTGCTCGCGCATCGAGGTGATCATCGGATGCTTCTCGCCGGCCTGGTCCCATAGGCTTTCGAGGATCTGGCCCTTCTCGTCGAAGCGCAGCACGCAGCCGGTGTTGAGATTGGGCATCAGCCAGGCGTCTTCCGACACGCGCCGCGCCATGCGGCGGCGGAAGCCCGGCATTTCCAGCGACAGGTCGAGCGCCGGCGTGCGCATGCCCATCAGCGCCAGCCAGTAGGTGCCGTCGGAGGCGCGGTTGATGTTGTCGGGATAGCCGGGCAGTCCCTCGATGACCCGCTCCACCCTGCCCTTCTTCGGACCGTCGAAATAGTAGCGGCTGATGCGGCAGGCCCAGCTTTCCGCGAACAGCACCGACTGGCCGTCGAAGGCCGTGCAGATGCCATTGGGGAAGACCAGGTTCGACAGCAGCGTGCGGGTCGAGCCGGACTTGGGGTCGTGGACGATGATGCGCCCGTTGCCGCGGCTCTCCAGCGCGTCCGCGTACCAGTCGTGCATCTCGAAACGGACGGTAGCTTCGGAAAAGACGATGCGGCCGTCTGGGAGGATGTCGCAGTCGTCAGCAAGCTTCATGGTCGAGTCGTCGACGACCGATGTCAGCGAGCGGTTGGTCTCGGCGGTGAGCAGCTTCACCTCGCCCGCCGGCGAGACCTGGTAGAGGCCCATGCCGGCGACGCAGATGACGAGATTGTCGTCGCGGTCGAACGCCATGCCAAGCGGCGAGCCGCCGATATGGGCGAAGACTTCGCTCTCGGTGTAGTGCGGCGGCTGGAAGCGCAATATGTCGCCCTGCCGGCTGCCGGTATAGAGGCGGTCCTGGCGGTCGAAGATCACATCCTCGGCGCCATCGAGAAAACCGAGGCCGATGACGCCGACATCCTTCAGCCGGTCGTTCACCGCCATCGGCGCGCTGGGCGCGGTCGAGATCGCCTGCGGCATCTTGGCGAAGGTCGGCGAGATATAGACGCTGCGCAGGATCTTGTGGCGGTTCTTCACCCAGCGCACGTCGAGCATGACCGAGAGCAGCAGCACGAGGCCAAGGATCAGGTAGTTGACCGGGCCGGGCACGGCGAGCGCGAGCAGGCTGTTCGACAGGACGAGCACGAAGAGCGTGCCCATCAGCGCCTTGGCGACCGAGCCGCGTCCGCCACCGAGCGAGATGCCGCCGAGCACGGTCGCGGTCAGCACCTGCAGCTCGAGCCCGGTGCCGATATCGGACGCGGCACTGCCGATGCGGGCCGAGAAGAAGAAGCCGGAGAGCGCCACCAGAACCGAACAGAGCACATAGGCGCTGAACAGGGTGAAACGCACATTGATGCCGGCATTGTAGGCGGACCGGCGCGCGCCGCCGACCGCGAACAGCCGCCAGCCATAGCGGGCGCGCGACAGCACCAGGTGGATCACGATGGCAATGACCACGAAGACGGCGAAGGAGGTCGGCACGCCCCAGATCGTGCCGAAGCCGAGAAAATCATAGGTCGGCGAATCCGGGCCGCTGGTGACGATCGCCGTCGAGACATGCGGGAAGACGATGTCGAAGGTGGACCGGTAGATGATGAGCGTGACCAGCGTGGTCAGGAACGCCCGCATGCGCAGGAAGCCGACAAGGAAGCCGTTGATGGCGCCGCAGACGACGCCGAGGCCGAGGCAGGCCAGCAGGCCGGTCCCAAAACTCCACTGCTCGACATTCATGCCGTAGAGCGTGACGAGCACGGCGAGCGCGAAGGTCGAGCCGACCGAGAGATCGATGCCGCCCGACACCATCACGATGGTCATGCCGAGCACGACAAGGCCGAGCTCGGCGGTCTGGCCGCTGAGATTGGTCAGCGTCGTCACGTCGAAGAAGCCCGGCACGATCGCGCCGAAGATCGCGCACAGGATCACCAGCGCCGTGAAGGGAATGACGCTGTCGATCCATTTCTTGGTCAGGATCTCCCCGACCACATGGTCGGGGAGCAGACGGTAGCGCCAGCGCACAAGGCTTTCGGCCATGCTCATCGGAAAGTCCGTTTACTTGATGTCTTCGGGCTTCCAGCAATTCCGGCCGGTCGCATTGGTCTTGTCGACGCGGGTGATCGGGCCGAAGAAGATGGTCTTCTCGCTGCCGGCCTTGCGGTCAGGGTGCTGCAGCAACTCGGAGATCTGCTGCGCGGCGATCTCGCCCTGGATCGGCGCGTTGAAATTGAAGATCACGTCGAGCAGCCCGTTCTTGATGCTCTCGCAGCCCGTCGCGGCACCCGCGCCATTGGTGACGATGGTGACCTGATCCTGCTTGCCGGCGGCCGCGACGGCAGCGCCCGCGCCGACTTCGGCATTGTCCCAGATGCCCATGATGCCGCAGAGATCGGGATGCTGCTGCAGCACCGTCTCGGTGATCTGGCGGGCCTTTTCGCTGATGTAGTCGGCCGGCTGGTCGGAGACGAGCTGCAGCTCGGGATTGGCCTTCAGCACCTCGTCGATGCCGGTGCGCATATAGATGTTGGCGGCGCCCGTCTGGACGCCGGCGAGCCAGACCACCTTGTGCGAGACGGCGTTCGGCCCGGTGCAATGCTTGGCCAGTTCGCCCATCTCCAGGCGGCCCATCTCGATCCAGTCATTGCCGACATAGGAGTCGGTCTGGGTTGCCGACTGCATGTTGACCTGCAGCACCTTGATGCCGGCGGCCTGCGCCTGCTTCAGCAGGCGGGCATAGGTCTGCACGTCCGGATTCTGCACGATGATCAGGTCCGGCTTCTCGGCGATCGCGCCCTGCATGGCGCGGATGCCGGCATTGGTGTCGCCGTTCGGATCGCGCACCTCGAGCGTGAAGCCGTAGCGGGCGGCGTGACGTTGCCACACCATCACCCAGGCCTGGTTGAGGTCCATGCCCTGCGAGATCGGCACGAAGATGACCTTCTTGCCCTTGACGCCGTCGAGATAGGCAGCCCGGCCGACCTGATCGGTTTCCTGCGCGCTCGCAACCTGCGCGGCGCCTAGAAACGCGAGCGCGGCCATGCCCGCCAACAGGCATTTCTTGAATAGTTTCATAGGTTTCCTCCCTGATTTGATGGTTCGAGTTCTTGTTCAGATGTCGCCGCTCTGCGAGGTTTGCTCGTCGCGCGGATTGATGATGGCGTCGATGGCAAGGGCGCCGAGCAGGATCACGCTCTTGATCAAATTCTGGCTGGTGTAGGAGAAGTTCAGGATCGTCATGCCGTTGGTCAGGATACCGACCAGGATGGTGCCGGCGATGACATTGCGCACGCCGCCCTGCCCGCCCGACAGGCCGATGCCGCCCAGCACCACCACCAGCAGCACGTCGTAGATCAGGCTCGAATTGTAGAGGCGCGTGTCGATGCCGGTGACAAGGCCGGTCATGATGATGCCGGCGGTGAACGCGATGAGCGCGCTGACGACATATTGCGTCACGATGATCGGGCGTGTCGGCAGGCCGGTGGTGCGGGCCGCGTTCGGATTGTCGCCGGTTGCGTAGACCAGCCGGCCAAAGCGCGTCTTCCTGAGAAAGAGACCCATGAGAGCCGCCACCGCGCCGAAGATGACGACGGACATCGGTATGCCAAGCACGTTGCCATTGCCGACGAATTTCAGCCAGGCGATATCCGGCGGCGCATAGAGCACGTCCGAGGCGAAGACGATGCGCCCCGAGCCGTAGACCGAGGAGGCGATGGCCAGAGTGGCGAAGATCGGTGGCACTTCTGCCACCGCCACCATGACGCCGGTGAACAGGCCGATGGCCGCGACCAGGATGGCGCCGCAGATCACGGCAAGCGTGAAATCGATGCCCCAGGTGGAAATCCAGATGCTGAAGGCGACGCCGACAACCATCACCGCCACCATGGTGAGGTCGATGCCGCGGCCGACGACGACGAAGCCCATGCCGACGGCCAGCGTGCCGAGGATCGACACGTTCTTGAGGATGGCGATGATGTTGCCTTGGCTCAGGAAATTGTTGAGCGTCGCCGAGAACACGACGAACAGCGCGATCGAGATCGCGACGACGACGACTTCCTGCGACACCTTGAAGCCAAGGCGCCTGTCGTCCGATTTGCCCGAACCAGGCATTTTCCTCCTCCCAGGCAGCCTGTGGTCGGCGCCTTTGTCAGGCGATCAGCTGCTCCGGAATCCTCCCAAGAAACCCAGCCGTTCGCCTGGCTGGGACAATTACGGCTGGAGCGTCGGCGGACAATTTCGTTTTTCTGATGCGCTGTGCAGTTTGCCCGGGCGTCTCAGCTCCGTGGCGGTTCGCCGGCATAGGCGCGGGCGATAAGGGCCCGGATCGATTCCCGCTCCAGCGCGCGCGGGTTCCAGTAGGGATTGGCCAGCGCGCGGTCCGTCGCGATATCGATCCCGTCGGGCGGCATACCGATCTCGGACAGCGCGCGTTTTGCGCCGATCCGGCCGGCGAGATCGTAAAGGGCCCGCGCCGGGTCGTTCGTCTTCAGGACGGCCCGCAAGGTTTCCATGGCGGCCGGAACGGCAGGCGCGTTATAGGCCAGCGCATGCGGCAGCACGATCGCATGGGTCTCGGCATGCGGCAGGTCGAAAGTGCCGCCGAGCGTGTGGCAAAGCTTGTGGTGCAGCGCCATGCCGACGGAGCCGAGACAGATGCCACAGAGCCAGGCGCCGTAAAGCGCCTCGGAGCGAGCATCGCGGTCATGCGGATTTCCGGCAATGACCGGCAGGGCGCTCACCAACGCGCCGATGGCCTCTGTGGCCATCAGGTCTATCACCGGGTTGCTTTCCCTGGCATAGAGCGCCTCGACGGCATGGGCGATGGCGTTCATGCCGCTTGTTCCCGACAGGGAAGCGGGAAGCGTCATCGTCAGGTCGACGTCGTAGATCACCACTTCCGGTAGCACCCTCGGGCTCGACTGGGTGACTTTCACGCCATCCTTGGTCTCGCCGAGGATCGGCGTCATTTCCGAACCGGCATAGGTCGTCGGCGCCACGATCTGCGGCAGGTCGGTGCGCAAGGCGATCGCCTTGGCGAGGCCGGTCGTGGAGCCGCCGCCGATCGCGACCAGCCCGTCGACCTCAAGCTCCGACACGACCCGCAGCGCGTCCTCGGTCACGGACACCGGCGTGTGCATCGTCGCCCCGGCATAGACGCCGGCTGCCGTGCCGCCGAGCGACCCGGCGAGACGCCGGGCATCGGCCTCTCGCGGCGGCGTTGCGAGCACGAGCACGCGTTTCAGCCCCAGACGGTCGATCTCCTCCGGGAGCCTGGCGATCGTGCCCGATCCGAAAACGACGCGTGCCGGCTGGGCGTTATAGACGAAGCTTTTCATGTGAGCCTCTCCCCGTCTGCCGCGACTGTATGCCGTGGCATGAAAATTAGCGACGAAGAGGCGCGCGCGTAAGTGCGCTAGCCGCCGATATTCGGCAGTTGGGAATCTATTCGCCGTCGGAAGCTGGCGTCAGCCGATTGCACCGCGCCATCGGCGCGGCCGAGGATCGCGGTGCGTCAGGCGATCCTCTGTTCGAACTGCATCACGCTCGCGCTCTTGCGCAATCCCGTCGCGACGACCGACACACGGAACTTCCCGGCCAGGGACTGGTCGAAGATGGCGCCGACGATGATGTCGGCATCGGCGTCGACCTCTTCGCGTATCCGCGTCGCGGCTTCATCGACCTCGAACAGCGTCATGTCCATGCCGCCGCTGATCGACACCAGCAGTCCCCTGGCGCCCGTCATCGAGGCCTCGTCGAGGAGCGGATTGGCGATCGCCGCCTCGGCCGCCGTCCTTGCGCGTCCCTCACCTGAGGCCTCGCCGGTTCCCATCATCGCCGGGCCCATGTCGCGCATCACCGACTTCACGTCGGCGAAATCGAGATTGATCAGGCCTTCCTTGACGATGAGGTCCGTGATGCAGCCGACGCCGGCATAGAGAACGCGGTCCGCCATGGCGAAGGCGTCGGCGAATGTGGTCCTGGCGTCGGCGACCCTGAACAGATTCTGGTTCGGGATGACGATCACGGTGTCGGCGCTCTCGCGCAGCCGCTCGATGCCTTCCTCGGCCGCCTGGGTCCGGCGCTTGCCTTCGAACGTGAAAGGCTTGGTGACGACGGCGACCGTCAAAATGCCGGCGTCGCGCGCGGCACGCGCAATCACCGGCGCGGCGCCCGTGCCCGTGCCGCCGCCCATGCCGGCGGTGATGAAACACATATGCGTTCCCGCCAGATGATCCATGATCTCGTCGATGGATTCCTCCGCGGCCGCACTTCCAACCTGCGGCAGCGATCCGGCGCCCAGCCCCTCGGTGACATGCGCGCCCAACTGAATCAGCCTCGACGATTTCGACATGGTGAGCGCCTGGGCGTCGGTGTTGGCGACGACGAACTCGACGCCCTGCAAGCCTTCGGCGATCATGTTGTTGACGGCGTTTCCGCCGGCGCCGCCGACCCCGACGACGGTGATCTTGGGTCTCATCTCCAGGATTTCCGGCTTGGCGGTCATTTCTTCATCTTTCTGCGAAAGCACCCGCTGCTCCGCCGCACAGCGATGCGAAACCGGAGCGACGAGCACACGAATCAGGTGATCCCCACCAAGCGCAGGGAATCAGAGCGGGCGCCTCCCTGCAAGGTCCGCCGAGCATATGCAGCGCGATGCCCTGCGTTCGAACAGAAAGGTTCCGGGTACCCGAGTGCTCCAAGACGACGCCGTTGCAGGAAGTTCTATTGCTTCACCGAGGTCGAGGTGCCCCAGGTGTCCGACAGCACATAGCCTTGCGGATAGGGATCCGTTGGATCGAGATAGTAGTTATGCTCGCCGGTGATCCAGGCACGGCCGGTGATCTCGGGAACGATCGCCTTGCGTCCGGCGATTTCGGTGAGGTCCACAATTCTGCCGGTGAAGCGCGAGCCAATGATCGATTCATGGATCAGAACGTCGCCGACGCGCATCAGGCCCCGCGCGTGCAGCACGGCCATGCGGGCCGATGTGCCGGTTCCCGTCGGACTGCGGTCCGAGCGCCCGGGCGAGACGATGCAGGTGTTGCGTGTGACCTTGCCCGGCCCCTGGAACGGCATGGCGAACTGCACGATCGACACGCCGCGCACATTGTCGAACTCAGGATGGACGACATTGAGCTGCTCGCGCGCGGCGTGGCGGACCTTCTCGCCGGCCACAGCAATCTCCCGGGCCTCGTCAGGCGTGACCGAGAAGCCCAGCGCGGCCGCGTCGACGATCGCGTAGAACATCCCGCCATAGGCGATATCGACCTTCAGAGTTCCCAGCCCCTCGACTTCGATATTCGCGTCGAGGCGTTCGGCGAAGGCGGGGGCGTTGCGGAAGGTGATCGACAGGCATTTGCCGTCGCGGCATTCGGCGCGCACCTCGATGACGCCGCCCGGCATATCCAGCTTGAAGCGCGTCTCCGGCTCCTGCATCGGCACCATGCCGGTCTCGAGCAGCACGGTGGCGACGCAGATCGTGTTGGAGCCGGACATCGGCGGGTACTCCGTCGGCTCCATGATGATGGCCCCCGCGGCGCAATCCTCGCGCGTCGATGGCACCAGGAGATTGACATGCCTGGCAACGCTGCCGCGCGGTTCGCAGATCAGCATGCGCCTGATATGATCGTGATCGCGCTCCATCGTGATCATCTTCTCCATCATCGTGCGGCCTGCCGGCGGCAGCACGCCTCCGACGATGACGTCGCCGATCTCACCCTCGGCATGGCAGCCGACGGCGCGGATGCTGGTCCTGCTACGCATTGTTCGTTTCTCCCTGTCGGCCGCCACTATCCGCTTGGCAAGCGGTGCTGCTTCGGGACAAACTGATCAATCTGCGTGCCAGCCTCAAGGAGAATCCCAGATGACCGCCAATGTTTTTTCCGGCTGCATGCCGGCGCTGATGACGCCCTGCACCAATGACCGGCTTCCCGACTTCGACGCGCTGGTGCGTAAAGGTAAGGAACTGATCGCCGCCGGCATGTCTGCGGTCGTCTATTGCGGCTCCATGGGCGACTGGCCGTTGCTGACCGACGCGCAGCGCATGCAAGGCGTCGAGCGCCTGGTGAAGGCCGGCGTGCCGGTGATCGTCGGCACCGGCGCGGTCAACACCGCCAGCGCCGTGGCCCATGCCGCGCATGCCCAGAAGGTCGGCGCGCGCGGCCTGATGGTGATCCCGCGCGTTCTGTCGCGCGGTCCGTCGGTCACCGCGCAGCGCCACCATTTCAAGGCGATCCTTGCTGCCGCCCCCGACCTGCCCGCTGTCATCTACAACAGCCCCTATTACGGCTTTGCCACGCGCGCGGATCTCTTCTTCGCGCTGCGGGCCGAACATCCGAACCTTGTCGGCTTCAAGGAGTTCGGCGGCCCGTCGGATCTGCGCTACGCGGCCGAAAACATCACCAGCCGCGACGACGAGGTCGCGCTGATGATCGGCGTCGACACCGCCGTCTTCCACGGTTTCGTCAATTGCGGTGCTTCGGGCGCCATCACCGGCATCGGCAACGTGCTGCCGAAGGAAGTGCTGCATCTGGTCGGCTTAAGCCAGGCGGCGGCGAAGGGCGACGCCGAGGCGCGCCGGCTGGCGCAGGAACTGGATGCCGCGCTCGCCGTGCTGTCCTCCTTCGACGAGGGGCCCGACCTGGTGCTTTATTTCAAGCACATGATGGTTCTGAAGGGTAATCCTGAATACAGGCTGCACTTCAACGAGACCGATGCTCTGACCGACAGCCAGCGCGGCTATGCCGAGGCACAGCTCAAGCTGTTCGACACCTGGTACGCCCAGTGGTCAAGGCAGCCCGTAATGGCACGCTACGCGGCCTGAGTTCGAGGACCTGAGGCCGCTCGACTTCGCCCTTCACCAGGATGAAGGGCGGATGGTCCGCGCCAGATGCGGCCTCAACACACAAACCGAGGGCTATCCGCCATCCGATTTGCGAAAGCTATGTTTTTGTTCGATCGGCCGGCATGAGCCCTCCCTTGCGCGCCGAAAGCATTGTATTCCTTTGCTTTGTGGCCTTGAAAATCGCGCAGGCGGCGTGGAACGTTTCAAACGCCGCACCGGCTTTCGAAAGTGTATCTTTCCTTTTTGCTGGTTTTCTTGGTTTTGCGGCGCCGGCCCGCGCCGCACATTGAAAGCCAGGCAAATGGGGAAGCTCAGGTGACGACAGCCTTCATCACAGGTGCGACGAGCGGCATAGGACGCGCGATCGCAATCGCCTTGAGCGATGCCAGCTACGAGGTCTATGCGGTCGGCCGCAGCCAGGCGGCGCTGAAAGAACTGCAGGCCGAACGTCCGGGCATCATGCCGATCGCTGTCGACGTCACCGATCGCGAGGCGCTGGAGTCGGCGCTGGCGGATCTCACCATCGACGTCTTGATCAACAATGCCGGCATGATGCCGCCGCTCGGCAATTTCGCCGACATGAAGATCGCCGACATCGACGCCACGCTGGAGGTGAACCTCAGCGCCACAATCCTGCTCACCCGCCTCGTCGTCCCGCGGATGCGTGAGCGGCAGTCGGGGCATATCCTGTTCACAGGCTCGATCGCCGGCCACGCGGCATTTTCCAACATCGCCGTCTATTCGGCCACCAAGGCGGCGATCTCCGGCTTTGCCAGCGCGTTGCGCGCCGACCTCTCGCCATCCGGCATACGCGTCACCGAGATCGTCGCTGGCCGTGTCGAGACGCAGCTCTACAACGACATCCTCGACGCCAAGGCGCGCGCCGCCATGTACGCCAGCAAAGTGGTGCAGCCGGATGACGTGGCCAGGATGGTCGTCGCCGTGCTCGCGCTGCCGGCATGGGCCGACGTCACCCGTTTCGACATCATGCCGACATGGCCGACTTCGCCGAGCGGCACCAAGTAAGGAAACCAGGATGAAAGACCTTTCCGTTTTGATCGTCGGCGGAGGCGCCGGCCTCGGCGCCCTTCTCGCCAAGATGGCCGTCGACGCTGGCGCGGCAAAGATCGGCATCATCGACATCAATCAGGAAGCCGCCGAGGCCGCGCTCGGTCCGGCGAAGGCCAAGGGCCTGCCAACAGTGGCCGCGACTTGCGACATCCAGGTTGGCGCGCAGTGCCACGCCGCCTTCGATTCCATCGCGGCCGAGCTTGGGCGCGTCGACACGCTGATCAATTGCGCCGCCATCTATCCGCGCCGTCCGCTGCTCGAAATCACCGACGCCGATTGGGACGCCTCCAACGGCATCAACATCAAGGGCACCTACCACATGATGGTGGCCGCGGTTCGCCACATGCAGGCGCAGGAGCCGAAAGCCCAGGTGCGCGGCCGCATCGTCAATCTGACCTCGGTCGACGCCTTCAAGGCGCATCCCCAGAACGCCCATTATGCCGCGACCAAGGCAGCCGTCGTCAGCCTGACCCGGTCCTTCGCGCATCACGTCGCCAGGGACGGCATCCTGGTGAACTCCGTCGCGCCCGCCGGCATGGCCACCGAGAAGGCCAAGGCGCTCGGCTTCCTCGAGGAGCTGGCCAAGGCAAGCCCGCTCGGCCGCGGCGCCGAGCCGACCGAAATCGCCGAATGGGTGCTGATGACCGGCGGACCCAAGAACACCTACATGACCGGCGAAAACGTCATCGTTTCAGGAGGTTACATCTACGCATGAATCTATTTCGGCAGCCGATGGCTGCTGAAGTACGGTAGTGCACGATCGACGGAGTCTCGAACGAAAGGAGGCGGAATTCACCATGACCGGCAAGCTTCGCCTGCCCTCGCTCAACGCGCTGCGCGTCTTCCATGCCGTCGTGCAGCACAAAAGCTTCCGCCAGGCCGCCGACGAATTGCTGGTCACGCCGCAAGCGGTCGGACAGCAGATCAAGCTGCTTGAAGACACGTTGCAGGTCACACTCTTCAAGCGCAAGGGCCGCTCGATCGAACTGACCGAGTCGGCGATCCTTCTTTCGCATTACGTGAAGGCCGGCTTCGACGAATTTTCCGAAGGCGTTCGTCGCGTCACTAAGTCAAACCACCGCGACCGCATCAACCTCAACGCCAGTCCATACTTCGCCACGCACTACCTGCTGCCGAGGCTGTCGCTGTTCCGCGAGATCCTGCCTGGCGCCGATCTGCGCCTGACGACGATGGTCGACCTGCCCGACTTCGGTCGCGACGACATCGATATGACTGTCCAATGGGGCTACGGCCACTGGCCCGACTACGAGACCACGCTCCTGGTGCCGGACCCGAAGATCATCTGCTGCACGCCGGCGATCGGCGAGAAGATCAAGTCGGCGTGTGACCTGACGAAGTTCACGCTGCTCGACACCGTGAAGTCGAAGCGCCTGTGGCCGGACATATTGCGGCACCTTGGCGTCGAGCTATCCGACGGTGACCGCAGCATCAGCTTCGACGACGCGGCGACCATGCGTCGGGCGACCCTGCAAGGCATCGGCGTCGGCCTGGTTTCCGTCATTGACGCTGAGGAGGATTTCCGCTCCGGCGCGCTGGTCGCGCCGATCGGCCGCGACGCCATCACTGATATGAAGCCGGAGGAAGTGCCCGGTTTCTATCTCGTCGTCCCGCGCGGGCATCTGCGCGTGAAGGCGGTGGCCGCGCTGCACCGCTGGCTCGCCCAGGAGGATTGGCTGAGCGACCTCAAGCTCTCCTTGCCGAAACCGACCCCGCTTTCAGACTGACAAGCGGCTGCGAGACAAGCGTTCTGGCGCGCGAGACAATAAAGAAAAACTTTCGAATGAGCCGCATTTCTTGATTTCGCGCCGGCCCGCTGGAGTGCAGATATAAGCCGAAAGGCAAGTCTGTCCGCTTGCCGCCCAAATGCGCGACGCAGCATTCTCTTCCCGGAAGGCCAAGGCATGACCTCCAGATCAGACGACATCCGCCTCGGCGCGGACATCGGCGGCACCTTCACCGACATCGCGCTCGATGTCAGGGGAGAGATGTTCTCGACCAAGGTGCTGACCAATTATACCGCGCCCGAGCAGGCGATCCTCGACGGCATCGACGTCGTCATCCGCGACGCCGGCATTTCGGCGGCCGAGATCGGCATCATCATCCACGGCACGACGCTTGCCACCAATGCCCTGATCGAACGGCGCGGCGCCAGGACCGCCCTGGTCACGACGGACGGGTTTCGCGACGTGATCGAGATGCGCACGGAGAACCGCTTCGAGCAATATGATCTCAACCTGCAACTGCCGGCGCCGCTGATCCCGCGTGAGGACCGTTTTGCCGTCAAGGGCCGCATCGGCGCCGAGGGCCAGGAGTTGCAGCCGCTCGACGAAGCCGCCCTGGAGGAAATCGCCGACCGGATCGCGGCAGGCAATTTCGGCTCGGTGGCGATCGGCTTCATCCATGCTTACGCCAACCCGGACCACGAGCGCCGGGCGCGCGAAATCCTCTCCAGGAAACTCAGCATCCCGATCTCGATCAGCGCCGAGGTCTCGCCGCAGATGCGCGAGTTCGAACGCTTCAACACGGTCTCAGCCAACGCCTATGTGCAACCGCGGATGGCCGACTATCTCGCCCGCCTGCAGACGCGGCTGAAGGACATGGGCGCCGACTGCCCGGTCTTCATGATCCATTCCGGCGGCGGCCTGATCTCCGTGGAGACTGCTTCGGAATTCCCGGTGCGGCTGGTCGAGTCCGGCCCGGCCGGCGGCGCCATCTTCGCCGCCGATATCGCCCGGCGCTTCGGCCTGGAAAAAGTCGTTTCCTACGATATGGGCGGCACCACCGCCAAAATCTGCCTGATCGAGGATTTTGCGCCGCGCACGGCGCGGACCTTCGAGGTGGCGCGCACCTATCGCTTCTCGAAAGGCTCGGGCATGCCGATCTCCATTCCGGTGATCGAGATGATCGAGATCGGCGCCGGCGGCGGCTCCATCGCCTGGGTCGACGCCATGGGCCGCATCCAGACCGGACCGGAGAGCGCCGGCTCGGAGCCTGGCCCGGCCTGCTACGGCCGCGGCGGAAGACGCCCGGCGATCACCGACGCCGACCTCGTGCTCAGCAAGGTCGACCCCGACAATTTCGCCGGCGGCGCGATCAAGCTCGACAAGGCTGCATCCGAACAGGCGATCCTGCGCGATGTCGGCGAACGCCTGTCGCTCAACGCCCTCTCGACAGCCTTCGGCATCTGCGAGGTGGTGGACGAGAACATGGCCAACGCCGCCCGCGTCCATGCCGTCGAGAACGGCAAGAACATTTCCGACAATCTGATGATCGCCTTCGGCGGCGCCGCACCACTGCATGCGGCAAGGCTCTGCGAAAAGCTCGGTATCGACCAGTGCATCGTGCCGCGCGGCGCAGGCGTAGGCTCCGCGATCGGCTTCCTCAAGGCGCCGTTCGGCTACGAGGCGCTGGCGTCGAAGCTGACGCGCCTGTCGCGCTTCAAGTCCGCAGACGTGAATGCCCTGCTCGCCAACCTCAAAGCCTCCGCCGAGGGCTTCGTGCGCACCGGCGCCAGCGGCAGGATCGTTTGCGAGATCACCGCTTTCATGCGCTATGCCGGCCAGGGCTGGGAAATCCCCGTGCCGCTGGCGGACGAGCCGTTCGGCGACGATGCGGTGGCCAAGCTCAAAGACCTCTTCGAAGAGAACTACCAGCGCTTCTTCGGCCGCGCCATCGAGGGGCTCAACGGGCTGGAGATCGAGATCGTCACCTGGTCGGTGAAGGCGACGGATGTTCGTCCGGCCGTGACGCGGCATGAACTCACCACCGGCAGCAAGACGAGCGAACCGACAACGACCCGCGCAGTGTTCGATCCGGCGACCGGCGCGCCACAGACCTATGGCATCGTCGAACGCGACGCGCTTTTCGCCGGCGACAGGGTGGCAGGCCCTGCGGTCATCGTGGAGCGCGAGACATCGACCGTCGTCACCACCAGCTTCGACGCCGTTATACAGAGCGACGGCGCGATCCTCCTGATCCGCAAAGGCAGCCAGGCATGAGCGATATTGGCGAAATCCGCATGCAGGTCATGTGGAACCGGTTGATCTCGGTGGTCGAGGAGCAGGCGCTGACCTTGCTGCGCACCGCCTTCTCCACCTCGGTGCGCGAAGCCGGCGACCTGTCGGCCGGCGTGTTCGACCCGCGCGGCCAGATGCTCGCGCAGGCGGTCACCGGCACGCCGGGCCACGTCAACACCATGGCCGAGGCCGTGCTGCATTTCATGAACGCGATACCGCGCGAGGAGATGTTCGAGGGCGACACTTATGTCACCAACGATCCCTGGCTCGGCACCGGTCACCTGCACGACATCACCATGGTGTCGCCATCCTTCCTGAACGGCGAGCTCGTCGCCTTCTTCGCCTGCACGGCGCATGTCGTCGATGTCGGCGGCCGCGGTTTCGGCGCCGACGGCAAGTCGGTCTATGAGGAAGGCATCCAGATCCCGATCATGAAGTTCGCGGAAAAGGGCAAGGTCAACCTCGACCTCGTCCGCATCCTGCGCGCCAATGTCCGCGAGCCGAACCAGGTGGTCGGCGATTTCTACTCTTTGGCCGCCTGCAACGAGGTCGGCCACCGCCGCCTGATCGACATGATGAAGGAGACCAGCCTTGCCTCGCTCGACGGTCTCCGCGACTTCATCTTCTCGCGCACCCGCGACGCCATGCTCGAGCGCATCGAGGCGCTGCCCAAGGGAAGCTGGTCGAACGAGCTTATGACCGACGGTTACGACGAACCCGTGAAACTGGCGGCGACGGTCTCGGTCCGCGACGACCATGTCGAGGTCGACTTCACCGGCAGCGACCCGATGAGCCGCTGGGGCATCAACTGCCCGATCATCTACAGCAAGGCCTATGCCTGCTATGCGCTGAAATGCATGGTGGCGCCGGACATTCCGAACAACGCCGCGTCGCTGGCCTTCTTCACCGTGTCGTCACCCATCAATATCCTGAACGCCGTACGGCCGGCGCCGGTGGCGCTCAGGCACATTCTCGGCCACATGGTTCCCGATCTGGTGCTGGGAGCTTTCTCCAAGGCGCTGCCCGGCAAGATCCTCGCCGAAGGCGCCGGCGCGCTGTGGAACATCCACATCTCGGCGCGTCCCGCAGCCGGCGCATCCGGCCGCAGGGCCGAAGTGCTGATGTTCAACTCCGGCGGCATGGGCGCCCGACCCGGGCTCGACGGCCTGTCGGCGACGGCCTTCCCGTCGGGCGTGCACACGATGCCGATCGAGGCGACTGAGCATACGGGTCCGATCGTCATCTGGCGCAAGGAGCTGCGGCCCAATTCCGGTGGCGACGGCGAATTTCGCGGCGGCCTGGGACAGGTCATCGAGATCGCCGCCACCGACGGCCACGAGTTCGATTTCTCGGCGATGTTCGACCGCGTCAATCATCCGGCCCATGGCCGCGAGGGCGGCAAGCCTGGCGTCGCCGGCTCAGTCACGCTCGACGACGGCACCAAGATGCGCCCGAAAGGCTGGCAGCATGTACCGGCAGGGCGCAGGCTGATCCTGGAACTGCCGGGCGGCGGCGGCTATGGCGATCCGGCCAGGCGCAGCGCGGCCGCTCGGGCCAATGACCGGTCCAAGGGTTACATCAAGGGGGATGAGTGATGAGGACGAAGGCAGGGTGGCGTCAGTGCCCAGCGTCGCCTATGGACTGTCACCCCATTTCCGCATCTCGACCGCGACCAACGAAGAATGCTGACCGAGGCGACCGCGCGGATCACCGCCTCCGTCGCGCAAGTGGAGTAAGCGATGCCGCACTATGAACGTATCCTGATCACCGGCGCCGCCGGCCGGCTCGGCTCGCAGCTGCGCAAGGGGCTGGCCCCGCTCGCCAGGACGATCCGCCTGGCGGACCGCGAACCCCTCGGCGATCTTGCGGCTCACGAGGAGGAGGCGGTCTTCGACCTCGCCGACATGGAAGCGACCATCGCGGCCACCAAGGATTGCGACGCGATCGTGCATTTCGGCGGCGCTCCGCTCGAATGCGAATGGCAGACCATCTTGGATTCCAGCATCCGCGGCTCCTACCACATCTATGAAGGCGCCCGGAAACACGGCGTGAAGCGCGTCATCTATGCGTCTTCGGTGCACGCCATCGGCTATCACGAGATCGAGGCGCATATCGGCGTCGATGCGCCGGTGCGCCCCGACAGCCTCTATGGCGTGTCGAAGAATTTCGTCGAAAGCCTGAGCCGGCTTTATTGGGACAAGTTCGGCATCGAGACGGTGTGCCTGCGCATCTTCTCGTCCTTCCCCGAACCGGCCGATCGCCGCATGCTGTGGTCTTATCTCTCCTTCGCCGACTGCGTGCGGTTGGTCGAGGCGTCGCTGACGGCGCCGCGCGTCGGCCACACCATCTCGTTCGGCATTTCCGACAACAAGCTGAAGATGGTCGACAACAGCGGCGCCGACCATCTCGGCTTCATCCCGCAGGACAGCGCCGAGCCGTTCCGCGCCGCCGTCGAGGCGAAGACCCCTGTTCCCGATCCGAAGAGGCCCTCGGTGAAATATCTCGGCGGCTGGTTCTGCGAGCTTGGCCACCCGGACGACAAGCCGGCAGAATAGCGCGGCATTCAGCCAGCGGGAGGCAGGCTGTCCCGGATGAAGCGCTGCCAGGCGCCTCCGAGCACGAGGGATGCTCCCGTCTCGTCGAAGCCCGCGGCGAGAAGGCCTTGCGAGAGCCCGGGAAAATCGATGTTCGATCCGAACCAGGACGGCTGAGCCGGGAAGCTTGCAGCGGCCTGGCCCTCGCGAGTCCAGCGGCCCTCGCGCATCCAGCGCACGACGCTGTCGGGCTGGTGCTGGCAGAGATCCGAGCCGATGCCGAGATGCTCCGCTCCCATGATTTCAGCCGCTTCCCTGGCCATCTTGCCAAATTGATCGAGTGTCGTGTCCGAGCCCTTCGGAAGATGCAGCGGGTAGAGCGAAAGGCCGAGCAGACCCTCTCTTGCGCGCAGCGCCTGCAGGACGGTCTTGGACACATTGCGGTTGCTGTCGCGCAGCCAGCGCGGGTTGGCGTGGCTGATGACCACCGGCCGCTGCGACAGCGCGATCGTTTCGAGCGCGGTCCGCTCGCCCGCATGCGACAGGTCGATGATCATGCCGAGCCGGTTCATCTCGGCGATCGCCTCGCGGCCCATCCGCGTCACGCCGCTGTCTTCCTTTTCCATCCAGCCGCAGCCCAGCAGCGACTGGTTGTTGTAGGTGAGCTGCATGAAGCGGATGCCGAGATCGAAGAGCATTTCGATCAGGCCGATGTCGTCTTCGATCGGCATCGGATTTTGCAGCCCGAGGAAAATAGCCGTCCGGTTCGTGGCCCGCGCCCGCTCCAGGTCACCGCTATCGCGCGCCAGAAGGATCAGGTCCTCATTGTCGCGGAAGCGGGTACGCCAATCCACCAGATGCCGCACCGTCTCGCGAAAACCTTCGTGGTAGCCGACCGTGGCATGGACGGCGGTCAGCCCGCCCTGGCGCATCTCGGCAAAAACTTCGCGCGACCAGTTGCAGTACTGCAGCCCGTCGATGAGCACCTGCGGCGCAACGGCGGTCATTCGGCCGCGCCCGCGTGAATGTAGGACGTCTTGACCTGGGTGTAGAACTCAGCCGCCGAACGTCCCTGCTCGCGCGGACCGTAGCTCGAGGCACGAACGCCGCCGAACGGCACGTGATAGTCGGTGCCGGCGGTTGCAAGGTTGACCATGACGCAGCCCGAGCGGGAGGCATGCCGGAACTTCGTCGCGCGCGCCAGCGAGCGCGTGGCGATGCCGGCCGTCAGCCCATAGGGCGTGTCGTTGGCAAGGAAGATCGCCTCGTCGAGATCGTCGGCCGGAATGACGCAGGTGATCGGCGCGAACATCTCCTCCTGGTTGATGCGCATGCGCGAGCGGCCGTTGAGGAACACGGCGGGCGCCATGTAGTGGCCGCGATGCGCTAGATCGAGCGCCTCGCCGCCGGTCGCAAGCTCGGCGCCCTCACTGATGCCGAGCGTCACATAGTCGAGATCGGCCGAGAGCTGCTCTGCGCTCACCACCGGCCCCATCTGGACGCCAGCCTCAAGCGCATGGCCTACCTTCAGCGCCTGGGTTTTCGCCAGCAGCTTCTCGACGAAGGCGTCATGGATCGGCCGGTGCACGATCAGGCGCGACGAGGCCGTGCATTTCTGACCCGTCCCGCCGAAGGCGCCGTTCACGGCAAGGTCGACGGCGCGGTCGAGGTCTGCGTCGTCCATGATCACGAACGGATTCTTCGACCCCATTTCGAGCTGGAGCTTCACGAAGCGTGCCGCCGCCAGCGCGGCTATGCCGGAGCCGACAGCGCCGGAGCCAGTGAAGCTCAGGCCCTGGATGTCGGCATTGGCGGCAAGCTCGCGGCCGATCGTCGACCCCGATCCCATCACCAGGCTGAACAGGCCTTTCGGGATCGCCTGCCGGCTGATGATCTCGGTCAGCGCCCAGGCGCTGGCCGGCGTGATGCTGGCCGGTTTCCAGACCACGGCATTGCCGAAGGCCAACGCCGGCGCGATCTTCCAGGACGCGGTGGCGATGGGGAAATTCCAGGGAGAGATGATCGCGACGACGCCAAGCGGCTCGCGCTCGATCAGCACGTCCACGCCGGCCCGGACCGAGTCGGCGGAGGCACCGAGATTGCGCAAGGCTTCGGCGGCGAAATAGGTGAAGAACTGCCCGGCGCGATAGACCTCGCCGACACCCTCGGGAAGGGTCTTGCCCTCCTCGCGCGAAAGCAGTTCGCCAAGCTCCTTCGAGCGGGCCATCAACTCGCGCCCGATGGCGTCGAGAACAGTGGCTCGCGCTTCGAGGCCCGCCGCGGCCCATTCGCGCTGCGCGCCTTGCGCCGCCGCAACGGCGTCATGGATGTCGGACGGCCGCGCCTGGACAAAGCGCCCGACGACATCGGTCACGTCGGATGGATTGATATCCTCGATCCAGTCGGCGCCGTCGCGCCATTCGCCTGCAACAAAGTTCTGACCGTTCAGCATCCTGTTCGACCTGCATCAATTCGGTTGACAACGACCTAAGCAATGCTGTGAACTTCAATCAAGCTCAATTTTTGGCACAAATGTTCAGGCAAGCTTAACAGTGACCAAAACCATCAGCCTGACCGGCATGCGCAGCTTCGTCGCGGTCTGCGAGACCGGCGGCGTGCGTGCCGCCGCCGATCAGATCGGCCGAACGCCGTCAGCCGTGTCGATGACCCTGAAGCAACTGGAAGACGATATCGGCGCGCCACTGTTCGAGAGCGAGCGCAAGGGCGCGCTCTCGCCGGTCGGGCGCATCGTGCTCGACGAGGCGCGCGCGATGATCGCCCATTACGACCGCGCCTGCCTGGCGATGACCAGCTACGCCGCGGACCTGCAGGGCCGCTGCGACGTTGCAAGCGTTCCTTCGGTCGCGGTCACCTTACTGCCGCGCGCGATCGCCCAGCTCCGCGCCGAGGGCAGCAGTTTCGACATCCATGTGCGCGACAGCGATTCCAACGCGATCGTCGAGGCGGTGGAAAACGGCATGGTTGAGGTTGGCCTTTGCGTGCTCGCCACCAGACGGCCGCAGCTCAGCTTCGAGCCGCTGTTCCAAGAGCCGCTCGATTTCGTCTGCCCGGCCGATCATCCCCTGGCGAAATCGAAGCGCCCGTTGAAATGGGCGCAGCTGGAAGGCGAGAACTTCATCCGCAATGGCGCGGCCGAAGCACTCGGGCTTGCCGAGACCGAGGCGCTTGCCGCCGGCTCGAAGCTCACTGCGACCAATGTGAGCTCCAACCTGGCGATGGTGGAGGCCGGGCTCGGCGTCACCATCCTGCCCCGGCTCTGCCGCTGGAAATGCAGCCATGCCGTGCGCTTCGTCCCGCTTGCCGATCCGCGCTCGAGCCGGACGGTCGGCTGGATCGCCAAGGAAGGCCGGAACCTGCAGCCCGCGTCGCTGCGCTTCATCGAATGCATTCGCCAGCAGACCCAGACGAGCGAGGGAGAGTTCGGCTATGCCGCGGCATGATTGGTGGTTGACCGGATGACACGCCTGACGCAAGCCCGCATCGAAACGCTCGCCCGGGAAGCGCTGACGCGGCATGGCGCTAGCGAGCGGCAGGCTGTGGCGCTGGCCGCCGGCATCGCGGCGGCGGAACGCGACGGCTTGAAGTCGCACGGGCTGATGTATCTGCCGACCTATTGCGAGCACTTGACCTGCGACAAGGTGCTGGGACTGGCCGAGCCGCGCTTGACCCGGCCTGCGCCGGCCGTTGTCGCCGTCGATGCCGGCAACGGCTTTGCCCATGCGGCAATCGCCCTCGGCATGCCGCCGCTGATCGAAGCGGCGCGCTCCCAAGGCGTCGCCGCGCTCGCCATCCGCAATTCCTACAATTGCGGCGCGTTGGGCTATCACACCGAGCGCATCGCCCAGGCCGGCCTGGTCGGGCTGGGTTTCACCAACGCGCCGGCCTCGATCGCGCCCTGGGGCGGCCGCAAGGCGGCAGTGGGCACCAATCCCTGGTCGCTCGCGGTCCCGGATGGACAGGGCGGCGCGCGCTTCGTCATCGACCAGAGCGCAAGCGTCGTCGCCAAAAGCGAGGTCATCAAGCGGGCCCGCGCCGGCGAGCCTATCCCGCCCGGCTGGGCCTTCGACGCGAGCGGCGAGACGACCACCGATGCCGGCGAAGCGCTGAAGGGCACGATGGCTCCGGCGGGCGGCTACAAGGGCGTCGGCTCGGCGCTTTTGGTGGAGATTTTCGCCGCATGCCTGACAGGGGCGAATCCAGGACTTGTCGCGAGCCCCTTCTCCGGCACCGCCGGGGGCCCGCCTGGAACCGGCCAGTTCTTCCTGGCGGTCTCGCCCGACGCGACGTCGGCCGGGGCGTTCGCAGGCAATCTGGAAACCGTCGCCGGCGCCTTCATCGGCGAGGCGCGGCTTCCCGGCACGAGGCGCTTCGGCGCGCGCGAGAGCAATGCCCAAGGCATCGAGGTGGCGGCCGAGACGCTCGCCACGCTGGAAAAACTCGCCGGGATGGCCGCATGACGGCGATCGCGCTGCGCCCGCCGGAGGTCGTCATGCGCCTGCAACGGCTTGGCGCGGCGCATCCGACGCGGCTCAGCTTCCTGCGCCAGATGATCCGCCGCGCCACCAGGGAGAAATGGCGTGTCCGCAGGCACCTGTTCGACCTCGACGACAATGGGTTCGGGCGTGCGTGCTATGCGGTCGAGACGCCGGCAAGGACCTACAGCCTGATCGCGTTCTCGACGCCGCTCGACGACGAGAAGCGCTCGGACCGGGTAATCGCGCAGGCCTGGGACACGAGCTACGTGCTTTACGACGGCTTGCCGGACGCCGCCGACATCGCCCGGCTGGAGGCGAATGCGCCGCTGCAGGAGGCCGGCCGCTACACCAGCCGCGAACTGGTGCTGGCGCGCGCGAACAAGAGTGTCAGGCTCTTTGAGGACGTCGCCACGGTGCTGGCGCAGGGACGACAGCCGAATGAGGAGCAGTTGCTCGGCGTCGGCTATCTGCTTCGCACCACGGCGGTCTACGGCAACGGCAAGTTCGGCATCGCCGATCGCGACGAGATCGCCGCACGTCCGGAGCTTGCCGGATCCTTCCAGGCCGAAATGCTCACCGTCTGGCTGATCCGCTCCTTCACTCTCGACCTCGTCGATCACATTGCCCGTCGCCGCAACCCGGCCGGCGCGGCAAGGCTGGCGCAGGACCTGCGCCGGGCACTTGGTGTGGGCAACGCGACCGGGCTCGGCATGGCGCCCTTCCTCGTGCGCCATCCGCTGTTGACGCATAGCTGGTTCCTGGCCCGCGAAACCGCGCTGGCGCGGGTGCGCGCCGTACCACAAGCCGGGAAAGCGGAACGAGACGCCTTCTCGAACGCGCTCGTCGATCTGCGCCGGCGCGTTGCCCGCTGGCACAGTGACGACAGCCGCCAGGCCGCCGCGACCCGAATATTGGCCCGCGACCTCGACACGCTGGCCGAAAATCTCGATCAGCTTCTGGCGAAGCCGCGCCCATGGGATGCGCTCTATCGCTTCGCTGAAGATCACTTCTCGCTGGAGGGGCAGGAAGCCTGCGTCTCCCTTATCCTGGAACCGCACGGCGCCTTGATCGACGAGCTCGGCGACACGATGAAGGCCGACGAGACGCCGGGCCATACCGTCGACGGCAGCATGAATTGCGGTTCGCTGCGCCAGGCGCTTCTCGACTCCTATTCCTGGGCGAGGGCAATCGACTTCGCCGAGCCGGCCGCCAACGCGCGCTTCTGGTACGTCTCGGCGGAGAAGCTCGAGCCAAGGCTTGGCGAGCGCTTCGAGGAGGACGGCGCCGAACTCGAACAACCTTTGGCCACCGCGCGCGACGCGCTCGGCCTGGCGGCCGCGCTGGCGCGGGAGCCGGCCTCGGCCAGTGTCGCGGACTTCCTGCTGCGCCGGCCGGAATGGCGCCATGCGGTGCGACGCGCCCAGATCGTCGCCAAATTTCCCTATGCCGAGATCCACGACAATCTGATCGGCGCTGAATTGCGGCCCGTCGACATATTACGCGCCAAGCTGGCGTTCTTCGGCGCGCGCAGCTTCGATCCGCGCTCCGACCGCTGGCTGCGCATCGCGCTGTTCAGCGGCGAGCCGCTGATCGAGGATGTCGCCACGATGGCCGGAGAAGCCGCGTGATCGACCTGTCGCTCAACGAGGTGGAAACGCTGAGCGCCAAGGCGGCGCGGGGCGCCGGATTTTCATGGGGATTGGCCGAGGATATCGGCCGCGCGGCGCGCCGGATCGCGGTCGAGGACGACAACTGGGGCCTGGCCATGCTGAACCTTGCCGAACGCGCGCAATCCTTCGAGCCGCCCGATCCTGCCCGCGCGGCGCGCTGGCGGAGCGGCAAGATTGACGTCGCGACTGGAAGGCCGCTCTGTCCGATCCGGACGGCGGCCCTGCTGCTCGACGAACCACTTCCAGCGAACGTGATGCCGCTGACGATCCTGGATGTCGGCCTGCCGGTCTGGCTCGACGCCATGCTGCGCTGCTCGACGATGGGCGTGGCGCGGCCCATGGCGCGGGCGACGCGCGCCGATGTCGTCATCGAGCGCCGCGCCGACACCGAGCAGCCGGCAACAAGCCGGCGCGGTGCGATCGACGACCGGACGCTTGCGGCGCTCAATTCCTTCGCCGCCAGAACCTATGTGCCGGAAAGCGAACGATCGCGCCTGCGTGGTGCCGGCGGCGGCCGGGTGGACGATGAATAACAAGGGGAGAACAAAATGAGCGCAGCCGACGGCCAGAAGATTGCCATGCGTGGCGCGGGCTATTATTCGGCCAACACCGTCGGCGCCAAATACGTCATCGACAAGGTCGGCGATCTCGTCGTCGAGGCTGTCGCCAGGATGCCTCGGCTGGCCGACGGCCTGCCCTTCGCCATCGCCGATTTCGGCGCCGCCGATGGGGGCACTTCGATGGACATGATGCGGCGGCTGGTCGGTGCCGTTCGGGAGGCGGAACCGAACCGGGCGATATCGATCACCTACACCGACCTGCCTCATAATGATTTCTCGACTCTGTTCCGGCTCAGCCAGGGACTGCTCGGGACCTCGACGGACGTCCCGCTGGCCGAGACGCCAGGGCTCTACATCTTCGGCAGCGGCACCAGCTTCTACCGCCAGATCCTGCCGGACGATTCGCTCTCCTTCGGCTTCTCCGCGACGGCGATGCACTGGATCAGCAAGCGGCCCTGCATGATCGCCGATCACGTCCAGGCGGTCGGTGCAAGCAATGCCGAGCGCGAGCAGTTCCGCGCCCAGGCGCTGCGCGACTGGGAGACGATCCTGCTTGCCAGGGCGCGCGAATTGCGATCAGGGGGGCGGCTGGCGCTGGCCAATTTCTGCGTCGACGAGGAAGGCCGCTATCTCGGGCATACGACAGGCGCCGACATGTTCGACAGCTTCGCGCGCCATTGGCGCGGCCTGCTGCGGGCCGGGCGGATCAACGAGGTGGAATACGTCAACGCGACGTTCCAGCAGTTCTACAAGACACCTGAGGAGTTTGCCGCGCCGTTCCGCGATCCCACTTCGCCGGTGTCGCAAGCCGGGCTAAGGCTGGAGACGATGTTCACCATGGTCACGCCCTGCCCCTATGCGGAAGCCTTCCGCACCCACCGCAATGCGAAGGATTTCGCCCGCGCCTATGTGCCGACGCTGCGCTCCTGGTCCGAGACCGTTTTCGCCAACGCGCTGGATCCCGCGCGACCGCCAAGCGAACGCTCCGCGATCGTCGACGATTTCTACGGCGCCTATGAAGCCGACGTCGCACAAGCTCCCGAAGGCCACCGCATGGACTACGTCCACTGCGTGACGGAAATCGTCAAGTCTTGACGGACCGGCAAACGCCGCCCGCTCCAGGTCTTGACGAAAACAGGCGCGCCTGTTTGAGACTCGGGAAGCAAGGGGACATTCGCTCCCGAGGAGATGAGCAGGCGGTGGGCAAGCTTTGAAGCGCGTTTTTCGATTGCTTGCCGCTGCGATCATGGCGTCCGGCGTGACCGGATGCACCAGCATTTCCTATTATGCGCAGTCGCTGGAGGGCCATGTCGAGATCATGGCCGCGCGGAAAAATGTTGGAAGACTGATCCGCGATCCCTCTACGCCCAAGGCGCTGCGCGCCAAGCTGACGTCGGCCAGCGCCATTCGCCGCTTCGCCACAAAAGAATTGGCGCTGCCCGACAACAGCAGCTACCGCAGCTATGTCGACGTGGGCCGCAACGATGTGACCTTGGCGGTCTTTGCCGCGCCGCAATTCTCGCTCGCGCCGATAACATGGTGCTTTCCGGTGTTCGGCTGCGTTCCCTACAAGGGGTATTTTTCGCGCAAGGACGCGCTCGAAAATGCCGCCGCGCTGCAGCGGCAAGGGCTGGACGTCTATGTGACAGGCATCACGGCCTATTCCACGCTGGGCTGGTTCAGCGACCCGCTGCTCAGCACCATGCTGCGCCAGAACGACACCTATCTCGCCAGCCTTGTCTTCCATGAGCTGGCGCATCAGAAAGTCTATGTGAACGGCGACTCCGCTTTCAACGAGGCTTTCGCTGTTTCCGTCGAAACCACCGGCACGCGGAAATGGCTCCGCGCCACCGGCAACCGCGCCGGATTGCGCAGCTACGAAGCCGATCGAAAGCGCAAGGCGGATTTCCTCGGATTGATCTCGAAGACCCGCGACGAGCTGAAACAGGTCTATGGAAGTCCCCGTAGCCCAGAGCAGATGGCGGTCGCCAAGGCAGCTACGATCGACAGGCTGCGGATGCGCTACCGGCAATTGCGCGACAAGCGCTGGGCCGGATACCGGGGGTACGACGCCTGGTTCGACAGCCCGATCAACAACGCGAAGCTCGCCGCGACCGCCGTCTACGGCGAAGAGGTCCCGGCGTTTCTTCGCTTGTTCGACTTGTGCTCCGGCGACTATCCGAGGTTCTACGCCGCTGTTCGACGGATCGGCGCCTTGCCCGCGCCCTCCCGTGCCGAAGCGCTCAAGGCTGCGACGACATGTGATTGAGCTGAACCGGCTCTAATTCGCCGCCAGCGCCGCCACCTCGCGCCTGAAAGGCAGCGCGTCGCCGATATCGGCTTCGTCCAGCTCGCGGGCGAAGCGGTGGCCGGCATAGGTCGCCCAGGCGATAGGCCCTGGCGCCTCGGCGTCACCGATGACCTTGACCGACCGGATGCCGTTGCCGGCCCACTCGCTCTCCCGGGCTTTCAGCTCGCGCCAGACGGCGTCGTCCTGATTGCGCGACGTGACCAGGACGACGGCATCGGCCGCCAATTCCTGACGCGCGCCTGTGTAGACGCAGGCCGTGGCGACGCCGCCCGACGCGATGCTCGTGACGGTTCTGTTGAGGACGATATCGACGCCCAGCTCCGCCAGACGGCGGTGGATGGCCCCCTGCTCCAGCGTGTTGCGGGTCCAGTCCGAGACATAGGCCGACGGCGTCACCAAGGTCACCTTCGCGCCCTGCCGCGCCATCAGCTCGGCCAGCACGCCGCCCATGTAATAGTGGTCATCGTCGAACAGCACGACATTGCCGGAAGGCACCTTGCCGTCCATCAGATCGTCGGGCGTGTAGACCGGCATGGCGGCATCGATCGGCATCGGCACGACATGGGCGCGCGCCACGCCGTCGCGTCGCCAGGTCGACCCGGTCGCAATGGCGACGTGCTGGAAGCCGAAGGACAGGATGTCGTCCGCCGACAACCGGCTTTCGAAATAGATGTCGACATTCGGCATCTGGCTGAGCTGGTACTGGCGATAGTCGCGCACCCGCCCCCAGGCCGACAGGCCCGGAAGCAGGCATTCGCGCGCCACGCGGCCGCCAAGCTCGGTGCCTGCTTCCGCCAAGGCCACCTGATAGCCGCGCAGGCCGAGCGCGCGGGCGGCCTCCAGTCCGGCAGGCCCGGCGCCGACGATCAGCACGCTGTCGCTGCCGCCCTTGGCCTGCATGCGCTCCGGGTGCCAGCCCTTGCGCCATTCCTCCATGAAGGTCGGGTTCTGCGTGCAGCGCGAGATCGACATGGTCATGTCGCCGGTGATGCAGATGTTGCAGCCGATACATTCGCGGATGTCTTCGATGCGGCCCTCCTCAACCTTCCGCGGCAGGAAGGGATCGGCGATCGACGGGCGGGCGCAACCGATGAAGTCGAGCGTGCCCGACTTGATCATCCGCACCATCACGTCGGGCGAGGTGAAGCGGCCGACGCCGACGACCGGCTTCGAGGTGAGCTTCTTGATGCCGGAGACGAGGCTCTCCTGCGCGGCCTCTTCCTTGAAGCGCGACGGCCCCGAGCAATCCTCCCAGGCGCCATGGGCGAGGTCCCAGAGATCGGGCAGCTCGGCATGCATCTCGATCATGTCGCGGACTTCCGAATTGGCGAAGCCAAGCTCGCCGATCATCTCGTCCAGCGACAGCCTGAGTGTCAGGCCGCAGGTGTCGCCGATCGCTTCGCGCCCTTCCTCGATCAGCTCGCGCATCAGCCGCGAGCGGTTTTCCAGCGAGCCGCCATATTCGTCGCTGCGCTGGTTGGTGGCGGTGGATAGAAAATGCTGGATGATGCCGAAGCCATGCGCGCCGTAGAGACAGACCAAATCGAAACCTGCCTGCTTCGCGCGCTTGAAAGCATTGCGGTGCCAGCGGCGCAGGTCGCGTATATCCTCTCTGTCCATGGCCCGCGCCTGCACCGGATCGTTGGTGAAGGTGCGGATCGGCAGGGCCGACGGCCCGCGCGGAACCTCTTTCGTGTAGAGATTGGGGCCGTTGATGCCGGAATAGGCAAGCTGGATGCCGGCGAGCGCGCCATATTCGTGCATGGCTTTCGCCATCTTGGCGAGCGCCGGAATGTCGGCGTCGTCCCACAGCCTGAGCTCGATGAAGGGCGTGATCTCCGAGGTGTGGTGCATCTCCGTCTGCTCGGTGAAGATGACGCCCCATCCGCCTTCGGATTTCATGCGCCGCATCTCGGCCGCGGCCGACGGATCGCGGTAGCCTCCGCCATTGCAATGCGGAACCTGATAGAAGCGGTTCTTGGCGGTCACCGGACCGATCTTCATCGGCTCGAACAGAATGTCGTAGCGTGGGTCGCGCATGGTACTTCCCTTCCCGTCGGCTGGCGCTGCCGATGCTCTGGAGACTACTCATAAGTTGGCGCAGACGCAGGAAAACAACGGAATTCTTCTGTGCGGATTAGGACACGCCTAATCGCGCATCTGGGATTAGCCTGCGATGAACCGGGGCTGAGCCAAATGCGACTTCAGCGCCGCCACGCCACGATGCTACACAGCCGAGAGCGGCAACGAGGCAAGAGATATGGACAGCATCAGGATCCTCGAACGGCTGATCGCCTTCCCGACGGTGAGCCGTGACTCGAACCTCGACCTCATTGGCTACGCGGCGAACCTCCTGGAAGCCAACGGCATAGCCAGCCAGATCATCCACAGCGCCGACGGTCACAAGGCCAATCTCTTTGCCACGATCGGTCCGGCCAACAAGCCCGGCATCATGCTGTCCGGCCACACCGACGTCGTTCCCGTTGACGGCCAAAACTGGACGCTGCCGCCCTTCGCGATGACCCAACGCGACGGCAAGCTTTATGGGCGCGGCGCGGCGGACATGAAGGGTTTCGTGGCCTCGGCGCTCGCCGCCTGCCTCAAGGCTTCGAAGATGGCGCTTCGCACGCCCTTGCATCTGGCGCTCTCCTATGACGAGGAGGTCGGCTGCCTCGGGGTGCGAGACCTGATCGAGATGCTGAGCGCGGCACCCCAACGCCCGCTGCTGTGTATTGTCGGCGAGCCGACCAACATGCAGGTGGCCACGGGGCACAAGGGCAAGCTCGCCGCACGCGCCGTCTGCAAGGGACGCGAGGGCCATTCGGCTCTTGCTCCGCTGGCGCTCAACGCCATCCATCTCGGTTGCGATTTCGTGCGCGCCTTGCGCGACGAACAGGAGCGGCTCGCCCGCGAAGGCCCGCGCGACGGCGATTACGACATTCCTTACACCACCGTGCATGTCGGCAAGATCAATGCCGGCGTGGCGCTCAACATCGTGCCCAACCTTTGCGAGGTGGAATTCGAGATCCGCAACGTCGCCGCCGACGATGCCGCCGGCATTCTCGACAGGCTCCGCGCTGCCGCGGCGCGCATTGCCTCTGACGCCGCTTCAATCGCCCCCGAAGCGGCGATCGACATCGAGATCACCTACACCTATCCGGGTCTCGATACGCCGGCGACGTCCGAAGCCGTCGCTTTCGTCAAATCACTGACCGGAGCCAACGACACCATGAAGGTCGCCTTCGGCACGGAAGGCGGATTGTTCAGCCGTGATCTCGACACGCCTTCCGTCGTCTGCGGACCGGGCTCCATGGCGCAGGGGCACAAGCCGGACGAATATGTCAGCGTCGAACAATTCCGGCGCTGCGACGAGATGCTGGAGCGACTGCTGTCGCGGCTCGCCGAAGGCTGGCCGTGACTCTTACTTGACGATGCGCTCGGTGCCGAAGACGCCTTGCTCGACCACGAAACGGCGGCAATGGTCGATGAAAGCCTGCACGGTCAGCGTGCGATGCTCGGCATTGGGCAGCGCAATGCCCATGGTCAGCGGCCTGATGTCTCCCAGCAAGGGCACGAAGACCAGCAGCTTGCCGTCCGGCGACATGGTGTTGAGCGGCCGCATATTGGCAATGCCGTAGCCGAAGCCGTTGGCGACCATCGAGCGCATCACGGCGATGTCGCCGGTGCGCTCGGCGATCCTGGGCCGCAGGCCCTGGAACGCCGAGAGGAAGTATTCCCGGCTGTAGGGCAGATCGAGCAGCACCATCGGCTCGTCGACCAGTTCCTCGGGCGTGATACCCGCCCTCCCCGCCAGGCGATGCGCGGCCGGCAGCATCACATAGGCCGGCAACTGGATCAGCGGCTCGAACGTCATGTCCTGCGACAATTCGAGATCGTAGGTCAGCGCTGCGTCTATTTCGCCACGCTGCAGCATCTCGAACAATTGTCCCTGGTTGCGCTCGAACTGGCGGACCCGCACATCCGGATAGGCGTCCTCGAACTTTCTGCGCAGCGCCGGCAGCACGATCTGCGCGAAAGTGAGCAGGCAGCCGACCGCCAGCGGTCCGCGCACCTTTTCGGCGATATCGCCGGCAATGTCGTGCAGCGCGTCCGCATCGTTGAGCAGCCGCGCGGCCTCCTTGAGGAACAGGCGCCCGCCCGCCGTCAGCGCCAGCGCATGCGAATGCTTGCGCACGAAGAGCTGGACGCCGAACTCCGCTTCGAGCTGCGCGATCGACGCCGAGATCGACGGCGGCGAGACATTCACCTGCTCGGCCGCCTTGGCGATCGAGCCGGCTTCGCCAACGGCGACGAAATATTCGAGCTGTCTGAGCGTGAAGCGGAGCGGCATGGGCTGCTATGATGCCCGTTTGGTCGCTGCAATCAAGTCGCGGCCGCTCCTGCCCTCGATGAAAGCTTTGTCACGAAAACGGATCACGGACGCCTTGCCGACCCACTCCTTGTGGCTGAGTTCGCGCAGACTTGCTCCAGACTGCCGGTATTACTCGTCACCGGGCACGCCGTAGCTCGGCGCGTCGGACGGATTGAGGGCGCGGGTGACGTAGGCATCGAGCTGAGGCTTGTAGATCTCCCACAGCGCAGCCAGCTGCTCGATCGGGCAATCCTCGGTCCAGTCGCAGCGCAGATCGGCGACGGGCCAGGACACATCGCGCACCAGCTTCATGCCGGCGGAGCGGACAGGTCCCGCCTCCCCGCCCGCCTTGAGCGCGGCGCGCATCGTGGCAATCAGCCGGTCACCGAGGTCGCCCTCGGAGGCAAGGAATGCGTCGACCATAGCTTGCGGAACGCCGGCGTTCGCGAGCAGGTTGCCACCGCACGCGACGGCCTCGCCGCGCGCCTCGGCCCAGATGCCGAGCGCCTTCGGCCCGGAATGGATCGCGCTGCCGCCGGCCGCGTCGACCGCCAGCACCTGCCGGTATTCGCTGAAGGCGGCCGTGCGCTTGATGATCGCGACCGCCTCGGCGGCGGAGGCGCCGCGCGCCATCAGCTCCAGCGCCCGGACCCCGAGCGTCGGGTCGGTGACGTTCTGGCTGGCGACCGCGCCGACGCCGGCCTGCGCATAGGCGCAGCGCGCCGCGACCGCGGGGGACGACGAGGACACCGCCACCCCGAACATGCCCGTGCGCCTGCAGCGCGCGACGATGGAAAAGGTCATGACGCTCAGTCCGGAATGACGGCGGTGCCGTCGATTTCGACCAGCCATTCCGGCCGCGCCAGCGCCGACACGACCAGCCCGGTCGACACCGGATGCACGCCCTTGATGTATTCGCCCATCGTCCGATAGACGGCCTCGCGATGGCGGACGTCGGTGATGTAGACGACCACCTTCACAAGATGCTCCATCGTGCCGCCGCACTCCTCGATGAGCTGCCTGATGTTCTGCATGACCTTGTGCGTCTGCTCGGCCGGATCGTGGCTGTCGATGTTCTTGGCCGTGTCGAGATCCTGCGGGCACTGGCCGCGCAGATAGACGGTGCGGCCGCCACGCGTGACGACGGCTTGGCAGAGGTCGTTGTCGAGCTTCTGCTCGGGATAGGTTTCCTTGGTGTTGAATTTGCGAATTCGCGTATGCGCCATCTTGGTCTCCAATTGGATCGGGCTCGCAGCTTTGGTCAGGCGTCCACGGGCTCGCGTTGTGCGGCGGCGTGGTAGGCGAGATATTTACGCTGCGTCGAAATACGGTCTGCCACATGCTTGGCATCATGCCAGACGCCCCAGATAAAGCTCGACCCCCTGCGCGACTGCCAGGGCAGTCCCAGGAAATAGATCCCGGGTTCGGTCGAGACGCCGCGCTGGTGCCTTGGCCGGCCCTTCTCGTCGAAGGCATCGACCTTCAGCCAGCTGTAGTCGACGGCGAAGCCTGTCGCCCACAGGATCGTCGCGATCCCGGCCTCGGCCAGATCGAGCTCGAGGATCGGATTGGTCACGCAGTCAGGGTCCGGGCCGATTTTGCGGAGGGCGGGCTCTTCCGGAAGGTCGAGGCCGTTGCGCGCGACATAGGCGTCGGCTTCGTCCAGCAGCGACATCAGATTGGCGTCGCCTCGGGCAATGTTCTTTGCAAGATCCGGCGCGAAACGCATCACGCCATCCTGGTACGCCTTGGTCATGCCGACCAGCGTGAGCCCCTGCGCGGCCAGGCGACGGAAATCGATCGTCTCGCCGCCGCGCGCGCCGCTGACAGCGATCGTGACATGTTCCGTGCCGGGTCCTGGCGTTTCGAGGTCCCATTTGCCGAGCACGCCTAGCCACCAGCAGAAGTCGCGCCCGCGATAGGAGCGCGGCGGACGGTCATGCGCGCCGACGGAAAGATAGACGCGCCGTCCGGCGCGCTGGAGCTCATCGGCAATTTGCACGCCCGAAGATCCCGCGCCGACCACCAGCACCGCGCCCTTTGGCAATTGCGCCGGATTGCGGTACGCGCTGGAGTGGATTTGCAGGAGACCGGCATCGGCAGGAACGAGAGATGGGATGACGGGGACCTGGAAAGGTCCGGTCGCGGCGACGACGCTGTTGGCTTCGATCACGCCATCCGACGTCTCGACGCGAAATCCCGGACGGCCGACATTTCTCTGCACGAGCTTGACCTCGACGCCGCAGCGGATCGGCGCGTTGATCTGCTTTGCGTAGGCGACGAAATAGTCGGCGACCTCCTCCTTCGACGGAAAGCCGTCGGGGCCGGTCACAGGAAACTCCAGGCCCGGGAATCGGTCATGCCAGGCCGGACCGTTGGCGACCAGCGAGTCCCAGCGCTGCGAGCGCCAGCGCTCGGCAATCCGGCCGCGCTCGAGAACCAGATGAGGCACGCCGCATTTGCTCAGGTGCTCGCTCATGGCCACCCCGGCCTGGCCTCCACCGACGACAAGCGTGTCTACCGTTTCAACCGACATGCTCAGTCCTTTTTTGATCATCCGACAGCTTCCGCTGCGCGGGATGAAACCCGATCTTGGGCAGTGGGTGGATGCAGATAGGCTGCGCCATCCGACCGCTTCTTACTGGCGCTCACAAGTAGCAGCACGTGCCGGCGCGAGCCCATAACGAATCTCCGAAGTCACGCGTAACCATTTCCGAATTTCTCGCCCCCATGGACGCACCTAGAGTTCCGGCATTCTCGAGGGGCTGGGATGCAGACTGAGAGCTTTGACTACATTGTCGTGGGCGCCGGTTCGGCCGGTTGCGTGGTGGCCAATCGGCTGAGCGCCGACCCATCGGTCAAAGTGTGCCTGATCGAGGCCGGCGGCAGCGACAACAGCCTGCGGGTCAAGGTGCCGGCGGGCATTCGCTCTATGGAAACCCAAACTACGACTATTGTTTCGTCGGCGTGCCGCAACCGCAGCTCAACAACCGCAGCATTCCAGTCAACCGCGGCAAGGCGCTGGGCGGATCGAGCTCGATCAACTCGATGGTCTATATCCGCGGCGCCGCCGAGGATTATGACGAATGGGCCGGTCTCGGCTGCGCCGGCTGGGCCTACCGCGACGTGCTGCCCGTGTTCAGGAAGCTGGAGCGCAACCTGCTTGGCCAGGACTCGCGCTATCACGGCAGCGACGGCGAATTGCTGGTCGACAATCCGCGCGATCCGAACGTGCTTTCAAGCATGTTCGTCAAGGCTGGCAAGAACGCCGACCTCCCCGCCAACGCCGACTTCAACGCCGAAAGCCAGTTTGGCCTTGGCATCTACAACGTCACGCAGGATCGCGGGCAGCGCTTCAGCAGCTTCAGCGCCTTTATGCGTCCGGTGCTTCATCGCAAGAATCTGACATTGCTCAGCCAATGCGAGGTGATCGATCTGGTCATCGCCGAGGGTCGCGCCACGGGACTGCGCATTCGGCATCAGGGCCAGCAGAAGACGCTCTCGGCCAGCCGCGAGATCGTGCTTTCGGCCGGTGCCATCAACTCGCCCAGGATATTGATGGCCTCGGGGATCGGTTCCGCTGCCGAACTCCAAGCGATCGGCATCGCGCCGGTGCTCGACCTGCCGGGCGTCGGCAAGAACCTGCAGGATCATGTCGACGGCATGATCACCGTGCGCTCCAGGAGCACCAGGACGCTCGGCCTGTCGCTTGCCAATCTGCCGCGCATCGCGGCGGCGCCTTTCCAGTATTTCGCGCGCCGCAAGGGCATGCTCACCACCAACTATGTCGAAGCCGGCCTTTGCCAAAACCAGGTACACGAATGGCCTGCCCGACATCCAGTTCCACTTCGTGCCTGGATATCGCAGCCATCGCGGCAGGCTGATCGAATACGGTCACGGCTACGCCATTCACACCTGCGTTCTGAGGCCGAAAAGCGTGGGCGAGATCAGGCTGTCGCGCGACAATTCCCGCCGCGACGTCCTCATCGACCACCGCTTCTTCACGCATGAAGACGACGCCATGGTGCTGGTTGAAGGCATCAAGATCGCGCGCCGGATTTTTGCCTCGCCCGAGTTCGACAGCGTGCGCGGCAAGGAGATGCTTCCGGGCAAGGATGTAAGCAGCGACGACGAGATCCTGGCCTATCTGTGCGCCGAGGCGCTGACCGTCTATCACCCGGTCGGAACCTGCAAGATGGGAACCGACGATATGGCCGTCGTCGATCCGGCGACGCTCAAGGTGCGGGGCGTCGAAGGGCTTCGCGTCGCGGATGCTTCGGTCATGCCGAAACTGATCGGCGGCAACACCAACGCGCCAAGCATGATGATCGGCCAGAAGGCTTCCGAGATGATCCTCGGCTCGGCGCGCAACGGCAAATAGGTCGCAGCTATTTCGGTGAACCGTCACAAACGTCCGGAATTGGCTTAAGCCCTCCAAACCTCGTCATTTTAGGGCGGAGCAAGGAGCGAAGCGACGCGCGCAGACCCTAGAATCCATTCCGTGAAGTTGAGGCGTCGCCGCGGTGCAGAATTCTGCTCCGCTGCATTCTTCGACCAAGGTCACGGAATGGCAACTGTGTTCACGCGAATGCGGTTTTGTCGCGAATGATGGCGTTGAGGACGACCAGGAGCTTCCTTGCGACGGCGATGATGGCCAGTTTCTTGGACCCCGAGCGGGCAGCAAGCGCTGTGTAGAATGTCTTGAAGCGCTCACAGGTTCTGATGGCGGTGAGGGCTGCCATGTAGAGGGCGCGGCGCACGCGTGATCGCCCGCCCTGGATCTGGCTCCTGCGGTTGAGCTTGCCGCTCTTGTTGTCGAACGGGGCAAGGCCGACGAGCGCGGCGATCGCCTTGGGTGAGCGCTGGCCGA
>NZ_SADP02000117.1:0-533 GCF_004010375.2 Mesorhizobium sp. M2E.F.Ca.ET.209.01.1.1 | reverse complement strand
TCGAGCGCCACGAAGGCGCGGGCAAACGTATCCTGCACGACGTCCTCGCCGTCGATGACCGATCCCATCAGCCGCGAACAGTAGCGGTGCAGCTCCGGCCGCAACGCGGCGGCAAGGGCAAGCAGCCCCTCCCGTCGGTCGCGCTCCACGGCTGACTTTCCGTCGCTCAAGGACCAGTGCCCTCCATGATCGTCACGCCCGCGTCGCCGCTGAGGCCGAAGACGACGCCCTCGGCATAGGCCGGGTCCTCCAGCAGCGAGACGACCCTGTCGCCGAACGCCCGGGGCGGCATCGGTGCGCCGAAGCGGGCGACGAATTGTTCCGGCGTGATGCCGATCGAGCCGGCATAGGCGCCGGCGGCCGCATCGCCGATCCCGGTGCCGAGGATCATCTGCCGGGGCAGGATCGCCTGGAAGCGTATGCCGAGGTCTTTCTCTTGCGCCACGCCATTGGCGTATTTGGCCATGAACCACAACATCCGCTTGGACCCACCATAACCGCCCGACATCTGCGATCCGGTGACGGCGGCGCCG
>NZ_SADP02001191.1:0-289 GCF_004010375.2 Mesorhizobium sp. M2E.F.Ca.ET.209.01.1.1 | reverse complement strand
GCAAAAACCGATTGGTCATCCGGGTAAAGGCGCTCAGAAACCAGGTCGCCTATAAGATCTTCGAATACCGAGGTGGCGCGTCCGGGCTCCTATTTGCAAAACAGTTGCAGGATGCCGGAGTGTCGCGTCCGTGCATCACGATCGCCTTCAACGTGCCCTGGGTGATCGACGCTTTGACGAAGGCCTGGGAAATGCGGCCGCCCGGGATGACGCTGGTCGTCGTCGACAATTCAACCAAGGTCGAGGCGAGAGAAGCCATTGCCCGCATCTGCAAGATGCGCGGCGTGCC
>NZ_SADP02001190.1:0-290 GCF_004010375.2 Mesorhizobium sp. M2E.F.Ca.ET.209.01.1.1 | reverse complement strand
ATCTCGGCGATCGCGTTGACGCACTCCACCTCAGACGAGGCGTTCGGGCGGTTGCCGAGCTTGTCCTTCAGGCGCTGGAAGCGGAAGCCATTGCCGGAACCGTCGCCCAGGATGCGCGGAACGAGGAAGCAGGACAGTCCCTCCGGCGCCTGTCCGAGCACCAGGAAGGCATCCGACATCGGCGCCGACATGAACCATTTGTGGCCGGTCAACCGGTAGAAGCCGCTTCCCGTGCGCTCGGCCCTTGTGGTGTTGGCGCGCACATCGGTGCCGCCCTGCTTCTCGGTCAT
>NZ_SADP02001189.1:0-290 GCF_004010375.2 Mesorhizobium sp. M2E.F.Ca.ET.209.01.1.1 | reverse complement strand
GACGATGCCAGGAAGATCGCCGCCTCGCTCAAGCGCTCGGCCGAGCACAGCCACCGCCGCAAGGCGGAACCGTTCCGGTCCGCCATGTCGATGCTGAATTTCTACATCAACCGCGCCGGCAGCAACCTGCCGGAATCGCGCAAGCGAGTGCTGGAGAAGGCAAAGGACGAGCTGCGCGTCGCCTTCGGCCGCGAAAAGGAAGATTGACTACCGGGAGCGGATGACATCGTCGGTATTGGCAAGCAGCTTGCGTACCGCATTGCGCGCCGCATCCGGTCGCTGCAGCCGGA
>NZ_SADP02001188.1:0-290 GCF_004010375.2 Mesorhizobium sp. M2E.F.Ca.ET.209.01.1.1 | reverse complement strand
GTAGAAAGTGGCAGTATTAGCCCTTCCGCTTTTCGCGCCCAGGTTCGCCGGTTTTCATCTGGCCAATCGACACGCAGAATGCCGCTACGATCGGAAAGCTCGGGGCGTGGCCGCGTCATAAAGATATCGACTGGTTCGCCTCCACGAGGTTTGTCGCCTCGGTAGTCGCAAAGCCAATCCGCCTTCCGCGTCCCCGCCAGGGTCGCATCGAACAGACCGATGAACATGGTCTCATCGGCCATCGGCTTTACGAAAGCAGCCCAAATCTTCCGCCAGCGCAAGATTTGGGC
>NZ_SADP02001187.1:0-290 GCF_004010375.2 Mesorhizobium sp. M2E.F.Ca.ET.209.01.1.1 | reverse complement strand
CTGCAGGTCATTTCCTATGAGGGCGGTGCGGTGTTCACGCGCAACGGCGACTACCTCGCCAATTACCGCGACCACGACGCGCACCGGCGCGAATTCGCCCGCTTCTCCAAAAGGGATGCCGAGGCCTATGACCGCTACTCTCGCGACGTGACGCGCCAGTGCCGCTTCATCCAGCCGTTGCTGATGCGCACCGCGCCGGACCCGACCAGTTTGCGACCGCGTGACCTCGGCGAACTGCTCTATCTCGGCAAGAAATTCGCCGGTCTCTCCGCCGAGGAAATGGCGCTGAC
>NZ_SADP02001186.1:0-290 GCF_004010375.2 Mesorhizobium sp. M2E.F.Ca.ET.209.01.1.1 | reverse complement strand
CGACCGTGCCTGCCATTTGGGTGGGTCTCCTGTTGGCGTGGAGACGAGGCTAGGGCGGCGGTGAGTGAAGCCGTCAGCGCATGGGCGCGCCTCATGCGCGTCTCGCGCCAGCTGGTTGAAAAGACCGAAGATGCCTTGAAGGCCGGCGGCCTGCCGCCGCTCGCCTGGTATGACGTGCTGCACGAGCTTGCGGAGGCGGGCGAGAGCGGACTGCGTCCCTTCGAGCTGATCGACCGTGTTCTCCTGGCGCAGTACGGCGTCTCAAGGCTGCTAGCCCGGCTCGAAGCGGA
>NZ_SADP02001185.1:0-290 GCF_004010375.2 Mesorhizobium sp. M2E.F.Ca.ET.209.01.1.1 | reverse complement strand
ACAGGCATCATGCAGCGCGTCGAGCGATGGGAACGGAACGCTCTCGGTGGCTTGCCCGCCCGCATTGGCTTCCTTGCTCTTCTTGAGCAATTCGGCCATGCTCATCGGACCCGTGGAGTCCGAGGCATCGCACCACCCGCGAAGTCCGAGCTGATCGAATAGTCCGGCGTAATAAGCCATGGGGCGCCTTCAGTCCGGCATCGGAGCGGCGCAAAGCAACGCCAACTCGAAAGCCAGGATCCACAACAACGGCAATGGGTCCGCAGGCCGTATCTGCCCACGAACCCAAC
>NZ_SADP02001184.1:0-290 GCF_004010375.2 Mesorhizobium sp. M2E.F.Ca.ET.209.01.1.1 | reverse complement strand
AGTGCGACGCCGCCGAGCTGTTCGAAGCGGCGGCAGTGCTTGTAGAAATTCTTGGCGAAGGACTGTTTGCAGATACGCTTGATCAGCGTTTCCGGCTCGCCATCCATGACCAGGCCCGAGGCGATCTGGATGGAGTCGCGCGCCGCCGAAAGCAGCGCCAGCGGGTTGGCGACGCCGTGGATCTGTCGCGGGATTCCCGCCACGTGGATGCGGTCGGCCGGCGGCAGCACGGCGCGGACCGCGGCCCAGGCAGCGTCGGCGCTTTGCGTGGTCCAATGCCTGGCATCGGC
>NZ_SADP02001183.1:0-290 GCF_004010375.2 Mesorhizobium sp. M2E.F.Ca.ET.209.01.1.1 | reverse complement strand
CTGTACATGAGGAATCCGACGACGCGCCCGCCGGCGACCACGGCCCGGGCGATCGCTTCGTCATCCTGCTTGGCCTCCGCCAGCGATTCGGCATTAGAAGCGACGAATCCCTGCTGCCGCGGCAACAGTTCGAGCGCCAGGATCGCCGCCCGGTTGCCCTTGCCGACGGGTTCCAGCGCAACCGGCTGATCGCTGATGCCGGCGGAACGCGTCACGGGGCGTGACCGATTTCCATCGCGCGCGCGTCGATCGGCGTCACGACGCCGTAAAGCTTCGCCGGGTTGCCGCGC
>NZ_SADP02000116.1:0-533 GCF_004010375.2 Mesorhizobium sp. M2E.F.Ca.ET.209.01.1.1 | reverse complement strand
CGGCATAGGCGTTGGGTGGCATAAGAACGCCGGCTACGACCTATAATACGCCGGTCCGAAATCCAATCCGCCCTGCAGAAGGAGGTATGCCTCTTATATCGGTACATCCTAAAGGGTACCTCAGGGGGACCTGGGCACCGCTAATCCGTCCGTCATGTCTCGTTTCGGGCCAGCGATGTTGGCACCGGTTTTGCGTCGAAGACATTGGCCGCTCCATAACGGGGAGCGCGCAAGTTGAACAGGCAGCCGGGATGGTAAAGGAAGGCACTGCGGACCCCACTCATGTCACATTCTTGACAAAGGTGGTGATCGATTTCTGCGCGAAGCATCAGATCGTTCGCATCGATCACCGCGAACAGGTGGCGGGTAGAGTGATGAGCCTCTTCGAACGGGGCGTGATCGATCCCGATCAGATTTCAATTGCCCTGGAAGAGGATAGGGCTGTGTCTCGCCTTCGCCGGTTTGTCTATCGGCTACCACGCCCTGACGATCGGCAAGATCCGAAGCTCGAGGGCTGAACCATTCCATGCCGT
>NZ_SADP02001182.1:0-290 GCF_004010375.2 Mesorhizobium sp. M2E.F.Ca.ET.209.01.1.1 | reverse complement strand
TGAAGCTCACCTTCGCCAAGCCCGGCATCAGGGGCAAGGAAGTCCAGATCGCTCAGGCTTTCCACATCCGCGAGGACAAGAAGCCCGATCCCGAGCTGCCGGCAGCACTTGTCGCCCTCGTCAACAACGACAAGCCGGATATCCTCGCCACCGCTTACGCCCAGTCGGCGCCGGACTACGCCAAGTCTTCGCCCTTCGAGGCGCTGCTGCAGGACGATCCGAACAATGGCCGCTTCATCCCGCCGATGGGCAAGGGCGATCATGCCTGGATGCAGAACCCGCTGCCGGCG
>NZ_SADP02001181.1:0-290 GCF_004010375.2 Mesorhizobium sp. M2E.F.Ca.ET.209.01.1.1 | reverse complement strand
TTCACGCTCGACCCGTTCCATCCGGGCAATCCGGCGCTGACGCTGAATTTGCCGCTCTTCATCTTCCTGTTCCTGGCTTTGGCCGTCGGCATGGTCGTCGGCAGCTTGGCGACCTGGGTGAAGCAGGGCCGCTATCGCAAGCTCGCGCGCCAGCGCGGCATCGAGGCCGAGAACCTGCGCCAGGCAGTGAGCCGCGCGCCCGCGGCGCCTAAAGGACCGGCGCTGCCGAAGCCGACGAACTAAGGCAATTCCGGTGTGGGCGATTTTGCGTCCGGAATCGCACAAGAAAC
>NZ_SADP02001180.1:0-290 GCF_004010375.2 Mesorhizobium sp. M2E.F.Ca.ET.209.01.1.1 | reverse complement strand
TTTGTGCCTGGCTTGACGTCGCCGGAGATGATGTCCCATGACGAAACCACGAACTCATTGCCCTTCATCAGAACTTCGGTATTGGGCAGGCCACCCGTGGCGACGATCACGACGTCCGGATTCTCCGCCTCGATGGTGGCGGCTTCGGCCCAAGTGTTGAAGCGGAAGGTGACACCGAGCTTGTGGCATTGGGCCATACGCCAATCGATGATACTGATCATCTCCTTGCGGCGGGCACTTTGTGCTGTAAGACGGATCTGCCCGCCCGGATCGTTGGCTGCTTCAAAAAC
>NZ_SADP02001179.1:0-290 GCF_004010375.2 Mesorhizobium sp. M2E.F.Ca.ET.209.01.1.1 | reverse complement strand
GACGCCGTTCCGGCTCCCGTCGAGACGCGTTGGCAAAACCCATGAAGTCGTTGAAGTCCTACAAGCGCATCACGGTGAAGATCGGCTCGGCGCTGCTCGTCGACCGGACGACGGGCTTGAAGCGTGACTGGCTGACCTCGCTTGCCGACGACATCGCGGTGCTCGCGAATGCCGGCGCGGAAGTGCTGGTCGTGTCGTCGGGCGCGATCGCGCTCGGCCGCACCATCCTTGGCCTTGGCAAGCGCGCGCTGAAGCTCGAGGAGAGCCAGGCGGCGGCGGCCGTCGGCCAG
>NZ_SADP02001178.1:0-224 GCF_004010375.2 Mesorhizobium sp. M2E.F.Ca.ET.209.01.1.1 | reverse complement strand
GAGCGCCAGGGGCGGCGGGAGTGCCACGAGCGGCGCGACAGGCAGCGCCACGGGTTCGGGCGGAGCTGCCGGGAGTGCCTCGGGTGGTGGAACGGTGACCGGCACCACGTCGGGCACAACGGATACCACTACCACAGGCTCAACGATCCAGGCGCCGACAAACGGCATGGAGGACCGCTGCAAGGACGTCGTCGGTAACGACACCGACAACAACACTCCCAGCG
>NZ_SADP02001177.1:0-290 GCF_004010375.2 Mesorhizobium sp. M2E.F.Ca.ET.209.01.1.1 | reverse complement strand
GATAATGCCAGACACGCGGGTGGCGCTGCGAGCTGTGATGCAGACGCTTTCGGCCCCACGTTTCAGCGTGGTGGGGTAGGTGTTGCGCGGGCCCAGCGCTTCGATAGCCGCCCGGCCTGCTGGTCCTCATCCGGAACATAGGTCAGCAGGACGGAGCCGTTGCCGAACACCTTCTGCGCGTCGAGCTTGAGCTTGAGGCTTGCTGGATCAATTGCGTCGTAGAGGTGCTGCCCCTTCCCGACGATGACCGGGATGATCCAGACCTGGATCTCGTCGACGAGATGGTGTTC
>NZ_SADP02001176.1:0-290 GCF_004010375.2 Mesorhizobium sp. M2E.F.Ca.ET.209.01.1.1 | reverse complement strand
TGCGCCTTCACCTCCGCGTCCACAGCTTTCGGTTTGGGCAGCGGGATGACGACGTCCGGAGCGACCGCCTCGACGGGATCCGGCACAACCTCGTCCAACGGCGGCTGCTCGCTCAGCGCGGCCATCGCCTGCTCAGCTGGGTCGGCCTCTTGCGCCTTGTCGGCATCGATCGGCGGTTCGGTAGCCGGCTCTGTCCGCTCGATCATCGGTTCCGGCAGCGGGTCGGCCACCGGTCTCACGACGGCGGGCTTTTCCGTCTCCTCGCCTGCATCGGGCGGTCCGGATGTCAC
>NZ_SADP02001175.1:0-290 GCF_004010375.2 Mesorhizobium sp. M2E.F.Ca.ET.209.01.1.1 | reverse complement strand
CTTGCGGATGCGGGCATTGAGCACAGAGGCCTCGAAGCGCGGATTGGCTCCGATGATCAGCACCGCGTCGGCCTGCTCGATGCCTTCGATGGTCGGGTTGAAGATATAGCTGGCGCGTCCGAGCGCCGGATCGAGCGCGGCGCCGTCCTGGCGGCAATCGGTGTTCTTCGAACCGAGCGAAGCCATCAGGAGCTTCAACGCAAAGATTTCCTCGACCGCCGCGAGATCGCCTGCGATCGCGCCGATCTTCTCAGGCGTCGTCTTCGACACCGCGTCCTTGATAGATGCGA
>NZ_SADP02001174.1:0-290 GCF_004010375.2 Mesorhizobium sp. M2E.F.Ca.ET.209.01.1.1 | reverse complement strand
GTCCAGACCCTGAACAGGGTGAGCCGGTGCGGGCCGAAACTGTGTAGCAGCGGCACGTCGGTGGCGTCGCGGCCGCGCGCGATGACGACCCGGCCGATGCGTGGCTGGTTGTGGCGCGGATCGAACGTGTACCATTTGCCGTCGAGGAAGACTTCCATCCAAGCAGAAAAATCCATCGGCGCCGGATCGACCGGCACGCCGATGTCGCCGAGATAGCCGTTCACATAGCGCGCCGGAATGTTCATTGAGCGGCAAAGCGTGATCGCCAGATGCGCGAAATCGCGGCAGAC
>NZ_SADP02001173.1:0-290 GCF_004010375.2 Mesorhizobium sp. M2E.F.Ca.ET.209.01.1.1 | reverse complement strand
TCGGTCCGGCACCGGCTCGTAAACCCCAAGCCCCCCGCCCACGGGTCAGCGTCGGATCGAACCAACCTCGGCCCTTGTCGGCCGACTTACCACGTTGCCCGCGCGCAGCCGCCCGAAAAATCTTGAGGCCTATGAACTCTGCTTGCGAGCGCGTCCGCTCATAGCCCATCTTGCCGGATCCGCCGAAGCAGTCCGCGAGTGCGAGATCCTGCTGAGGGAAGCGATCACGATCGAGCCGGGTTATGCTGAAGCTATGCGCTGGCTCGCCTTCACCCTTTGGTCGTATTGGG
>NZ_SADP02000115.1:0-535 GCF_004010375.2 Mesorhizobium sp. M2E.F.Ca.ET.209.01.1.1 | reverse complement strand
CTGACCGAAGGCGCGCCGATCGTGCACGAGGACCATGGCGTCGGCCGCTACCGTGGCCTGATCGCAATGGATGTCGGCGGCATGCCCGGCGAGTTCCTGGAGATCGAGTACGCCAAGGGCGACCGGCTGTATGTGCCGGTCGCGCAGCTGCACCTGATCAGCCGCTACTCCGGTGCGTCGCCGGAAACCGCGCCGCTGCACTCGCTCGGTGGGGAGCAGTGGAGCAAGGCCAAGCGCAAGGCCGCCGAGAAGGTGCGCGACGTTGCCGCCGAACTGCTGGAAATCCAGGCCCGCCGCCAGGCGCGTGCCGGCCTGGCACTGCAGGTGGACCGCGCGATGTACGAGCCGTTCGCGGCCGGTTTCCCGTTCGAGGAAACCCCGGACCAGCTGGCGGCGATCGATGCCACGCTGCGTGACCTGGCCAGCAGCCAGCCGATGGACCGCGTGGTCTGCGGCGACGTGGGCTTCGGCAAGACCGAGGTTGCGGTGCGGGCTGCCTTCGCCGCGGCCAGCGCCGGCAAGCAGGTGGCGGTGC
>NZ_SADP02001172.1:0-290 GCF_004010375.2 Mesorhizobium sp. M2E.F.Ca.ET.209.01.1.1 | reverse complement strand
GTCACGGCAAGGGCGGCAAGGACCGCACCGTGATGCTGTCGGCGCAGCTTCTTCGGATCCTACGGGTCTACTGGCGACTGGCGAAGCCGCAGGGCTGGCTGTTTCCCGGCCGCGACCCCAATCGTCCCATCGACGTGCAGGTGCTGTATTCGGCCTGCCGCTCGGCGCGCGCTGCCGCCGGCATCGACAAGCGGGTGACGGTGCACACGCTCAGGCACTCCTTTGCCACGCATCTGCTCGAGAACGGCACCGATATCCGCATCATCCAGGTGCTGCTTGGCCACAACAAT
>NZ_SADP02001171.1:0-290 GCF_004010375.2 Mesorhizobium sp. M2E.F.Ca.ET.209.01.1.1 | reverse complement strand
GCCGGGATCGCCCTCGGAGCGGGCGACGACATGGACGTGCAGCTGACGCACGATGTTGCCGAGCGCGCCGGTGTTGATCTTGGTGCAGCCGGTCGCCCGCTTCAGGGCCTGCGCCACCATATTGGTCTCGAAGGTCAGCATCGCCTGGTCGAGCGGCGTCATTTCGTGGATCTCCTCCACGCCGGGCCGTTGGGGCACCAGCACCAGCCACGGCCAGCGGCGGTCGTTCATCAGCCTGAGCTCGCAAAGGCCAAGCCACATGAGCTGCTCGCTGTCCGCCTCCAGCCGGG
>NZ_SADP02001170.1:0-290 GCF_004010375.2 Mesorhizobium sp. M2E.F.Ca.ET.209.01.1.1 | reverse complement strand
ACCGTCCGCCGCTCGATCCCGGGCGAGACGGTGACGCGCGCATCCATGGCCAAGGAGGCGACGTCATAGGCGGCCGGGCCGATCAGCGCGTCCTGCACGTCGACGATGCCGAGCCGGAACACCGTGTCCAGCCAGCGTCCGTGCTTGTAGCCGGATCCTTCCAGGCGCCCGGAATGACGGCAGCCGAGCTTCTCGTGCAGCCGCACCGAGGCGCTGTCGGCATGGCCGTCGCCGATCACCGCGATGATCTGGCGGAAGCCCGCCGCGCGTGCCGTTTCGATCAGCGCCCG
>NZ_SADP02001169.1:0-290 GCF_004010375.2 Mesorhizobium sp. M2E.F.Ca.ET.209.01.1.1 | reverse complement strand
CCCAGCACCAGCACGTCGTTGCCATCGCCCTGCAGGACGCCGCCGCTGATGCTGCCGGCCTGCATGTCCAGGCGGTCATTGCCGGCACCGAACTGCACGCCGGTGCGCCCGCTGATCGTTCCGCGGTTGACCAGCACGCTGTCGCCCGCGCCGACGAACTGCAGCGCGGTTGTGTTGCCGGTACTGATGCTTCCCGCATTTTCGACGCGGCTGCCGCCACCGAGCTGGACCGCCACGCCGCCCACCGAACTGATCGTGCCCAGGTTGGACAGCAGGTGCCCACCGGCGCC
>NZ_SADP02001168.1:0-291 GCF_004010375.2 Mesorhizobium sp. M2E.F.Ca.ET.209.01.1.1 | reverse complement strand
TCGAGTTCGCGATCTGTGCGGACGGCCTTCATGTCAGGCCGCCAGCACCGCGGCCTCGACGATGTCGAGCGCCCGGTCGAGATCGGTCTTTGAAATGACCAATGGCGGCGAGAGTGTCAGCACGTTGCCCTTGCTGACCTTGAAGCTCAGTCCCTGTTCCAGGCAGGCATAGAAGACACGTTCGGCGAGGTCGCGTTCCTGCTGGCGCGAGGCGCGATCCTCGACCAGTTCGACCCCGACCATCAGCCCCCTGCCCCTCACATCGCCGACATGGGGCGAACGCGCCATCAG
>NZ_SADP02001167.1:0-291 GCF_004010375.2 Mesorhizobium sp. M2E.F.Ca.ET.209.01.1.1 | reverse complement strand
CCGTCAACGGCATGACGCCGGAGCAGGCGCGCGAGAAACGCGCCTATGGCTATGTCTTCCAGGCGGCAGCCTTGTTCCCGTGGCGGACCATCGAGCGCAATGTCGCGCTGCCGCTGTCGCGCATCGGCACGCTGGTGACCGATGACGGGCTCTCCGATGCCGACGCGCGCATGCTGGAGGACGCCGGCGTCATGGTGCGGATCGCTTCGACCTCGGGAGCCCTCGCGTGAACGTGGCGGTGCTCGACTTCGGCAAGACCAACTCGAAGCTGTTCGTCTTCGGCCAGGACGG
>NZ_SADP02001166.1:0-291 GCF_004010375.2 Mesorhizobium sp. M2E.F.Ca.ET.209.01.1.1 | reverse complement strand
CGCCCACCTTTTCGCAGACGCGTGTGTAGACCTCCCGGGCCAGCAGCCTCAGCGGCAGGCCGATGACGCCGGTTTCGTGCGCCACCATGCGCTCGATGGCGAGATGGGTCTTGCCCGTGTTGGTCGGCCCAAGCACGGCGGTCACGTCGCGGCCCGACAGGATCAGCGGCTCGGTATGTTTCTGCTGGATGTTCATCGGCTCGGAAATAAGGCTTTCTGGCCTCTCGTTGTCGGGAGCGTGCCTGGACGGCGCGTATGACAGCCGACACATAGGGATTTCGGGCGCGAAGC
>NZ_SADP02001165.1:0-291 GCF_004010375.2 Mesorhizobium sp. M2E.F.Ca.ET.209.01.1.1 | reverse complement strand
CTTGGAAGGCTTGCATTGCCGGTGCAAATTGCCAGCAGGGTTCGGTTTAGTGCTTGTAGCTCAGTTGGTTAGAGCGCGCGGTTGGCCGCCGTATAGGCCTGCAGCACCATGGTGTAGACCTGCACGCCCTGGCTCTTCAGCTGCGTGCAGACATCCTTTGTCCAGCCATCGACATTGCGCGCAGCCGCCGTCTGGTTGTCGGAGCCGAAACGGCCGCCTCCAAGATAGCCGTAGGAGGTATAGTCCGACTTGGTCGGCTGGCCGCTGGCGCCGTAGACGACGTTTTCGCCG
>NZ_SADP02001164.1:0-291 GCF_004010375.2 Mesorhizobium sp. M2E.F.Ca.ET.209.01.1.1 | reverse complement strand
GATGACAATCCCCTCCGAAATGAAGGCGCTGCTCTTGGTCGGCGACGGCTATACCAGGACACCGAGCGGCAGTGCGCTCAAGGCGATGGAGCCGTATCTCGAGCCGGGAAGCATCGCCGTGCCGGCGCCCGGACCGAGCCAGGTGCTGATCAAGGTCAGTCTGGCTTCGATCAATCCATCGGATGTCGCCTTCATCAAGGGCCAGTACGGGCAGCCGCGCGCCAAGGGCCAGCCGGCGGGCTTCGAAGGTGTCGGCACAGTCGTCGTGGGCGGGGAGGAGCCCTATCCCAG
>NZ_SADP02001163.1:0-291 GCF_004010375.2 Mesorhizobium sp. M2E.F.Ca.ET.209.01.1.1 | reverse complement strand
AGCCTTTCCATGTCACAATCAGCTCCGGCTCTCGCGCCGGTTCGATTCGACGCCGACGCGCAGGCGAAGCTCTCGGCATTGCGGCGGACCAAATTCATCGCCGCCGTCGCGCTCGGCCTTTGCATTCTCGTGTTTGGGTTGGCGAAATCCTTCCAGGCTACCTATCCGTGGCTTGGCTTTGTCGCGGCCTTCGCCGAGGCGGCGACCATCGGTGGCATCGCCGACTGGTATGCTGTGGTGGCGCTGTTCAGGCGACCGCTCCGGCTGCCGATCCCGCACACGGCCATCATC
>NZ_SADP02000114.1:0-536 GCF_004010375.2 Mesorhizobium sp. M2E.F.Ca.ET.209.01.1.1 | reverse complement strand
GCCGGATCGCCAGATAGATGGTCAGCCATTTGCGATCCACCTCGCGAATGGAAAGTTTCAGATCATGGAACTCGAATGGTCTCGGAACGCGCGTCCATCCGGAGAACGCCAAAGCGCCGACCGGAGCGTCGTGTTTCCAGACCAGCTTTTCTTCCGGCCGACCCAGAGCCATGGCGAACTCGAACGGCGACGCCTCCTCGTGAGCGATCTCCACCGTAGCGACGACACTCCTGGCAAAGGCCGGGAAGGTGGAATTGAGCGCGGCCACCACGAGACCATGCGTGCTCGGCCGCAGGAAGATGCCGCCATCGGAGACGAGCAGCGCAGGCAATTCCGTCGGATGGTTCGTCACGAGCGTTGAACGCTTCAACTCGTCACCGGTCAGCTGGCGCGTACGTTGCCGCTGCTGCGGCGCGTTGAGGCGCGGGTGCTTCGCGCCGTTCAAGACGACATGGCGGATCTGGATGCTTGAAAAGCCGCCAAGCACCGTTGCGCCCGACCAATTGCCGCCGCATCTGACTGCAAGCAGCAAATCG
>NZ_SADP02001162.1:0-291 GCF_004010375.2 Mesorhizobium sp. M2E.F.Ca.ET.209.01.1.1 | reverse complement strand
ACGAGAAGCCGGCAACCGCCGTGCCGGCCGAAAAACCCGCGCAAAGCGAGAAAAAGGAGGAGACTGAAGACACCGACAAACAGCAGGCGACGCCGCAAACCGGCGAAAAGCAAGCGGTCGTGGCGCCAAAGCCATTGGCTGCCGAGGCCGCCGACAAGCCGGCGCCTCCATCCTCGGAAGAAAAGGCAAAGCCTAAACCCGCAAAGCCGATGAAGTTCAAATCCGCAACAGCCTTCAAAGCCCCAGGCGGGAAGGCGGGAAGGTCAAATCCCACCAACACCGAGGCTGCGG
>NZ_SADP02001161.1:0-251 GCF_004010375.2 Mesorhizobium sp. M2E.F.Ca.ET.209.01.1.1 | reverse complement strand
AGGCGGTGCCGTTGTCGTTTGTCGACGCGCTCCGCGATGTCGTCGGCGCTTCGAATGTGCGCACCGGAGAGGATACCGAGGCGATCGACCTTGGCTCGAATGGCGCGAATTGTGGCGCCGGCATCGTCGTTGCGCCTTTATCGACCGGTGAAGTCGCGGCGGTGGCGCGCATCTGTCACCAGAACGGGATCGCGATCGTGCCGCAAGGTGGAAAGACAGGCCTGGTCGGCGGCAGTGTTTCGCGGCCAGGC
>NZ_SADP02001160.1:0-291 GCF_004010375.2 Mesorhizobium sp. M2E.F.Ca.ET.209.01.1.1 | reverse complement strand
CTTGCGTCGCACAGCGTGTCGAAACCGTAGTGGAAGGCACGCCCGCTCAGCGCGTGGAGGTGCAGCCTGGCGGCCTCGGCGACCGGCGCATTCGCCTTGAGCGGTGTCCGCGGCTCTGGATCAAAGTCCTCGAACAGTGATACCTGCTGATCGGAAACGCGGTTGGCGTAACGCGCCATCAGGACTCGGACCATGGCAAGGGCGACCTCCGGCTCACGGTCGCCAGATTGCGTCCCCGCAAGATAGCCGGCCACCAGTTCCTCGATCGAGATGCGCCGCGCCGGAGTTACG
>NZ_SADP02001159.1:0-291 GCF_004010375.2 Mesorhizobium sp. M2E.F.Ca.ET.209.01.1.1 | reverse complement strand
CTTCATGTAGCCCTGCTCGAAAGCATGGACGGCGGTCTTCGCCAGAAAGGCCGGCTCGACCTGCCAGGCGAGCTTCAGCACCTCGTCGAGCTGCTCGCGCGGCTCGGCGTAGAACGTGGCGTTGAACGTTCCCGTCGCCGCCAGCTGAGCCAGGGCCTGCTCGGGCGACAGGCGGTAGGCCTGGGCGCCCTCATGGTTCCTGGCATCAGCCGGCGGGAGCAGCTTTCCTGCAAACGTCGCAAACACGGATTTGTTTGCCACTGTCGTGATCCTTCTTGTCAACGCCAGGAT
>NZ_SADP02001158.1:0-291 GCF_004010375.2 Mesorhizobium sp. M2E.F.Ca.ET.209.01.1.1 | reverse complement strand
TGGCGTACAACGGCGAGGTCTACAACTTCGCCGCCCTGCGTGAACAGCTGGAGCCGCTGGGGCACACCTTCCGCGGCCACTCCGATACCGAAGTGCTGCTGGCGGCGATCCTGCAGTGGGGCGTGGAAGACACGCTGCAGCGCTGCAACGGCATGTTCGCCATCGCGCTGTGGGATCGCCAGCAGCATTGCCTGTGGCTGGCGCGCGACCGCGTCGGCAAGAAGCCGCTGTACTACGGCTGGGCCGGCGACACGCTGGTGTTCGGCTCGGAACTGAAGGCGTTGTGGCAGC
>NZ_SADP02001157.1:0-291 GCF_004010375.2 Mesorhizobium sp. M2E.F.Ca.ET.209.01.1.1 | reverse complement strand
GTAACCTCTTCCGTGGACCCATTGGGCCACACGACCACCTACCACTACGACTCGTCCGCAAACCTGACGTCGATCACGAACGCGAACAACGCCACCGCGGCAACCTACACGTATGACGGCTTCGATCGCGTTCGCACCTACACCGATTCTGAAGGTTGGACCGCCACCTACGACTATGATGCCGCCGACCGGCTGACAAAAATCATCTATCCGGACGGAACAACCGACCTCTACACCTACAATAAGCTCGATCCTGCTTCCTACACGGATCGCTTGAACCGGCTGTGGAGC
>NZ_SADP02001156.1:0-291 GCF_004010375.2 Mesorhizobium sp. M2E.F.Ca.ET.209.01.1.1 | reverse complement strand
GCGGAACTGATCGACGCCTGCGCCGAGTGAAAACAGCATTTCGAGGTTGCGGAAGCGGGCGAGGTTTTCCGGCACCACCCACGTGATGAGATAGCGCACCGCATCGGGATCGACCGTCGCGGCGTCGATGACGAAGGGAAGATCTGGCAATTCCTTCGCGAAGGCCTTGGCGAAGATAGCGCCGCGCTGCGCATCGGAGTTGAACAGGAAGGTCATTCGGTTTCCCTTCAGGCCGCGCAACGCGCGCCCAGCGCCTCGATCATCCGCCGGCAGGCGGCGAGTTCGCTGGCG
>NZ_SADP02001155.1:0-291 GCF_004010375.2 Mesorhizobium sp. M2E.F.Ca.ET.209.01.1.1 | reverse complement strand
GATCCGCCAGGTGGTCGCGGCGAGATGATCGACTGGATCGCCCGGGCTCGCGAGGCCGGCTTTGTCCTCGACATGATCGACGAGGTCCTGACGCTGCGGCGCATCAGGCCAGGAAGCCTGTCCTATGGGCGCGACGCGACACGCGACCGCGGTTACCTGGAAGTGGCGCGCCTGGCCATGCTGCGACGGGCGCAGAGCAAGGCCAGCTCCAGCTGATGGCGAAGATCCGTCGCATCGGCAGGCGTTTTCCCGACTATGGCTGGTCCTGGCCGACCGGATCGCTGGACCGGC
>NZ_SADP02001154.1:0-291 GCF_004010375.2 Mesorhizobium sp. M2E.F.Ca.ET.209.01.1.1 | reverse complement strand
GGCGAGATCTCGCCGCTCCAAGCGCCGTTGTCGGCCCAATGCATGTTCTGCGCGCCGACCTTGATGTGCGTTGACGACAGCGCCTTCTTGACTTCGCGCACCGCCGTGAAAGGCGGGATGACGAACGGCTGGATGCGCTTGTCGAAGCCAATAGTGAACGCGGCGATTGCTTCGGCGAAAGCGAGCGCTTCAGCAAGCGTCTTGTTCATCTTCCAGCTTGTTCCGACCCAGTACGTCACGCCTGCGCTCCTGATGTTCAATCTCTGTTGACAACCGTCAGCGAAATCCCCG
>NZ_SADP02000113.1:0-539 GCF_004010375.2 Mesorhizobium sp. M2E.F.Ca.ET.209.01.1.1 | reverse complement strand
GCTCCTTCACCGCCACTTTCGGGTTCATCAGATAGTTGAGCAGCGCATAGCCGGCCGGCTTGTTTGGCGCATCCTTCGGAATGGCGTAGAAGTCGGTCCAGATCTCGCCCCCTTCCTTGCCGAGCACATAGGCGATCTCGGGAATGTCGCGATGGAGTTGCGCGCCTTCATTGGTCCAGCACATCGTCATCCAGGCATCTCCGGCGCGCATTCCGGGCTGATAGTCGCTCGACACCGCGAACAGATGCGGCTTGACCTTGAGCAGCAGTTCCTCGGCCTTGGCGAGTTCGTCCTGCTTCAGCGAGTTGAACGAATAGCCGTAATATTTCAGCGCATTGCCGATCGTCGTCAGCTGGTAGTCATGCACCATGGTGCGGCCGTCGCCCTCGGCCATCGCCGTATCCCAGAACTCCTTCCAGCTCGTCATCGGCTTGGAGAGCTTCTTGGTGTTGACGGCAAAGCCGGTCGTGCCCCAGTTCTTCGGCACGGCGTAAATAGTGCCATCGATGGTACCCTCGGAGGTGAAACGCGCATCTTCC
>NZ_SADP02001153.1:0-291 GCF_004010375.2 Mesorhizobium sp. M2E.F.Ca.ET.209.01.1.1 | reverse complement strand
GGTCGCCGGCGGCGCCTGGTCTTCCCTGTTCCTGGCGAGGCACGGCGTGTCCATCCCCCAGCTCAGCGTCCGGGTAACCACAGCCGCAACGGAGCCCTTGCCTGAAATCTATGCGGGCGCGGCCGCCGACAACCATATCGCTTTTAGGCGCAGGCAGGATGGTGGATACACGCTCGCCGCGGGCGGCAGCCACTTGCTTTACCTGGGGCCTGACGCTTTCCGGCACTTCACCCAATATCTTCCCGCCCTCAGGGACAACCCGTTCGGAACGCGCTATTTCCCGTTCGCTCC
>NZ_SADP02001152.1:0-291 GCF_004010375.2 Mesorhizobium sp. M2E.F.Ca.ET.209.01.1.1 | reverse complement strand
GACCAAGGAGGGCAAGGCGCAGTCGCTGATTATTGGCGTGGGCGGCTTCCTCGGCATGGGCGAGAAGAACGTCGCCTATGATTTCGCCAAGGCGCAGTGGGCACAGAAGAATGGCGACCGCTGGCTGGTTGCGCAGACCACCAAGGAAGAACTGCAGGCGCAGCCGGACTTCAACCGCAAGGCTTCTGATCCGGTGCCGGCCACGACGGCATCGAACGAGCCGGCGGCAACCGCCCCCGCCACCGCGACGGCTCCTGCTGCCGCTCCGGCGGACAAGACGGCGGCGGCGCC
>NZ_SADP02001151.1:0-291 GCF_004010375.2 Mesorhizobium sp. M2E.F.Ca.ET.209.01.1.1 | reverse complement strand
GCGATCGTCAGCGTCGGCGCGGCGCTCTTGTCGTAGCCGTCGAGGAAGCCGAGCAGCGCATCGCGCTGCGCGCCCGTCATGCCGCGATCGCCGGCGCCGACCGGCAGGTCGATCTTCTGGTTCTTCTCGGCGATGACGATCGGATGGGTGGTGCGATAATCGTCCGGGATTGACCCGACCGTGATGCTGTCGCGATTGGCACAGCCGGCGAGCGAGGCCGCGAGGGCGATCGCCAGCGCCGGGACCATCCGCCGACGGATCCTTACGATACCGGATGCTGTCCGGACGGTC
>NZ_SADP02001150.1:0-291 GCF_004010375.2 Mesorhizobium sp. M2E.F.Ca.ET.209.01.1.1 | reverse complement strand
TCAATCGAAGATGCCGTTGGCGAGCTCGCCAAGGCGGTAGGCCCCGCCGCGATCCTCGCCGGGGGCAGTGACCTTTTGGTGAGGATGAAGGGCGGCTTCATCGAGCCCGAGCTGATCGTCGACATCAAGGCGATAAGCGGCCTGGCCGACATCACCGAAACGGCCGACGGCTTCCGGATCGGCGCCGCGGTGCCCTGCGCTGTGCTGGGCGAGAACAAGGCGGTGCGCAAGGCCTGGCCGGGCGTGGTCGAGGCGGCCAATCTGATCGGCTCCAAGCAGGTGCAGGGCCGC
>NZ_SADP02001149.1:0-291 GCF_004010375.2 Mesorhizobium sp. M2E.F.Ca.ET.209.01.1.1 | reverse complement strand
GCGGAAACTGGTGCCGGTCATGCCGAGCGAGCGCGCCTTGGCGGTCATCATGGCGGCGAACTGGTCCTCCGAGCCGCCGCCCAGATATTCGCCCACCGCCACCGCCACGTCGTTCGCCGACTTCACCACCATGGCGCGGATGGCGGAATCGACGTCGATCGTCTCGCCGCGCCGGAAGCGGAGCTTGGTCGGCGGCTGCGAGGCGGCATGCGCGGAAACCGGGATCTGCGTCTCTTTGGTTACCCGGCCGCTCTCCATCGCCTCGAACAGCATGTAGAGCGTCATCATCTT
>NZ_SADP02001148.1:0-292 GCF_004010375.2 Mesorhizobium sp. M2E.F.Ca.ET.209.01.1.1 | reverse complement strand
CTGGAGAGCGCGAAAAGCGAGCAGCACGACAGCGTTCGGCGCCACCGCACAGGCAAGCGAGGCCGCGACGAACAGCGCAATGCCGGCCACGAAAGCACGGCGGAGCCCGAACCGGTCGCCTGCAGCACCGCCGGCGAGGATCAGCGCCGAGAGCGTCAGCGCATAGGCATTGGAGATCCACTGCGCCTCGGCAAGGCTGGCGCCGAGATCGACGCGCAGCGCCGGAATCGCGATCGCCAGGATCGAACCGTCGATAAAGCCGAGCGCCGAGGCAAGGATTGCCGCGACCAGC
>NZ_SADP02001147.1:0-292 GCF_004010375.2 Mesorhizobium sp. M2E.F.Ca.ET.209.01.1.1 | reverse complement strand
CCAAGAAGGTGGCCCGCCAGCCGAAAGCCTCGCCGAGCGCCGTGCCAGCGGGAACGCCGAGGATGTTGGAAAGCGTCAGCCCGGCAAACATCAGCGCCATGGCGCTGTCGCGTTTGTTGCGCGTGACCAGGCTGGCCGCAACGACCGAGCCGATGCCGAAGAAAGCCCCGTGCCCAAGAGCGGTGAAGACACGCGCGGCCATCAGCGTCCAGTAATCAGGCGCGATGGCGCAGAACAGGTTGCCGACGACGAATGAAGCCGTGAGCCCGACCAACACCGGCTTGCGGGGCAA
>NZ_SADP02001146.1:0-292 GCF_004010375.2 Mesorhizobium sp. M2E.F.Ca.ET.209.01.1.1 | reverse complement strand
GAATGCGGGCTGCCCCGCCTGGACGCGCATCGACGCAGACGAGCACCCTTTCGCCCGCCGCCCACGGACCCTGGATGGCGTGGGACTGCATGTGGCTGAGTAGTTGCTCGTCCACGCGCTGGGCAGTCCGCCTCAGCGCCAGCTCGCGCAGCGCCGTCAGGTTGCCGGGCGAGAAGTAGTTCTCGATCGCGCGCTGGGCGGTTTGCGGGAAATAGACCTTGCCTTCGTGAAGCCGCTTGATCAGATCGTTGGGGGTGAGGTCGATGACCTCGATGTCGTCGGCCTCGTCGAT
>NZ_SADP02001145.1:0-292 GCF_004010375.2 Mesorhizobium sp. M2E.F.Ca.ET.209.01.1.1 | reverse complement strand
CGGCGAGCAGCTTGATGCCGCCGCCAAGGGTCGGTGTGCCGACCGTGACGCTGGCGTTGAGCTTGATGCGGGTCTGCGCGGTGCGCAACACGGTTCCCACTTCGCCGACCGCCAGCCAGGGCGAGGACTGCATGGGCTCGCCGATGGCCACCTGGAGCGTCGTCGACGTCAGCCCGGGTACGGTTGCCCCGAGATTGACCGCAACCTGGCTGGTGCCGTTTGCTAGTGCCGCGGCCGCGGTCACCATGCTCATCGCGCCGGCGTCGACCGAAAGTCCGGCGGGCTTCTGCCC
>NZ_SADP02001144.1:0-292 GCF_004010375.2 Mesorhizobium sp. M2E.F.Ca.ET.209.01.1.1 | reverse complement strand
CGGGCTGATGAACATCCTCGTGCTGTACGCCCATCCGGTGAAGACCAGCTTCAACGCGGGCCTGCATCGGACGATCGTCGAGCGGCTCTCCGCGGCGGGTCACACGATCGACGATTGCGATCTCTATGCGGAGGATTTCGATCCGCGGCTGACGCGAACAGAGCGGCTCGGCTATCACGACCAGCGCAGTCCGGCCGACGCGGTCGCCAGCTATGTCGAAAGGCTGTGCAAGGCCGAGGCGCTGGTGCTGTCGTTTCCGGTCTGGAACTACGGCTATCCGGCGATCCTGAAA
>NZ_SADP02000112.1:0-500 GCF_004010375.2 Mesorhizobium sp. M2E.F.Ca.ET.209.01.1.1 | reverse complement strand
GGGGGACCTGAGAAGTGGGGCCGGTCGATCGTGGGGACAGAGGATTGACGGTGCCGCTTCTGTTTCAGGAACACGAACGTCTGCCGGCCCTGGCAACGTCAGCGGGACGCACCCCAGCTGCCGCCTCGTAGTTCGGCCGGCGCTGCTTTTTCAAGCGTCGCCGGCCATGTGGTCCGTCAGGCCCGCCGCAGGCAGCTGTCAGAATTTATAGGCGATGCCGATCCTGACCTCATTGGTCTTGACGTGTTCGTGCTCAACAAACGCAGAGTCTGTAGTGGTGGTGGCGGTCGTCACCTTGCCGAAATCGGTGTATCGATAGTCGACTTGAGCAAACCAGTTTTTGTTGATGGCGTACGCGACACCAGCACCGAGGGTCCAGCCAGCCTTAACTTGAGACTTTGAGTCCGTAGCGGGGCCATCTTCGAATTTGGTGTGAATATCCCCGAGGGCCAAGCCGCCGGTCACGTATGGCATCCAATTGTCTATGGCGTAGCCCAAGC
>NZ_SADP02001143.1:0-292 GCF_004010375.2 Mesorhizobium sp. M2E.F.Ca.ET.209.01.1.1 | reverse complement strand
GATGTTCCGGAAGATAAATGCGAAATGCTTGACCGTGTAGTCTCCCCGGCCCGCCGAGATCGGCGACATCGGACCATATGTCAGCTGGACGATCGGCCGTCCGGCCGGGATGCGATCGAGCAGGCTTTCGATATAGGCGATACGCTGGGCGACCGGGAAGTTGAGCAGCGGCACCCCGGAAACGACGCTATCGAAGATCATCCCGCGCCTCTCGCCAAGCGTGGCGTTGAGGTTGAAGGCATCGCCCTCGATGACGTTGACGCCGGGATAGAGCTGGCGCAGATGGCGCACG
>NZ_SADP02001142.1:0-292 GCF_004010375.2 Mesorhizobium sp. M2E.F.Ca.ET.209.01.1.1 | reverse complement strand
GTCGCGGCCATCATCGGCCCGTCGGGTTCCGGCAAGTCGACGATCCTCAGAACCATCAACGGCCTGACCCCGGTCGATCACGGCGTGATCCAATTGGGCGACATCACGGTCACCGATCCGAAGGTCGACAAGGTGGCGCTGCGCCATCGCGTCGGCATGGTGTTTCAGCAGTACAATCTGTTCCCGCATAAGACCGTGCTGGAAAACGTCGCCATGGCGCCGATCCAGGTTTTGAAGGAACCGCGCAAGGACGTCGAGGAGAGGGCGCGCAACCTGCTTGCCGGGATGCGCC
>NZ_SADP02001141.1:0-292 GCF_004010375.2 Mesorhizobium sp. M2E.F.Ca.ET.209.01.1.1 | reverse complement strand
GCGCTCGTCGCCCGTGCGTCGGCTCTACTGCTCGAGGGTTTCCCAGGGGAATCGCGGCAACGCATCCACTGCCTGTTCCTGCCGCTGCAGATGCAGCCGATCTTCCGCGCGGCGGCCGAAGCGCTGGGCTGATCTCGCGGTAGTGCCGGCCGCTGGCCGGCATCCCTGTGTGGTGGATCAACGCGGTTGCCGGCCAGCGGCCGGCACTACCGGTCCAGGGTTTCCCAGGGGAAGCGCGGCAGCGCGTCCACCGCCTGTTCCAGCCGCCGCGACCAGTTCTGGTGGATGTCGG
>NZ_SADP02001140.1:0-292 GCF_004010375.2 Mesorhizobium sp. M2E.F.Ca.ET.209.01.1.1 | reverse complement strand
GTTTCGGTACGACCTTCATTCGCTTCAAGGATGTCGAGTGGAAGGGCAAGCTGCAAAAATTCAACGACATGCTGATCGGTGCGCGCAAGGCGGTTGAGGCACAGGGAAAGACCTTTCCGATCGTCGAGAATTACGCGCTGCATATTCATCATTATATCTCGACCACCCAGGCGCACGAGGCGCTACTCCAACGCACCAAATTGGCCAATCTCGAATGGGCGGACCGAACCTTCGGGTCAATCGATGTGACCCAGGGCACCTTGCTGCCCGCCTCGCTCAAACTCAATCCAGG
>NZ_SADP02001139.1:0-292 GCF_004010375.2 Mesorhizobium sp. M2E.F.Ca.ET.209.01.1.1 | reverse complement strand
CACCGACAATGCCCGAGCGCGAGGTGCGCAGGCTGGCGGCGCGCCGGTTGTAGATATAGCCGATGGCGCGCGCATGTTCCTTGATGCGATCTCGCGTCGAGCCGGCAACCAGCGGGCTGTCGCGCAGTGCCAGCGACACGGTGGCCGTGGACACGCCAAGCGCATCCGCGATCGTCGACAGCTTGATTTTCTGTGCCAGGCTTTCGCTCCCCGTCGTTTTTTAAACTGTTTAAGGGCGGCCTTATGCCATCGATCGGGGCCAAATCAAAGTTTTTTTGCCAGCGCCTCGGCC
>NZ_SADP02001138.1:0-292 GCF_004010375.2 Mesorhizobium sp. M2E.F.Ca.ET.209.01.1.1 | reverse complement strand
CGGAAATCGTGTCGAAGGACACGTCGCGCAGCGGCATCTGCGTTTCCTCGCCGGTCTGCCGGCGCACCTCCTCGAGCCTGGTGACGACGGCTATTTCGTCCAGCGTGCCGGGCTTCTGGCGGTCGAGCCAGCATAGCAGCTTGGCGACCGCGGCGCCGTCGCGGCGATGCGCGGCGCGGCTGCCGGCGATCTCGGCCTGGTTCTTGGTGGCGCGCGGGATGCGCGCCGGGTCGGCGGCCAGCACGACCGTGCCGCCATTGTCCTCGACCAGCATTCTCAGCTTGTCAGCCGC
>NZ_SADP02001137.1:0-292 GCF_004010375.2 Mesorhizobium sp. M2E.F.Ca.ET.209.01.1.1 | reverse complement strand
TGCCGGGCTGAAGCGGCTCGGGCTCGAAGGCGTGATTACCGACCTGATGCCGCTGGAGGATTTTCCGCCGGCGCCGGGACAAGGCGCGATCGGCATCGAAACGCGCGTCGGCGACCGTGATATCGAGACAATGCTTGCGGCGATCCATCACGTGCCGACGGGCCAGGCCTTGGCCTGCGAACGAGCGTTTCTGGCCGCGCTCGACGGCTCGTGCCGCACACCGATCGCCGGCCATGCGACGGTGTCGGGCGGGAAACTGTCCTTTGCCGGGCTGATCATCTCGCCCGACGGC
>NZ_SADP02001136.1:0-292 GCF_004010375.2 Mesorhizobium sp. M2E.F.Ca.ET.209.01.1.1 | reverse complement strand
CCGGTGACCGGCATGGCAACGCCCGCGGTCGTGTAGACCACCTGCTTGATGGACCCCGCTTGCTTTATGGATCCTGGACCGGTCGGCGAGCCGCCCGCCGTCAGCACCGGCGGCGGCGGGAATTGGCCGGCCATCGGCGTCGAGCCGGCGAAAGCTGCCGGCTGCGCCGGCAAGGCAGCGCCCGGCTGGACGGGCGGCGGCAAAAGCGCGCTTTGAGTCGCCAGCGTGGTTTGCGTCGCGGGGGCGCCCGGCGGCGTCGCCAGCGCAACAGCATCGCCGGTCAGGGCCGCGG
>NZ_SADP02001135.1:0-258 GCF_004010375.2 Mesorhizobium sp. M2E.F.Ca.ET.209.01.1.1 | reverse complement strand
AGGGCGTCGATCGGAGCGATGGCTCACCATGCCTCGCCGGCTTCGGAACTTAGAACCGCCTCCAAAGTTGATCTGCGTTCAACGCCGGAGCACGAACATGCCCGATTCCACCGTCTCAAACACGTCGCAGAACATTCCCGATCCGCAACCCAAACCGGCAACCCCATCGCCGGCAACCGAGAAAGTGTCGGGGGCCGGACCGGCGATCGCCGAGCATTCCGAGGACGCCAAGGCACCCAAGGGCGGCCGACAACCCGG
>NZ_SADP02001134.1:0-292 GCF_004010375.2 Mesorhizobium sp. M2E.F.Ca.ET.209.01.1.1 | reverse complement strand
GGCGCCGACCGCCTTTTCGCGCACCTTGTCGGTGAAGGAGCGAACCACTTCCAGCGCGACGTCGGCCTCGAGCAGCGCACGGCGCACCTCGCGCAGCGCCGCCGAGACATCCGCCTCGGACAGCGCGCCGCGGCCGGTCAGGCCGTTCAGGATGGAGCCAAGGCGCTCCTGGAGGGATTCAAACATCTGCCGTCCTTCGATCTCGGTTCGGGGGTCGAACCGAGAGGTAGTGCGTTCGCGCCGGGTCGCCAAGCAAAAGCGCAAAGCCAAAAAGCACCCGGGGGCGCATCGC
>NZ_SADP02000111.1:0-541 GCF_004010375.2 Mesorhizobium sp. M2E.F.Ca.ET.209.01.1.1 | reverse complement strand
GTCCGCTTGTGTCTTCCTTCTCGTCGTCGTCCTGCGTCGACATCAGGCGGCTCCCTCGAGCCGATCGTCGTCCGGCCGTAGCTGCAGGTCGTAAAGCGCGCGGTAGCGTCCGCCGAGCGCCAGCAATTCCTCATGCGTGCCGCGTTCCACGATCCGCCCGCCCTCGACGAAAAGGATCTGGTCGGCATGCATCAGCGAACTCAGCCGATGCGAGATGATCAGCGTCACGCGATCCCGGGCGAAGCGCTTCATCGCCGCTCGTATACGCTGCTCGGTGCCGGCGTCGACGGCGGCCGTGGAATGGTCGAAGACCAGCACCGATGGCCGCAACATCAGGCTGCGCGCTATGGTCAGGCGCTGCCGCTGGCCGCCGGAAAGCGACGCGCCACGTTCGCCGACGACCGTGGTGTAGCCGGCTGGAAGGCCGATGATATAGTTGTGCAGCTGGGCATACTCGGCGGCCTGGCCGATGCGGGTCTCGCGCGCCCAGGGATTGCCATAGGCGATGTTGTTCTCGATCGAGGTGGTGAACAGGAACGCG
>NZ_SADP02001133.1:0-293 GCF_004010375.2 Mesorhizobium sp. M2E.F.Ca.ET.209.01.1.1 | reverse complement strand
CGGCGGGGCTTCATGCCGCTGCTGGCGCTCGATCTCCTCGCGCTGGCGGTCCAGGTAGCCGGCGTACTTCACGCCGATCTCCACCTGCTCGGCCACCTTGGCGTCGGCCACCGCCGGGCCCAGTGACGGCACCTGCATCAGCTGCGCGTAATCCAGTTCGGGGCGCTTGATCAGGTTCAGCACGTTGGTTTCGCGGCTGACCGCAACGCCCAGCGTGTCCTGTTCCTCGCGGCCCAGTGCATTGGCCGGGGTTGCCCACAGCGCGCCCAGGCGCGCGCGCTCGGCGGCGACGG
>NZ_SADP02001132.1:0-293 GCF_004010375.2 Mesorhizobium sp. M2E.F.Ca.ET.209.01.1.1 | reverse complement strand
GCGGACAAGGTCGGCAAGGTCTGGGGCCTCGGCTCCTCCACCACCAAGGATCCAGGCCCATGGGAAGGCGAGCAGCGCAACATGTGGAAGCCGACGCAGCAGGAAGCGCTATGGTTCCACGGGGGCAACCTGCACCAGTCGCGGCACTATTCACAGTATCTGTCACTGCAGCTCAAAGCCAGGCAGGTCGGTCTGCCGACGCCGGTCTATGGGCTGCAGGAGGTTTATCACAAGGGGTAGTTGCTACCGTGCAAAAGACCCGCGCACCTCTTCCGCCGCGCGAGGCTTGAGTT
>NZ_SADP02001131.1:0-293 GCF_004010375.2 Mesorhizobium sp. M2E.F.Ca.ET.209.01.1.1 | reverse complement strand
TCGAATTCGGCCGCAAGACCATCTCTTCCTACGAGCGTCCGACAATCGATGCCGTCGAGCAGAGCACCATGAACGCCGGCGCCGCCGAGAAGAAGGCGGCCTGAGCATGCTCGATCCCAGACAGGACCGCTTGCCGTCATGACAAGTCCGGGCAGTCCGTCAGAAACGCGGGCCTTGATCATCGAACGTCTCGTCGGCGACAGCGGCGAGGCGGCGCAGGTGATCGGCGTCGGCCGCGGCATGGCCGAACGGGCGCTGCCGCTCTTGCAGAAAGCGCTGGCCGGCGAGCTCGG
>NZ_SADP02001130.1:0-293 GCF_004010375.2 Mesorhizobium sp. M2E.F.Ca.ET.209.01.1.1 | reverse complement strand
CTGTCATCCGGCACCCATCCCGTTGAGAGCATGGCTCTAGCGGCAGCGAGATCGAGTTCCGGATGGAAATCCGGTAAGCACCTAATGGCCTTGAGTTCGGAGCCAAAAACCAGGGCATGGCGCGTCGGGGCGACGTAGATCGGCTTTTCTCCCATCCGATCGCGGGCGAGATGAAGCGTTCTCGTTTTTGCGTCCCACAGTCCGAACGCAAACATGCCGACAAAGCGCGTAAGCGCAACTTCGAGCCCCCAGTGCTCCACAGCGCCAAGTACGACTTCTGTATCGCAGGTACC
>NZ_SADP02001129.1:0-293 GCF_004010375.2 Mesorhizobium sp. M2E.F.Ca.ET.209.01.1.1 | reverse complement strand
GATGAAAGGGCGGTCCGGCCCAGAACAGGTTCGGATCTGGGGAGAGCCGGTTTGACGGCCCTGGCCAGAACAGCCGCGGTCCTGGCAGCAATGGCGCCGGCGGCGTTTGCTTTGGCGACCCTGGCCTCCTCCGCTCGAGCCTGCTCCGCGGCGTTCGCCTCGGCGATCATCTCGTTCAGGAGGCGCTCCGTGTACTGGCGTTCAGTCTCCTGGTTCGACATTCTGCTTTCCCTTGAGATGGCGGGCAAGGTCGGAGAACGGATCGGCGGACGGACGGTCCCTGGGTGATTGCG
>NZ_SADP02001128.1:0-293 GCF_004010375.2 Mesorhizobium sp. M2E.F.Ca.ET.209.01.1.1 | reverse complement strand
TGTCTAGCAAGCAGGGCTTGCCCAGCAGGTTCACGATATCGAACCCCTTAAGCTCGTCTTCGGTGAACGGACGCCCGCGCCAGCCCTCCAGCAAGCGGCGGAGGTTCGCGCGCTCATTCAGGCTGAGGGTGACGATTTCCGTGACCAGGAACGGCTCCTTGTTCTTCATCTGGAAGCTGGCGCCGCTGCCAAGCCGGTCGTCGCCGGTCAGTTCCCAGGCAAGGCGGATTTGCCGGACAGTGCTGACTTCGCCCTGGTATTCGTTGGTCTGGGTGCCCAGGTCGATAACCTGG
>NZ_SADP02001127.1:0-293 GCF_004010375.2 Mesorhizobium sp. M2E.F.Ca.ET.209.01.1.1 | reverse complement strand
CTGGCAGAATGCATGCGGCTCCGTGGCCAAATTTCCGCGGCCAGTGGTGACTTAGCTGGTGCCGCGCGCCTATTCGAAACAGCGATTGCTACTGCCCGTCGGCAGCAAGCGAGATTCTTCGAGCTTCGCGCCACAACGCAACTAGCACCAGTTCTCGCGCGACAAGGTCGCGTCAATGATGCCGAGACGCGGCTACGATCCGTGATCGACGCGTTTGAAACCAGATATCCGGTCGTCGACCTCATCGCTGCGCAGAGGGCGCTGGACACGCTGCGTTAATGAGCATCTATGCC
>NZ_SADP02001126.1:0-269 GCF_004010375.2 Mesorhizobium sp. M2E.F.Ca.ET.209.01.1.1 | reverse complement strand
GGCCTGAGCCTCGACTGGTAGGCAAGGACATAGTGCAATGCTTTATGCTGTGATCATCGAAAAAGCCGGAGACAAGTTTTCTGCATATGTGCCGGACCTGCCGGGCTGCATTCCAACCGGCGCCACGACGGCGGATGTGAAGATCGCAATCCGTGAAGCAATGCGCTTTCACATCGAAGGCCTGCGCGCTGACGGGTTTGAGGTACCCGAGCCCGAAGCCGTGGCGAAGTATGTTGAGGCGCACGAGTGAAGCGCGCCCTCTCCTTCTC
>NZ_SADP02001125.1:0-293 GCF_004010375.2 Mesorhizobium sp. M2E.F.Ca.ET.209.01.1.1 | reverse complement strand
TCTCACAACCCTCTACACATTCTACGAATACGCCCATTACGACGCGGCGACGCATACATCGCAGATGACCGCCTATACGACGCTTGCCGATGCGCAGGGCGCCACGGGTACCAACGAGTACTTCACGCTCGCCGCCGGGGCGGACGGCAACTACGACTTCCACCTGGTGACGAACAGCCTGCAGTCGACTTCCGTCTTCGACGTCGTCTCGGGGATCCCGAACGGCAACGGCAGCTACGTAAAGATCGCCTCCGGCTCGGCCAGCTTTGGCACCGATCCGGTTCCGGCCAGCG
>NZ_SADP02001124.1:0-293 GCF_004010375.2 Mesorhizobium sp. M2E.F.Ca.ET.209.01.1.1 | reverse complement strand
GCGCATCATGGCGCGCGGATCGATGCGGCGCCCCTGCGCGTCCACCTTGAAGCGCCGCGTGCGGACAAGGTCGAAGGGCAGCCGCAAGGCCGCGATCGCCTTCTTGGCCTCCGCCATCTCGCCGGCGTCCATCTGGGCAAAATCCTTGGCCCGCAGCACCTCATTGCCGGAAAAGGTCAGCCGCGCGTCGATCTCGATCTCGGGCACTTCGCGCACAGGCTGGTTCTTCTGATGGCCCTCGAACATCGCCTGGCTGACGCGGTTTTCCGCCGTCCGGGGCTTCTGCTTTTCGC
>NZ_SADP02000110.1:0-542 GCF_004010375.2 Mesorhizobium sp. M2E.F.Ca.ET.209.01.1.1 | reverse complement strand
CTCCTGCAAGCAAGGCAAAATCGCTGTCGCATCTTGAGGCGGCGCGCCCAGTCCGTCCCGGCACCTTGCTGGGCCTGTCTTCCAAGGCGCCGGATCCAGGTCACGAAAGACCGCAACTGATTCTCTGGCCGGAAACCTCGGTGCCGTTCCTTTTCACCGAGCGCCCCGATGCCTTGACGGCGCTGGGCGACATGCTGGGCGACGGCCAGATGCTGATCGCTGGCGTCGTGCGCGAAGAGGGCGGCTCGGCGGCAAGCCCCGACAGCCGCTACTACAACTCCGTCGTGGCGATCAACGACAAGGGCGAGATCGCCGATGCCGTGGACAAGGTTCATCTGGTGCCGTTCGGCGAGTACCTGCCTTTTGCCGACCTGCTCGGCCGTTTCGGCATCGAACAGCTCGTCGCTGGGCCGATGACGTTCACGGCTGGCAACGAGCGTCATCCCATCACGCTGCCGGGTGGCATTCGTGCCCTGCCATTTATCTGTTATGAGGTGATCTTTCCCGATCTGGTGGCAGTTGACGCAACGTCAGCGCAGCTT
>NZ_SADP02001123.1:0-293 GCF_004010375.2 Mesorhizobium sp. M2E.F.Ca.ET.209.01.1.1 | reverse complement strand
AGCGTTTCAGCCACGCCCCGCTGGTGATCGTGGTGGTGGCCAGCCCGCGCCCGGACCCGAAGGTGCCCGAGCAGGAGCAGCTGATGACCGCCGGCTGCGTCTGCTTCGCCCTGCTGCAGGCCGCGCAGGCGCTGGGCTTCGGCGCACAGTGGCTGACGGCCTGGATGGCCTTCGATCCGGTCGTGCAGGCCCACCTGGGCCTGGTCGAGGGCGAACGCATCGCCGGCTTCATCCACATCGGCACCGCCAGGGCCGACGTGCCCGAGCGCGAGCGCCCCGACCCGGCAACCCTG
>NZ_SADP02001122.1:0-293 GCF_004010375.2 Mesorhizobium sp. M2E.F.Ca.ET.209.01.1.1 | reverse complement strand
GGGCGGCATGCGCGCTGAGACGAAATTTGCGGCAACAAAGCCGCTGGATGCGCCGGCGCTGGGCGAACCCTATCTGCTGACGCCTGGCCCGCTCACCACCTCCTACGCCGTCAAGCAGGCGATGCTGCGCGACTGGGGCTCCTGGGATGGCGATTTCCGCGCCATGACGGCCGATCTGCGTCGCCGCCTGCTGGCGCTCACCGGCGACGCCAGAGACGAATTCGACTGCGTGCCGATGCAAGGCAGCGGTTCCTTCTGCGTCGAGGCCATGCTCGGCTCCTTCGTGCAGATCG
>NZ_SADP02001121.1:0-293 GCF_004010375.2 Mesorhizobium sp. M2E.F.Ca.ET.209.01.1.1 | reverse complement strand
AGAGCCGCCTGACAGGCGCCCCGGAAAGATTTTTACCGACGTATCGATGAATTCCACCCGCCTCGGCTGTCCTGATCATCAGGCGCCGGAATTCCTCCGGGCCGGAACAGCGAGGTGAACCATGGGATCGTTGCAAGGTCAAAATGTCGTCGTCGTCGGAGGCAGCCGGGGCGTCGGCCGCTCCATCGTGAAGGCGGCGCTGAGCGAGGGAGCAACCGTGCTCGCCGTCGCCCGGGGCGCGGACGCTCTGAAGGAACTCTCCTGGGAGGCGTCAGGCGTAAAGACGCTCGTGG
>NZ_SADP02001120.1:0-293 GCF_004010375.2 Mesorhizobium sp. M2E.F.Ca.ET.209.01.1.1 | reverse complement strand
CGCGCATGCTGACCGCGCAGACGCAGGAGACCATCAATGACGAGGTGCTGGGTCTGGCCCGCGCCTATCAGCGCGGCGGCCTGCCGGTGCTGGTGCGCGTGGTCGAGAACCGCTCCCGCCAGCCTGGCGCCAACCTCTATCTGATCGCCGACGCCAACGGCCAGATCCTGACCGGCAACGTGCAGAGCCTTGAGCCCGGGGTCATCGAGACCGAGGGCTGGACGACCGAACCCTTTTCCTACCAGCGCTTCGGCGAGGGTGAGCTCGATCGACTGCGCAGCGGCGCTACGGAT
>NZ_SADP02001119.1:0-293 GCF_004010375.2 Mesorhizobium sp. M2E.F.Ca.ET.209.01.1.1 | reverse complement strand
GGGTGTCGACCTTGTTGTCGGTCAACATTGGTCCCACGGCATCCGTATTGGTATCGTCCGACTGGGCGAGCGCGGCGGGCGCGCCGGCAAACAGCGCGACGGCGACCAGGGGCAGCAGCGTTTTCATCTCAAAACTCCGATCCGAAACAGCCCCTCCGCCATCCCCAACGCGGCATCCGCGTCGGGGTTGCCTGAAAAGCCGACTGGCTGAACGCAGGTAACGCCTTCAGTGGCAGTGCGCGACCACCGCCTGCCCGGCATATTGCACTTGCTCGTGCCAGTCCGGCCGGCCT
>NZ_SADP02001118.1:0-293 GCF_004010375.2 Mesorhizobium sp. M2E.F.Ca.ET.209.01.1.1 | reverse complement strand
CTGGTCAGCGTCACCGGCCAGGTTGAGCTTCACCTTGAGCGAATCGGCGATCGCCTGCGCCACGTCGATGTCATAGCCCTTGATGCTCATATCGGCGCTGGCCGAGGAGAAGGGCGGGAAGTCCGAGAAGATGCCGACATTGATGGCGCCGGCCTTGGTGATGTTGTCGACGGCGTCGGCCTTGGCCTGGGTGGCGAGGCCGGCGGTGCCGAGCATCATGGCTGCCGCGATGGCGGATTTCAGTGCATTGCGAAGAGTCATGGTTATTCCCCTGCTGGAAGCTTGTTGTTGAA
>NZ_SADP02001117.1:0-294 GCF_004010375.2 Mesorhizobium sp. M2E.F.Ca.ET.209.01.1.1 | reverse complement strand
CTTCAGCTGCCAGGTGCCCGACCTGGGCAACGTGCGCCCGTTGTTCGCCGCCAGTCTTGCAGCCGATGCCAGCCCGGCCGCGCGCAAGCAGTTCACCGACGCCTACACGCAGGCGCTGCGGAGCGGCGCGCGCGTGCCGGTCAGCGGCACCTTCACCCTGTACCCGGCCAAGGACAACGGCTACTGGTACAGCGGCAATTTCGATGATCTGGTGGGCACCGTGGCCGGCGCGCTGGCACCGTTCGAGACGCTGAGGGCGGCGTTCGGCAAGCCCTGAAAAAGCTAACCTTGCCG
>NZ_SADP02001116.1:0-294 GCF_004010375.2 Mesorhizobium sp. M2E.F.Ca.ET.209.01.1.1 | reverse complement strand
CGCGATCATCAGCACCGCTGGCGGCGAACCGACCGATGGCATCGCGGTTCCCCTGTTCCGCTGGCGGCGGCTGGTGGTGGTGCCCAAGGGCCACCCGCTGGACCGCGCCGGTCGCGCACCGGACCTGGCCGCGCTGGCGCGGGGCGTGGTCGAGCGCTACGCCGACCGTGCGTTGGCGGCCGACGTGGACCTGGGTTACGACGGACCCGACGACGGTGTGCAGGTGCAAGGTGATCCGCAGCTGCTGCGCGAGGCGCTGGGCAACCTGCTGGACAACGCGCTGCGCTACGGCGC
>NZ_SADP02001115.1:0-254 GCF_004010375.2 Mesorhizobium sp. M2E.F.Ca.ET.209.01.1.1 | reverse complement strand
CAAATACATTACCTTCGACTGCTACGGCACGTTGACCTTTTTCCAGATGGCGGAAGCGGCGCGCGACCTCTACGGCAGCCGGCTTGACGAGCCGCGCATGCAGGAGTTCATCAAGAACTTCGCGGCCTATCGGCTGGACGAGATCCTGGGCGACTGGAAGCCTTATGCCGACGTCGTCTACAATTCACTCGAGCGGGCCTGCAAGCGCCACGGCGTCGCCTTCAGCCCCGACGATGCCCCAATGGTCTATGGGT
>NZ_SADP02001114.1:0-294 GCF_004010375.2 Mesorhizobium sp. M2E.F.Ca.ET.209.01.1.1 | reverse complement strand
TCCGTCCGCGGGTTCGCCTGGCGAGAAAAGTCTCGTCCACAGCTGTTCGACATTGAATGTGACCGGCCTCAGCCTTTGCGGCGGCTGCCCTTCGTCGGCGCCGGATCGTCGGCGGGCGGCCCTTCAGGCCGGTTGCCCATCGCCTTACGCGCCAGCGCCTCGGCCGCCAACGGGTCCGGTTGGCCGGCCGGTATCGTCACCGCGCCGGGCAACGCGGCGCCCGGCTGTTCGCCCAGCCCCTTGTCCCCGCCCTTGACCTCGCGCTCGATTTCTTCGCGGGCCTGATGCCAGTGT
>NZ_SADP02000109.1:0-542 GCF_004010375.2 Mesorhizobium sp. M2E.F.Ca.ET.209.01.1.1 | reverse complement strand
GACGGCGTGACGGCAAGCTCGGCCGCCGCCTTGCGGAAATTGCGATGCTTGGCGACGCTCAAGAAGGCCTCGATGCCGTCGAGCGCGCCATGCCTGACTGTGAAGTTCTGCTTCATGACCCGTCGACATTATCGCGGATAGTCGCCCGCAGAAAGCCGCCATATCTCTTGGGCGGGCCTTGAACACCAAAGGGAAGTGACAATGACCGATGAACTCGATCGCGTGCGAGATCACTACCGCGCAACAGGATTGACCGACCGATTGAAGGCCGCACTAGCGGTCTTTGGACCCGAGGAAGAGCGGCTGAAGCCTGAGCAATTGGCCACGCTCGACCAATTCCACACGCGCGGGCTGGCTGCGACGGCCGAGCTCGCTAATCTGGCCGTCGTCACGGCCGACATGTCGGTGCTCGACGTTGGATCGGGTGTCGGCGGTCCCGCCCGCTTCCTGGCGGCGACCTATGGCTGCGAGGTGACCGGCGTCGATCTCAGCGAACCCTTCGTCGAGGCCGCGCGCTACCTGACCGCGCGAACTGGGCAGGA
>NZ_SADP02001113.1:0-294 GCF_004010375.2 Mesorhizobium sp. M2E.F.Ca.ET.209.01.1.1 | reverse complement strand
AGCTGGTCGGTGCATTGCCCCCAACCCGCGTGAAAACCCATCGCCTCGTGCTGCTGCCGGTCGGCGACGCTCCAGTGCCGGACGCGCGCGATGTAGCGGGTCTTGCCCTCGCCTTCGTCCTCGAAGGTCAGCACGCCGGTCATGAACGGTTTTTCCGACGGCTCCCACGCCTGGGTACAGGCATCGGTGAAGATGATCTTCCTGCCGGGAACGACTTCCAGGAAAACCCCGGGATTGGGGAATTCATCGCCGTCAGGACCGGCCATGACGACGAGGCTGCTGCCACCAGATCGG
>NZ_SADP02001112.1:0-294 GCF_004010375.2 Mesorhizobium sp. M2E.F.Ca.ET.209.01.1.1 | reverse complement strand
AGAGGCCGGCGGTGCCGGCCTCTACGGCACCTTCGCCATCGATGCCGATGGCGCCTGGACCTATACGGCGTCCTCGGCGCATGACGAGTTCGTCGCCGGCACCACCTACACCGACACCTTCAATGTGGTCAGCGCCGACGGCACCCCGACCACGGTGACGATCAACATCCTCGGCACCAACGACGCCGCGGTGATAACGCTCAACGGCGCCCAAGACACGTCCGTTACGGAAAAGAGCGGCGTCGCCAACGGCACGCCAGGCGACGCCACTGCTTCCGGCGATCTTAATGCGAC
>NZ_SADP02001111.1:0-294 GCF_004010375.2 Mesorhizobium sp. M2E.F.Ca.ET.209.01.1.1 | reverse complement strand
CGGTATTGCCCGTTCCTTGCCCAATGCTTCAGCTTGGAAAGCTCGCGTCGCATGGCTAAGTAGCGGAACACCAGGAAGGCGACGCCGCGATACCGGTCGATCCGGCTGAGCGTCACGCGTGTGCCGCTGCCCTCCGAAACCAGCTCGGCGGTCTTGCGTCATCTCGAGCGCAACGGCCGCAAGGCCGCCTGAGGACACTGACCATGGCAAGCAAAGCAATTTCCCTCATGGCCGCTCCCAAGCGTGGCCACTACGACGCCATCATCGTCGGCGCGCGCTGCGCTGGCGCGGCGA
>NZ_SADP02001110.1:0-294 GCF_004010375.2 Mesorhizobium sp. M2E.F.Ca.ET.209.01.1.1 | reverse complement strand
CAGAACCATCAGGCAGAGCTTTTTCATGGGCGCGACAAGCAGCATATTTTGTCAGAGAAATCAAATAACGCCGCTTCACCAACGGTTGACCGCCATGGATGCCCGGAGCGCTTCGGTCCAGGAACTGGTAAAGCGACTCGGCCCGGATCACGGCTCTATGCATTGGGACCTGGTGAAGGTGATCTTCTGCCACGAATGCCGTGCCGCCGGCCGCGATGACCGAAATCTTCAGTTCACCAACCATGCGATGACGCCAGAGCAGCGGAAGGGCTGGACACCTTGCCCGTGATGTTT
>NZ_SADP02001109.1:0-294 GCF_004010375.2 Mesorhizobium sp. M2E.F.Ca.ET.209.01.1.1 | reverse complement strand
GCGCAGATGGCTGTCGCTATGCCGCTGATGCTGGCGGGGGAACAAGGTATGTTCCATTTTCCGACAGTGGCGGAGGTGCGGCTGCAGCCGATTGCGCGCGCCGGCAACGAAGCCGGATGGCCGTTTTCGGTCGATGAGGGGACGCTCACCTGCGTCTGGAGTGGCGGCCAGAAAGTGGTGATGTTCTTCGAAGGCCGGCCGCCCGAGCTGGATGAGGACGAGGACTTCACGCCGCGTGGCGTGATCGTCACCAACGACACGCTGCAATAGACGCTCGGCAACATCGCCAACCGC
>NZ_SADP02001108.1:0-294 GCF_004010375.2 Mesorhizobium sp. M2E.F.Ca.ET.209.01.1.1 | reverse complement strand
GGGCTGCGTTTCATCCCGCTCTAAAATCCGCCCGAATTGCCGGGCACGGCGTCCCGACGATCGGCGGGGCGCCTGTTTTCAATCCGATCGCCACTCGCCGATCGAGTTCCTCGATCGCGAGCAAAACGCGATCGGATGGGTCATGGTCGATGAAGTGAAGATCCCTGCCGACAACCACAACAAAGGGTTGGGCGGTTACCAATATATGCGCCGGATCGTGCTTGCCGTGCTGGTCGTGGTGCTGTTTGCGGCACTTCTGTTTGGGCAGTCGACCTTCCCGCCGGACACGCCGGT
>NZ_SADP02001107.1:0-295 GCF_004010375.2 Mesorhizobium sp. M2E.F.Ca.ET.209.01.1.1 | reverse complement strand
CGCCATTCCATGTCCCTCCTGCCGGCTCCATGATCGGGCATATAGAGCCGGCGTACAACATTAGCCAGAGGTGAAACACACGTCGTTCAAGGCGCAGTTTATCCGGCGTGGCAACCGTGCCGAATGGGCGCACCGGCCTTCCGACTGGCTGCCTGCCCGGATCGGATCAGCGCACGCCGTGCCGCGCCAGCGCGTGCTCGATCAGCGCGTCCATGACCTCCGCGTAGCCGATGCCGATCGCCGCCAGCGCCTTGGCGGACATCGAGATGTCGGTGAAGCCGGGCAGCGTGTTGAC